>JAJXXL010000053.1 GCA_021781115.1 Planctomycetota bacterium
AGATTTTCATCGCGCCGCGCTGGGGCTGGGGGGCGTTCGCATCGATCTGGTCGGTGCCGTTGTTGTGGTCAGCCACGTACAGCCACCGTTCGTCGGGGCTGAGCACCAGCCCATTGGGCTTCTCTACCTCATGCGTCACCTCGACAACCTGCCCGCCGGCGTCAATGCGATACACGGCACGGTATTCGAGCTCGCGCGGTTCAGCGCCCAGGTACTTGGGGTCGCTGAAATAGATCCGCCCCTGCCGGTCGAGGCACAGGTCGTTCGGGGCGTTAAAGCGTTTGCCCTGGTACCGGTCGGCTATGATCGTGCGCTGCCCGGTTTTACGATTCCAACGGGCAATGCACCGCCCGCCGAAATCGGCCCCTTCGCAGGCGACCAGGTCGCCCTGGGCGTCAAATTTCAGGCCGTTCGATTTGTGGCTGTCTTCGGCAAAAATGGTGATCGCCTTCGTCCTGGGGTCGCACCGCACGATCAACCCCTTGTCGCGACCTTCGGGAATATCAGAAAAGTACACGCTGCCGTCGGGGGCGACGGCGGGGCCTTCGGTCAGGCCGCCCTGAATTGGGGCGGTTCGCGTATACAACAGCTCCAGCGGTGCATCCGGCGCGACGATGGCCGCGCCCGAGTGCTTCAACGGCTCGGCGGCGCAGCACGGCACGTGGGCCAGCCCCGCCAGGGAAACACAAACCAGAATTGTTCTCGTGGCGCGCATTTGAGGATCTCCTGATTGCCGCCGCTGTGGCGGGGTTACACCGGGCCAGCCGCGAAAAACTTGGCGTAGTTGTGCTTGACGCTTTCAATGCCGGCGTTGATCAGCCGCACGTCGGCCGAAACCGAGAGCATGCGGCAGCCATGCTCGACGCAGCGCGTGGCGTATTCGGGGTCGACCGGCACGACGCCCCAGGGTTTGCCGTACTGTTTGCAGGCCGCGGCCACACGGTCGAGGGCTGCGAGGCAGGCGGGGTGGTAAAAATCGCCGAGCACGCCCAGATTCTGGCTCAGGTCGGCCGGGCCGACGAACAGCAGATCGACGCCGTCGATGCCGGCAATCTCTTCGCATTCATTGAGCGCCTCGACCGTTTCAATTTGAATGGCAATGAAGGTTTCGCGGTTGGCCTTTTCGGCGAATTTGGCCAGGGGAATACGTGCGAACTGGGCGTCCCAGCCGACGCTGTTCAACCCGCGGCAGCCGCGCGGATGAAACTTGGCCCATTTCACGATTTGTTCCGCTTCGGCGGCCGATCGCACCTGGGCCGCCATAATTCCTGAAGCGCCCGCTTCAAACGCCCGGGTAATGCAGGCGTAATCAGTGGGCGCGAGGCGCACGAAACTGTCGAGCCCCTGGCTGCGGGCGGCGAGCGTACCGAGTTCGAGCGTTTCTGTCGAATAGTCCATGTGCTCCATGTCGAACCAGAGCGCATGAAACCCGCCATGAATGCCAATCATTTGCACGAGGTTATGGTGCAATACGCGGCCCATGGCGCAAACCATGAGCGTTTCGCCCCGACCCAGCCGGTGTTTGATCGTGTCCAGCATGCTTAATCCTCAATATGCGGTTTGCGCACTTGACCAGCGCCGTAGAATGAAACGTAGCAGCAGGTAGTGTGGCGCGCCTTGCCCGCGATGTCCAGTCTGCTGCGACGACCTGCCAGCCCCTGGCCCGGCCGGATTTTCCGCAACGAGCATGGGCCCATGCCACTTGAAATTTCGCTGACGACCGTCAAGAACATTTTGACCCGCAGTTCGGGTTTTTTGCAGGGGTGTACCTCGCATTCGCTGCAACCATATCGCGGGTGCAGTTTTGGCGCTGCGCTGTGCGGGGTGGGCTGCTATGTGCAACACAACCGGCATTTGCTCGGTGGCCGGGCCTGGGGCGGTTTTCTGGAAATCCGCAGGAACGCCGCCGAATCGTACCACCTGAATTTCGACCGCGAATCGCGCTGGGCTCATCGGCAGGGAATGCGGTTTTCGATTTTTTGTTCCAGCGTGACCGACCCGTTTGTCCCCCAGGAGTTTCAACATCGCATCACCCGTTCGGTGCTGGAGGCAATGCTGGACCGCCCGCCCGATGAACTTGTTGTGCAAACGCACTCGCATCGCGCGGCCGAATATTTGCCGATTTTTCGAGAGCTGGCGGGGCGGTGCGATTTTCGCGTGCAGGTTTCGATCGAAACCGACATGCTGCGTCTGCCCGGCCTGCCTCCCCATGCCAGCCCGATCACGCGGCGGTTTGAGGCGTGCGCCGCGTTGCGTGCCGCCGGCATCCGTACAGTCGTTACGGTCGCCCCGTTGTTGCCCATCGCCAACCCGGTACAATTCTTTGCCCGCATTGCCGAAGTGGCTGACGCGGTTGTGCTCGATCATTTCATCGAGGGCGACGGTTCTCCAACCGGTTCAAGAACATTCCGCACGCCGCTACCGTCGGCGGTCAGCCAGATCGACCCCGTGGCCTGCACGCTGGCGTACCGCGACGAAATGGTTGCGATTGCCCGGCAATATCTGCCGGGACGGGTGGGGGTAAACGTGGCCGGTTTCGCGGGGCAGTATCAGGCGTAACCGGGCGACGCGAATGACCCTGCCGGGCGCCGCCGTCAACGAGCGGCCAACGCCGCGTTGCCGGGTGCATCAGGCAGCGCGGGCTGCATTTCCCGGGTAGGTTGCTTGCGTTGTTTCATTGGGCGGGCCAAGATGTGTTGACTGGCGCGGCGGTGCGGCAGCGCGGCCCGCAAGGGGCGGCGCGGCGAATCGCGCGGGGTGGGCGCTGGAGTTTGCGGTGGGTGTCGCGATCGAAGTGCAGCACACTTTTGGAACGAGCAGCATGGTTCAAATCGGCATTGTCGGCATTGGCTTCATGGGCATGACGCATTTCGAGGCCGCGCGAAAACTGAAAGGGGCCCGAGTCGCCGCCATTGCCACGCGCGATCCGGCCAAGCGGTCTGGCGACTGGTCGGCGATCCAGGGCAACTTTGGCCCGCGCGGTGGGCAGGTCGACCTGAAACGGGTCAAGGTGTATGCCGATTACCGCGAACTGCTGGCCGATCCGGAGATTGATCTGGTCGACATTTGCCTGCCGACCAGCGAACACGAACGGGTTGTCCTCGATGCGCTGGCGGCGGGAAAATCGACGATCGTCGAAAAGCCGCTGGCTCTTGACCTGAAGGCGGCCGATCGCATGGTGCACGCGGCGCAAGCGGCCCAGCGGTTGCTCATGGTGGCGCATGTGCTGCCATTTGTGCCGGAGTTCAAATTTGCCGCCGACTGCATTGCCTGCGGGCAGTACGGAAAACTCCGGGCGGCGCATTTCCGGCGGATCATCTCCAAGCCCGACTGGTCTGACGAACTTGCCGACGCGGCCCGCTCGGGGGGGCCGGGCATAGACCTGCACATTCACGACAATCATTTCATCGGTCTGGTGTGCGGTGTTCCGCGGCGCGTGCACTCGCGGGGCATTATCGAGTTCGGCGGCACCCAGCATCTGACGACACAGTATCTGTTTGACGACCCGAATCTGACGGTGAGCTGCGTCAGCGGGGGCATCGCTGCACGCGGCCTGGCCTTTGCCCACGGGTTTGAGATCTATCTGGAAGATGCGACGCTGCTTTACGATTTTAATACGCTTGCCAACCAGCCGGTTTTGAACCGCCCGCTCACGCTCGCCACCGCCAACGGAAAAGTGACGCAGCCGAAGCTCAAGGGAAGCGCATCGTGGTGTGCCGCGTTCACCGCCGAATTGCAAGCCGCGGTCGATGGCGTGAGTGCGGGCCGTGAACCGCCGCTGCTGGCCGGCACGCTGGCCCGCGACGCCCTGAAATTATGCCACCTCGAACGCAAGAGCATCGCGACAGGTAAGGCCGTTGCCGTCCAATAGCCGGGCGGCTGTGGCCACGGCGGGCCATTGGCCTAGAGTCAAAGTCGTGTGTATTTTCGTTGCAAGGGGTCTCAAATGGCCGACAATCGCCCCGCGGTGAAGTACCTGATTTTCGATGTCGAAGCGATTGCCGATGGCGAATTGATTGCCAAGGTTCGCTACCCGCAGGAAACGCTTACGCCGCAGCAGGCCACCCGGCGTTACCGTGATGAAGTTCTGGCCGAGCGGGGGGATGGCAAAGATATTCTGCCGACCACGTACGTACTGCCCATTTCGGTCGTCGTAGGAAAGGTTGATGAGCAGTTTCACTTGCTCGACCTCGTGGCGCTCGATGCGCCGCGGTACCGCCCGCAGGTCATCGCCAGGAACTTCTGGCAGGGCTGGGCTCACTACGGCCGGCCCACGCTGGTCAGTTTCAACGGCCGCGGGTACGACCTGCCGGTGCTCGAACTGGCGGCGTACCGCTATGGGCAAAGCGTGCCCTTCTGGTTCAACGTCGAAGACAAATCGTTCGAACAGTCGCGCAATCGGTATAACGTCTCGGCGCATATTGACCTGCTCGAACTGTTCACCAATTTTGGGTCATTTCGGCTGTCGGGCGGGTTGAACCTGATGGCGCAACTGATCGGCAAGCCGGGCAAAACGGGGATTGACGGTTCGCAGGTACAGGACATGTACGAAGCGGGCCGTGCTGCCGAAATCAATGATTATTGCCGCTGCGACGTGCTCGACACGTATTTCGTGTTCCTGCGCAGCCGCGTGCTGCTCGGCAAGCTCAAGCTCGAAGAAGAACAGCAACTCGTGGCCGAGGTCAAGGGCTGGCTCGAATCGCGCGTCGAGGCAGTGCCCGTGTATGCCCATTACCTTGAGCATTGGGGCGAATGGCAACCGCCGGTCGACTCGGCCCCCTGACCGGGCGCCCGTGAAAAGCAAGCTGTTCGAAACATCAATTGCCGCGCTGGGGTTGACCCTGATTCTGAGCGCCCCCGCCGGGCTGATTCTGATTGCCGCCGCCTGTGAAGCTGAACGTGAACACGTTGCTGATCGTGGTGAACGATGGCGACAGTGACAGCCGCACGTAACGCCGATCGGCTGAAATGATTGCCTGTGCCGCCAAGCTGACGCCTTCGGGCAGTACCGTAATCAGCGGCTGAAACCCGACGGGGGCCGGCAGCACGCCCGCCAGCATTTTGCGGCGCTGGGCGGCATCGTACGCCGACCGCGTTCGCCGGGCCTCGCGCGAGTCGGGCGAGACTTTTTGCAAAAGCCCTTGCGGTTCGCGGCGGGGCTGCACGGTTTGTTCGGGCAGCGGAAGAAGGACGGGCGCCTTGAGGCGTCCTTTTTTCAGAGTCAGCCGAAGGACCTTGTCTTTCGCTTCGAGTTCGACAACGCGGGTTTCGACGGTTTCTTGCGGCGTGCCCAGGTAGCGGGTCAGCTTGAGTACCGCCCGTTTGCCAACGACATCGCCCCAGACATACCGCACTTTGACCCGGTAATCGCCCGCAAAACCCAGGGGGCAGACATATTTCTCATAAGTGTTTTTCTGGTCGGGGCCGAAGCCATCATGCACGAGCACGCCGCCCCCGGCCGTGCGGGGCGTGTCAAATGAACAGACTGTGCCCAGTGGCTCTTCGACGATCAGGTCGAGGTCGGCGGCACCGCTCCAGGTGAGTTCGACGACGAGGTCGCGTTGCCGGGCTTCGGCCATGGCGGCGACCAGTTTGTCGGCAGCGGTGAACTCGCCTTTTTTTCGCAGGGTCTGTTCCATGTCGAGGGCGGCTTGTTCGGCCTCTTTGTGCAGCGCGGTGTGGTCTTTCGTCCAAGCCCGCATCACAATTCCGGTCGCGGCCCATTGCACCCCGTCGGCGTCATTCAAATCGCGGGCCAGCTTCAGCCCCAGCACATAGGCTTCAGGGCGCGTGGGGTCGATCATTGACGCCTGCCGATACAGGTCGAGCGCCCGCTCCTTGCGGCCGAACCGCGTTAGGTAGGCGGCCGAATAGAGCATGTTCGGCACGCTGACGGCGGTAAAATCGACGCCCGACAAAAGCACGCGCTCAATTTCTTCCTTGGGGCGGCCCACGACTTCCATCGACAGGGCCAGCACTTCGTACATCCAGGGTTGTGATTGCCCTTCGATCAGCGCGGCTTCGATCAGGGCGATGACCTGGTCGTGCTTTTTCGCTTCGTGCAGGCGCATCACAACGTTGCGCACTGCGACCAGAGCGGGCTTGTTGAGTCTGAAATAATTGCCCCAGACTTCATCGGGCGGCCCCTCGGCGGGAACCATCGGAATTTCACCCTTGGCCGGAGGCGTCTTTTCGTCAGCAGCACGCGCCGATTTCGCGTTCGCGTCGGCGGCACGTGATTTCGGCCGATCGGGTTTTGGATCGGCGGGTTTTGACGCAGCGTCGTCGCTCGCGGGTGCCGACGATTTTGCGGCGGGCGGCATCGCCTTTTTTTTTCGGTCTTTGATCGATTTGTTATTGAACACCGGTGTCGAGGGGGCGGTGGGCGACGGTTCATCGCCAGCCCATGCCAATTCCATGCGTCGCAGTGAAACGGAGTTGCCACAGCGCGCCGTCGTTGGCGGCGGTACGATCGAGCCGGCTGGTTCGGCGACTGTCATTTCGGTGGCGGCGACTTGCCCGAAGCAAATCAATGCCGCAGCGCAACCGAAAACGCCAACGACGCCAGTCCCTAAGCGCGATGACATCCCACTCACTCCTGAACCCAGCTTTGAGCTGACACGCATTTTGGGCGGACATGCTCGCGTGTCATGAAACGCAACACCCGGCATCATACTACGAAAACACGACACACGGAATGCCCGTCTGGCTCGATGCGGCCCGGCGTGCCCGTTCTACGGCCGGTTAACTCGAGACCATCCTGGCGAGCGGCGCCTGGCAACAGCGGCAATCCAGGGCAGTTCCACCATCGGCAGAATTGCCGTCGTCACTCAGGAACGATGGTTTCGGCGGGCGTGGCCCGGTAGGCATTGATCGTCGAATCGACATGATCTTCGATGCCGTTCAGAATCGTTTCATCGAGCACTTCGACCAGCACGCGTTGCGCAAAACGGTAAACCTCCCAGAAGCTGCCCTGCAACGCGTCGATTGCTGAGTTGGCGACGGGGGCTCCAATGACCGACGTGCGTCCGATGGGCTTTGCCATTTTCTGGTCCAACCGCTCGCCCCGCGCTTGCAGCCAGTTGACGGTTTCGTCGGCTCGTTTCAGGTTGCCCTGCGATGTAAAGCTGTAATCCGCCACGGCGACGCCAGACACGTTGAGCGCGCCGACGCCCTGGGCAACCCACTTTTGCTTGTTGTGGCGAGCCTTGGCGTCGGCACTTTCGACCGTTTCGGTCAATCGAGTCCGCCGCGGGACCAGTTCTGAAAGCGCGTCGTCCATGAGTCGCAGGATGTTCCAGTCGCTGATTGCCACGGCGTCATAAGCAATGTTGTTCAGATCCCAGGGGTTCGAGGCGTCGTTGATCGATCGTGGTTGATTCGCGTAGGCCGGCGCTGGAGAGTATTCGAGCGGTTGCCAGGCATGCAGGTCGACGTCGTTCCAGTACACCGGGCGGCGGTTGGCGGCGACTTGTGGCGTGCCGCTATCGTAAATCGCCCGCACAGCCCGCCCGTCGAGGCGGTCGGGGTCATAGGGGGTACCGGTCATTTCGAGGATCGTGGGGGTCAGGTCGACCAGCCGACACGGGGTTTCGACCATGGCCCCGCGGCGGACGTGCGGCCCCGAGACATACCACGTTGCATGCATCGACTCGGCCAGCGGGTAGCCGTGCGTCGTGCCGGGCGTATTGTGCGTGCCGAATAACCAGCCGTGCCGCGCTGTCACCACCAGGTCGGGCGCGTATTCCTGTTCCTGCGCGCGAATGTTGTCCTGCCAGAGGATATGCCTTGTGAGAGCTACGACGCCGTCGGGGTATTCGGAACCGGCGGTGAGCCACAGCCAGGTTTGTTCGTCGTAATGCCCGCGCAGGAAACCTTTGCGGACGCGGCCGACTAACCCCAGCGGGTCGATCGCGGGCTGATCAATTGGCTGATACACGACCTGACCTTCGGTTGTCGGCGCGACATTTTCGACGGGAGTGTACCGGTAGATCCACTGACCCGCGTCGTTGCGCCGGCGGTCGATCACCGCCTGCCCGCGGTCGGCGGTCGTGATCAGAATCGAGTCGTCGGTGAGTTTGATCAGCACCAGGTCGACCGGAAACTGCTCGGTTCCGTCGTCATGCCGCGCGCGTGTGGCCGCCACGGTTTCGGGCAGGTTTAACGGGGCGATCCGTGCGCCGATTCGGTACGCGAGCAAGTTGGCGGCGCGATTCGGGCCGCTCCAATCGCCCGATTTGTAATGTCCCTTGGGCAGGAACAGCCGCGCCGTGCCATCAGAATCGCCGTCGATGAACACAAACTGCCGTCCATCGTCGTCGGTATGCCGGTTTTCGAACCGATATTGCCTGACCGACAAACCCAACCCGCCCCCCAGCCAGATTCCATCGGGTGAGACCTGACGCGGTTCGTAGAAGAGTTCGTTGGTCAGGTCGAATCGGGTCAGGTGCCGTGTCGCTCCGCCGACGTGGCCATGATCGCTGACAAGAATCAAGTAGGTGCTGTCGAGTCGCCCCTGGCTGTCGAGTTCAGTGGTGATTTCACCGACCAGCCGGTCGGCCCGCGCGATCGTGCGCCGGGTGCTGCCAAACTGCCCGCGGCACTCTTTGTGGCTGACCGAGTCGGTTTCGGGCAACCAGATGATTGTGACAGGTCGCTGCTGGCGCAACAGATGCCGCACGGCGAAATGGGCATTGGCGTCGTCGATGTACCGCCAGGCTTCGTGGGCGTCGAAATATGGCAGGAATCGCGTCATGCTGCGCGTCCACAGCACGGGGGGAACGTCGGTCATGACGGGCAGCACGCCGGTCGCCCAGTCGCCGCCCTGGGCCCGCAGGTAGTCGTAGATCGCGGGCGTACCCGAAGTTTGAGTCGTCCGCCACTGTTTGCCTTGGTCGCTCCCCTTGATTGCCGAAACGGAAACGGCTTCCGTTTCCTGGACGACCTTGTCGATGCCCTGAGCACCGAGCTGCTTTGAGCTGCGGTTGGGCCCCATCGGTTCGAGAAACGAATCGGCCCTGAGGCGCTGCCGGCTGAAACGCACCTGGCCTTTCAGGCCGTGGCGGTCGGAATAGCAACCGGTCCACATTGTGCCGTTCGATGTGATCGTATCCGACGGGAATGCCGTAAATGCATTACTCAGGTGCACGCCGCCTTCGACGAACCGCTGGCGAATGTGCGGAATGTGCCCCATGGCTGCCATTTCTTCGACAACGTCGGGGCGTAACCCATCGATGTAAATCACGACGACCTGGCCGGTCGATTCTGGCGGCTCTTCGGGGGCGTCGAGCGGCACATCGTCGCGCCAGGAAATCGGCTGCACGGAGTCGCCTCGGTGGACCTGAACATAAAACTCACCCTGGTTTTCGCTCAAGTCGTAATCGTTGATGCCCAACCACAACCGGCCCGATTGTCGGGCGATCGCGCTCCACCCTTCTCCCACATAAAATGCGGGGCCGTACCCGATTTTCGCAATCAGGCAGTAGCAGGGCGCCGGGCCTTTGCCCGCTGCGGGAAGCGGAAAGTCATGCTCGACTTCATCGTCGCCATAGAAAAACGTGCCCGCCGGGCCAACGTCCGTCTCGATGTCATTCTTTGGCTTTACGATGCGACCGATCCGCAGCCGGCCGCGGGCGACGATCGTCATCGACTCGCCAGCGGCAATTTCGATTCCTGAATCGGTCCACGGATGATTCCCGCGAACGATGATTGCATCTTCAGGCGCGCCACCCGCCGGCGGTGTCACAACCAGCGGGGCGGTCTGCTGGAAACAACCGGCGAGCAGGGCGGCAATCGACGCGGCGATCGCCCCGAGGCGGCGCATCGACAACTTCGTCGGCCGAAGCCTGCGCCCATATTCCAAAGTGGGTTCAGAGGGGTGCGGCATGGAATGGTGAGCGCTGCGGGCAAGCGAGAAAGCGACCGCGATGACACAATTTCATCGCCTGCGACGCATTCAGTTTGCGCTGCAGACCCGCGGGCCGCGGTGGTCGTGAGGAGCACGATGCGTGCAACCGGTGCAGGCGACATAACCCCATGGACCGGCAGCACGTGATTCTTTGAGAGAATCGTCAGAGCCCGCGCAAAGGCATCATCGAAAGCCACTCCGGCAGCCCCGTCGGTGGCAACCCCGGTTCACCTTTGCCGAAAGTGGCGCGTGCGCCAAAAACTCGGGGCAATCCTGTCAGGCACGGAATTCTGTTTGATCCGGGTGCGTAATCCAGGCAATTTCTACCGTGCGGAAAGGAGGCGGGCAATTTTGCGCCCTGTCGTCGAGAGCGGCAGATCGTCAAGTTCCGCTGGGGTCACCCAGCGCGCCACGCCCAGTGAATCAGCCAATTCCCCTCCGACCTGGTTCGCAACGTAACAGCGCAGCGTAATTCGATAACGAGTGACAGTATGCCGCAAAACCGCCAGCAGTTTGCCGGTTCCGATTTGCACTCCGAGTCGATCGAACACGATTTCGGCAATCGCGCGGGTGTCGGCGGCGGGGTTGCCATGGGAATTGATAGAAAAACGGGGAAAGTCCCACAATCCGCCCCAGCGTTCACCGGGCGCGCGGCGGATCAGCAGCCGCTGCTGGCCGCGCATCACCACCACGGCGGTTTCGGTGACGTCAGTCATTTCGGGGCGCACGGCAGGTCGTGGAACGAGGTGTTGAATTCCCTGCGTGAATGCGGCACAGGCGGTTTTCACGGGGCAGGTTGGGCACGCGGGCGATTCAGGCTTGCAGATCGTTGCCCCGAGTTCTATCAGAGCCTGGTTGAACCGGCCGGGCGACTTTCGGGGCAGAACGCGGGCGGCGAATTCCCACAACAACTTCTGACCCGCCGCCGACCGCGGATCGCCGTCGAACGCGAGCAATCGGCAATACAGCCGCAGTGTATTGGCTTCGACAATTGGTGCCGGGCGGTCGAATGCAAACGACGCGATGGCGCCAGCGGTGTACCGACCGATGCCCGGCAGACTCTCAAGTGCGGCGGCGGTATTTGGAAATTGACCGCCGTGCTGCGTCATGACAACCTGCGCCGCTTTGTGCAGGTTGCGTGCCCGACTGTAATACCCCAACCCTTCCCACAAGCGGAGGACTTCTTCTTCGCTGCCGCCTGCCAGGTCGGCCAGCGTGGGAAATCGGCCGAGAAATCGGGAAAAATACGGCGCGACCGCCACGACGGTCGTTTGTTGCAGCATGATCTCGCTGACCCAGATACGGTACGGATCTCGC
>JAJXXL010000562.1 GCA_021781115.1 Planctomycetota bacterium
ATGCCATTGCGATCGCACAATGAACCGCGCTGGCTTGAGTCCATGGTAAACGCACAGCGAAAACTCGACATTGCGGTGTTTCACCAGGAAACCGTTTTCGAGCGGGGGTCTGCGTTCGGGGTGCATACGCTGTCATTTAAGGCGCTCAGTTGAGTTGCAGGCACCATGCACGAAATACTACCGATTCAGTTTTGACTTGTCAATAACTATGGATGTCTTATATATTGGGGGGCGGCTTGCATTGGTGGGGGGGATCGGGCAAGATGTTGCATGGAATGACGCTGACGGATGCCCGATCGACGCGGCTTGACAACACCGAACGATCGGCCAATTGGCGGCGTCAACGGCCCGTTCACCGAGTTCTCCTGGCTCATGAGCAACACAATGAATAATTCCAGTGCACGCCAGATGCGAACGACCCGCCGCAATTTCCTTACCGTGGCTGGCGCGGCAACGGCGGCAGGCGCGTTGACACCGTGGTATTTTTCGACCGCGCGCACGATGGCCGATGAAACCAAGTCGCCGACTGAGCGCCCGCGCGTCGGGTGCATCGGCAACGGGGGGCAGGGGCGGGGCGATGCCAACGCCATCAAGAGATATGGCGACATAATTGCCAACTGCGATGTCGACCGCACACGCGCCGAAAGGTTCAAGCAGGAAATCGCCGAGGGTAAATCGGAAATCTATGAAGACTACCGCAAGTTGCTCGAGCGCAACGACGTCGAAATCGTCACGATCAGCACGCCGGACCATTGGCATACTCGGATCTGCATCGACGCGCTGAGGGCCGGCAAGGATGTGTACTGTCAAAAGCCGCTGACCCTGACGATTGACGAGGGCAAAAAGCTGTGCCATGTCGTCAAGGAGACCGGGCGCGTCGTGCAGGTCGGCACACAACAACGCAGCGAAAACAACAACCAGTTTCTGACCGCAGTGGCGATGGTGCGCGAAGGGCGACTGGGCAAGATTTCGCGCGTGACGTGTGCGATCGGCGGCTCGCCCAAGGGGGGGCCGTTTCCCAAGACCGCCGCCCCCGCCGAACTCAATTGGGATCTCTGGCTTGGCCAGGCGCCGAAGGTTGATTACATCAAGCAGCGGTCGCACAACGATTTCCGCTGGTGGTACGAGTACTCAGGCGGCAAGTTGACCGATTGGGGGGCGCACCACGTCGACATTGGTCAGTGGGCAATCGGCATGGAGGCCAGCGGCCCCACCGCGATTGAAGTCGTTTCTGCCGTGCACCCGGTCGAACTGAGGGACGGGTACCCCACGGTCGACGATCACTTCAACGCGGCGACGGAATTTAATGTTCGCTGCCTGTTCGCAAACGGCGTTGAATTGTTCATTCGTGACAGGGCCGACGACCTGGGGTTCGACAACGGGGTGATGTTTGAAGGTGAAGCGGGGCGCATTTTCGTGAACCGTGGCAAGTTGACCGGCGCGCTGGTCGAGGCGCTCAAGGAAAAGCCGATCGCCGAAGAGATCCTGATCAATCTGCGCAAAGGCAAGCGGCTTGACAGCCACATGGGCAACTTCATCGAATGCGTTCGCGACCGTTCGACACCCGTTTCCGACGTCGACTCGCATCATCGGATTCTCACCACATGCCACTTGGCGAACATTGCCATGCGGCTCGGCCGCAACCTGAAGTGGGATCCCAAAACCGAGCAAATCGTGGGCGATGACGCCGCCAACGCCTGGCAAAGCCGCGAACAACGCAAGGGTTTCGAAATCGCCTGACTGTTCGTGCGCAGTTCGCCTTCCAGCACCGGCACAGCCGGGGCTGCCTCGCGGCCCCGGGCCGTCTCCAAAGCGGCCGTGGCGGTTTCACTGCTGTCTGACGCGTGGATTTGAACTTTCTGCCGTTGGAAAACGTCTGACAAGGTACGATAATGTAAGAACGGATGCCGTTTGCACTCTGCCCCAGTCGAACCGGGCGCAGCGGGCGCGCATCACACCAACCGTACCGGTCGCCGCGCGCCGGACTCCAATCGTTCGTAATGAACGATTGAGCCGTCGAGTGTCGCCCCGCGGAGGACGCAATCCCCATCATGGCCGAACCTGCCGCGAACAATTACGTCGATTTTGACGAATATATCGATTATCACCTCGCCAAAACCCGGTCGCACATCCGATCGACTGAGGTCTTTACCGCACTGGGCTGGGTCGGTTCGCTGTTTCTGGCGTACTTGCTCCTGTTTTCGGTGTTTGATCAATGGGTATTGGCTGACGGCGTTGGCGAGTTGGCGCGGGTGCTCATGCTGGTGGGCGTGATCGCGGCGATCCTCGCGTTGCTGACGTGGCGGGTTGCGCGGCCGTTGCTGAAAACCGTGAACGCCCTGTACGCTGCGAAAGCCATTGAGCAGGCCGATCCTGAACTCAAAAGCAGCGTGCTCAATTTTGTCGATCTCCGCGAATCGGGCACACCCGGTTCGTCCAGCGTTCGGCGGGCCGTCGAAAGGCGGGCTGCGGTTCAGTTGGAACATGTTGACGTCGATCTGGCCGTCGATCGTCGCCCCTTGCTCAGGGTTTCGTACCTGCTGCTGGCAATCATGGTGATTGCCGCGGTGTATACGATTCTTTCGCCCAAAGATGTGTTTACGTCGGTTAAACGCGCCCTGCTGCCCACTGCGGCGGTGGCCGTCGCCACGCAAACCACGATTTCCGATGTATCGCCCGGCGACGACTCACTGCCCGCGCACAGCTTGCTGACAGTCGAAGCAACGATTCGCGGTCGCGCCGGCGACC
>JAJXXL010000019.1 GCA_021781115.1 Planctomycetota bacterium
GCGTCATGATTTCTGACCCTCAAGCGGGCCGATGCGTGCCATGTCGTCGAACGAACCTCAATCGGCGCTGCCCGCCTGCTGGACCTTTCTGTCGTCAAGTGAAGACACGACCGACCGGTTGGGGCGCGTTTTGGCCGATGTACTGCGACCCGGCGACGTCCTGGCGCTTGTCGGCAACCTGGGCGCGGGGAAAACCCGGCTGGTGCAGGCACTCGCCGCAGCGGCAGGTTGCGCGCCGGGCGAAGTGACCAGCCCGACATTCATCCTCGTGCAGGAATACGCCGGCCGCTGGCCGATCTATCACTTCGACACCTACCGTTTGCACGGGTGCGATGATTTCTGTGAACTCGGAGCCGAAGAATACCTGACCGCCCACGGTGTCTGCTGCATCGAATGGGCCGATCGTGTCGCCGCAGCGCTGCCCGCCGACCATCTTCGCGTCGAAATCGACATCGTCGGCGAAACCGCCCGTGAGTACCGGTTCAGCGCAACGGGGCCACGCGGTCGAGAAATCGTGCAGCAGCTTTCCGGCGCGGCCGCATGAATTCCCGCCGATCGGAGGTCCTTCGTTCGGCAGCGGGCCAATTTCTGCGAGCGGCGGAGCGTCTGTCGCCCATCTCGCCCAGAGAGACGGCCACACGAATTTCGGATTTCGTGCGCAACCCAATGAAAATAATTGCCCGGCGCTGCGCATCGTATCTCAGGGCGACTTGATTCGCGAACCTGAATTACCAGAAAGCAGTGGGTGACTCAATGCGGATTTCATGGCAGGTGGTAGCAGGGTTGTGTCTGTGTTTCGCGGTGGCGGTGCGAGGCGGCGCTGAAGAAAAGGTGAAAGGGGCAGCCAAGCCGAGAGTCTCGTCGGCAGCGGCAGCGTTCAATGCCCCGGCCCCGGTCGAATGGAACGACGAGCAAAAGAAAGCGGTCGAAGAACTCAAAAACGAGTACGAAACCAAGCTTTCGGCGGCATTTGCCCGGCGCGACGGCATTTACACCTTTGAGCAGAAAAAGGCCCGCAACTCGGCACAGAAGGCGGCCAAGGCTGCTGGTAAAACGCCCGCAGAAACTCGCGAGGCGGTGACTGCGGCGGTGCAGTTGACTGACGAACAAAAGAAAGACCTGGAAACGGCAGAAAGGGAACTGCAAGACCTGCAAAAGGTGGTCCGCGGCAAAATTACAGAACTACTGACGCCCGACCAGCGCTTGCAGATTCGCAATGCGAAGAAAAAGAAAAAGGCCTAACCGGCCCAGACTGCCACCGCAGTCGCATATCGGCATGCGTTCGTAAAAGCCCGTCAAAGTTCCGCTAATCGGCGAAATTGTCGAAACCTTGGCCCCCCCAACGGGGTTATTATTGCAGTTCCAATCGCCCCGAAAGTTGTTCGGGGCGATTGGGCGTGGTTCCCGCAGGAACCGCCGGCCGCCCTTGTCGCGATTTTGAATTGCAAGTCTTCCAATGCGCGGCCAAATGGCGTGGATGGGGTCGTATTCGAGAATCCATGCGTGAGGTGCGGTATGCAGCGCATCGGTTGGCCGTGGTATACGCGGTCCCTGACAAGGTGGGGGGGGACCGCTGTTTTTTTCCTTGTCCTGAGCCTGTCGGTGCAGGCTGCATCGCCCACTCGATCAGCGTCGGAAGTCGGCCAACCGGTGGCTGACGCGGCTTTTCCCGGCGCTATTCCCACGCCGGGCGAATCGGAAACAGCGTTGGAGGTCGCTGCCCGCGTCGATGAACTGATTGACGCCGGTCTGCGCGACGCACATGTCACCGTGGCGCCGCGTACAAACGACGAAGACTTTCTGCGCCGGGTCGGGCTGGACCTTGCAGGGGCCGCGGCTTCGCCCACCGTGATTCAAGAATTTATCGCCAACCCTGACCCCCGCAAGCGCGAAAAGCTGGTCGAATCACTGCTAGCCAGTGATGACTACGCCCGCAACTGGGCTCGGTATTGGCGCGACGTGGTCTTCATGCGGGCCACTGATATGCGGGCGCAGCTCGGACAGAAGGCGTTCGAATCGTGGATGGCCGAACGGCTGAGAGCCAACACGCCGTGGGACGAGGTTGCCGCCGCCATGCTCACGGCAACCGGCGACGTTCGCGAAAATGGCGCAACGGGGTTGATCTTCGCCCAATCGGGCGACGCCAACGAAATCGCCGCCGAAACCTCGCGAATATTCCTCGGCATTCAATTGCAGTGCGCCAACTGTCACGACCACCCCACCGACCACTGGAAGCGCACCGAGTTTCACGAACTGGCCGCGTTCTTTCCGCGAATTCAGGTCATTCCCAAGCGCATCGCGGCCAACGGCCGCCAGATGCTGCAAACCTTTGAAGTCGTGTCGCTCGGCGCCCAGGGGGGCGGGCGGTTCGGCCCAGGCGGCGGGCCGGGCTTCGACCCTGAGCGGTTTCTCAAGAACAATGATTCGAATGGCGATGGCCTGCTTTCACAGGACGAGGCCGAAAAAGGCGGGGTGCGGCTGTACGCATTCCTGATCCGGTCGGGCGGCGATACCAATGCCGATGGCAAATTGAGCCTCGACGAGTTGAAAAAAGTCCGCCTGCCGCCCCAGGTGGGCAATAGTTTCATGCCCGACCCTGAACGCCTGCTGAAGAACAGCGATACCGACGGCGATGGTCTGATTTCCAAGGAAGAGGCCGATAAGTCGGGCATGCGCGCATTCACTTTGCTGATGCAGATTGGCGCCGACGCCAATGGTGACGGCAAACTGAGCGTCGATGAA
>JAJXXL010000497.1 GCA_021781115.1 Planctomycetota bacterium
CCAGTTCGAGCAGCAGTAGCAGTAGTAGTAGTAGTAGCAGCAGTAGCAGTAGCTCCGGTAGCTGCACCGGCACATGCACCTATACCTACGACGCGGGTACGTTCACATGGAATCTGACCAGCGGCGGCTGCACATCGCCCTGTAGCTGTATGACCGGCAGTCTCCCCGGCAGCCCCACCAACGGCCAAGTCGCGACGGTCAATTGCGGTTAACAGGAGTTCATTCTGACATCTTCAGCCCCCCGACTCGCCCCACTCTACATCGCAGGCTACCCGTCGCTCTACGGCGGCGCGGATACCGAACTGGACCACAATATCGACCTGTGGCGAGCGTGCGGCGTTGAGGTGCACCTCGTGCCGATGGGCGGCGACCCCAGCCCGGAAATGCGGGCGTTATGCGATGCACGCGGCTGCACGACGCACGCCTACGAGCCGGGCATTTTCGCCGATCAGATTGTGGTCAGTTTCTGCAACGGCGAATTCCTGCGCCGGCTGCCGGAAATTCACGCTGCCGGCAAGCCCCGCTGCGTCGTGTGGGCGAACTGCATGACGTGGCCCTTCGACGCTGAACTTGCCGCCCACAAATCGGGTTTGATCGACCGCTTCGCGTTTCAGAGTCAGTATCAGCGTTCCATGCTTCTGCCGCACCTGGAACCGCTCGCCCCGGTCAAAGAACTGGCCAGTTACCGCCCGTACTTTAACCCGCAAAACGCGAGTCAGAAAATCGCGTGGCACGACCCCGAATCGCACACGCCCGCAGCGCTGGGCTATTTCGGAATTGGCCGGATCAGTCGAGACGACGCCGCGAAGTACCCGGCTGACATCTGGCGCACGCTGGCCCAAGTGACCGCACCCGGCCCGGTGAAAGCGTTCATGCTCGGCTTCGGCGACAACGCGAAAGCGAAATGCGGCAAGCGCCCGCCCTGCAACTGGCTCGAATGGCAGACCTGGGAACCGGGCGCACTGCCCGTCGCCGAGTTCTGGCCGAAACTCCACGTGCTGATTCACGGTACAGGCGGCAGCCGCGAAAACTGGCCCCGCACGATCATTGAAGCCATGTCTGCCGGCGTGGTCGTCATTGCCGAAAACGCCTACGGCCTGCCCGAACTGATCGAAGACAGCGTAACCGGCTTCCTGTGCAATTCGAGCGCCGAAATGAGCCACGTGGCCAGCCTGCTCGCATGGGATGACGATGGGTTACGGCAGAAGGTCGTTCGCGCCGCGCACGCGCGATTTCTGGAAGAACATGCCCGCGTGGAGCGATCCTTTGCCGCATGGCGCGGGTTGCTCGTCGGCCATGAGCCAGACACGGATCGGCCTGCCCCGCCGACAATCGCTGAGAGTCGCGCCGTCGCAACGTCGCCGAGAGGAAGTAAACATTTCTAAATTTGCCTGAGTTCCTTGGCGTCGTTACGTAACTGCGCCAAATCTACCCCCCACGGAAGCAAAGGGAGCATCAAGTCCTGAATACGGACGTGTAACATTAACTTTTTGTTAGACAACCTGTTTTTGGGATTTTTGTGTTGACAATGGATAAAGGCATGCTCATGATGAACGCAGCGTGAGTTTTCCGTGAAGAGTTGGTTGGAGTGCCGCCCTCTTCTCCCCCCTGTTGCCTCGTGGTGAAAACTTGGCTTGGGGTTTGGTTTATCGGCAAGCGGCATGACGCCGGCCTTTCCGTTCGGAATTTCTCCGCAAAACCCTCCCGCCTGAAGCGCTTGCTCTCCCCAATGATCGAATTCGGTTCGGCGACAAGCTTGGGCTGAGTTCACCTCCTGTCAGGTTCACCGCACAATGTGGTGCGGCCCGGTTAGCCTGCCGGCTGCTTTTCGACTCCCCCCAGATCAGGAAATTTCACGATGCCGAAAACGAAACGTTTGTCTCGCGGTTTTACGCTGATCGAATTACTCGTGGTCATCGCGATCATTGCCGTGCTGGTGGCGCTCTTGCTGCCTGCCGTGCAGCAGGCCCGCGAAGCGGCCCGCCGGTCGTCCTGCAAAAACAACCTCAAGCAACTCGGCCTGGCGCTGCACAACTATCACGACACGTTCAGCACGCTGCCCCCAGGGGCGATTGCCGGTGTGGCGGGCAACGTCGGCGCGACGCTCATGGGCTGGAACGTCATGATCCTGCCGAATATGGATCAGGCCCCGCTGTACAATAACCTGTCGGCGGCAGGCGGCTTTACCAACGGCAACAGTTGGACCACCATTGCCATCGCCAACCCCACAGCCGTTCCGTCAATTGCCTCGTTGCGTTGCCCGTCAGACAGCGGCATTTTCCAGAGTGCGGCCGGAATTCCGGCCACGCTGATTTCGAACTACCCCGCCTGCGCCGGCCCGATGCAAACCATGGGTGGCCCCGTCGGTTCGCTGTACGCCGCCACGTTCAGCCTGCCCAATAATGGCTTCACCACTCAGGGCACCGGCTACGGTGCGCCGTTTTCAATCAACAGCCGCCGCAACTTTTCCGATTTCACCGACGGCCTCAGCAACTGCATTCTCATCGGCGAACGTCGCACCGAAACGCTTAGCGGCAACTATTCTGTCGGCGGGCTGACCTACTGGGCCGGGCCGATGTCGCAAAACGGCGGTGCGCCCGCCAGCCCGGCGGGCAGTTCGGGTGATATTGGCACCGCGTTCGGCAGCGTGTGCCTGTTAGACAACAACGGTCAAAGCAACAACATCAACGCCAAGCTGGCGGTCGGCTCCTACGCGGCCTACGGCTTTGGCAGCGCGCATGTCGGCGGCGCCCAGTTCGTCATGGGCGACGGCGCGGTGCACTTCCTCAGCGAAAACATTTCGGTCGGCTTGCCGTACACCGCTGGCAGCACGTACCAGAACCTGGGCACGATCAACGACGGCCAGGTTCTCGGGGCCTACTAACCCCAGCCGATGACGCAAAAACAAAACCCGGCTGCCCCCCGCAGGCAGCCGGGTTTTTTAATTCATCGTGTGCGGTGTTTCGACCGATCGCGGCCGCGCTTTATATTGCTCGCTCCGTAACCTCCTTCACCCTCTCCTCCGCATCGGTGTTTCTTCCGTGTCGATCTGTGGCTGAATTTCCTGGCTTGATCCGGTGGCAGCGGTTGGGGCGGTTGTATCAGTGGTGGTTCCCCAAAATGGCACGCCGGGCGGGCAAACCCGGCGCACGGCGGGTAAAGCTGGGCTAAATATAATCCAGAGACCTTGCGGCGGCCGGGCCAGCGCCCGCGCCTTGACCGCAAGCCCGCCCCCCGCCGCGGCTGCGGTAACGCCGCGGCCTTGCCCCACCGGTTGCGCCCACCATGGCTAGCGTCGACATTCAGAACCTCGCGGCGTCTGTGGCCGCCCCGGCCGACGACGGTTATGAGCTGGAACTCTCGGTCGTCATGCCGTGCCTGAACGAGGCCGATACGCTGGCGACCTGCATCGGCAAAGCGCAGCGGGCGATTGCCGATCACGGCATTGTGGGCGAAGTGATCATTGCCGACAACGGCAGCAGCGATGGCTCGCAGGCGATTGCCGCAAGCCTGGGCGCCCGCGTCGTGCATGTGCCGCAAAAAGGGTATGGCAGCGCCCTGATGGGGGGCATTGCCTCGGCCCAGGGCCGGTATGTCATCATGGGCGATGCCGACGACAGTTACGATTTTCTCGAAATTCCGCGGCTGCTGGCCCGGCTGCGGGAAGGGCACGACCTGGTGCAGGGCTGCCGGCTGCCCAGCGGTGGCGGGCGCGTGCTGCCCGGCGCCATGCCATTTTTGCACCGCTGGTGGGGCAACCCGATGTTTTCGCTGATGGTGCGGCGGATGTTCGGCGCCCCAGTGCATGACGTGTATTGCGGCCTGCGGGGCTTTCGCCGCACGCTGTATGACCAGCTCAACCTGCAATGCACGGGCATGGAATTCGCCACCGAAATGATCATCAAGGCCAGCCTGTACGGGCGGCCGATTGCCGAAGTGCCGGTCACGCTGCACCCTGACGGCCGCAAGACGCACGCCCCGCACCTGCGGACCTTTCGCGATGGGTGGCGGACCTTGCGGTTTTTTCTGATGTACAGCCCGCGGTGGCTGTTTCTCATTCCGGGCGCGCTCTTGATCGTGCTGGGTCTGGCCGGTTACGCCCTGGCGCTGCCGGGCGTGCGGCTGTTTGGCGCCGCGCTCGATGCACACACGCTCTTGTTTTCGAGCCTGGCCGTCATGCTCGGGTATCAATCGCTGCTGTTTGCCATGTTTGCCAAAACATTTGCGGTGACCACCGGGTTGCTGCCCGCCAACCGCCGGTTTTTGGCGCTGTTTCAATATGTCAATCTTGAACGGGGGCTGGCCGCCAGCGCTGCAACCTGCGGGGCAGGAATGGCGCTGCTGGCGCTGGCGGTGAACCAGTGGCGGCTGGCCGATTTCGGCGCGCTCGATTACGCGCACACGATGCGGCTGGTCATTCCCGGCGTGACCCTGGCCGCGATCGGCTTTCAAACCGGGCTGGCCAGTTTCTTCCTGAGCATTCTGGGGCTGGCCCGCAAATGAGCGTCATCGAATCAATTCACGAGCGGGGAGTGGTGGCGACAACGCATTGAGGGTGAAATTATGCCGATCTTATGGTCCCGGATGCTCGACGCGTCGACGAGCTTGCCGGTATGCGACTCTGGCACGACCGTGGGCGACACCACGTGGGAAGAGGCGTACCAGCGGTTTGAGACGCCCACCCAGGAAATCGCCAAATTCACGCGCCGGCTCAAATGGTTCGGTGCTCAAACCTGGCCCCGCGATGTGCGCATTGTCGAACTGTTTTGCGGGCGGGGCAATGGCCTGGCGACCCTCGAACAGCTCGGTTTCACGTCGCTCGCAGGCGTCGATCTTTCACCCGCGCTCGTCGCGGCGTACCGCGGCGCGGCCCAGTGCCACGTGGCCGATTGCCGCCACCTGCCATTCGCTGATGCATCGAACGACATTCTGATCGTGCAGGGCGGCCTGCATCATCTGCTGCACCTGCCCGACGACCTCGCTGCAGTGCTGGCCGAAGCGCGGCGGGTGCTCGTGCCGGGCGGCAGGCTGGTCGTCGTCGAACCGTGGCGCACGCCCTTTCTCGACTTCGTGCACTGCGTCTGCGAACGGCCGCTGGCCCGGCGGCTGTGGCCCCGCCTGGACGCGCTGCATACGATGACGCTTCACGAACTGACGACGTACAGGGAGTGGCTGGCTCGCCCTTCAGAAATCCTGCGGCAATTTGAGACCCACTTTGAAATCTCGCGGCGTTCTATTGCGTGGGGCAAACTGCGGTTGCTGGGAGTCAGGCGTTCATGAGCGGGTCGGTGGTCGCCACGGCGATAGAAGCGGCATGCGCGCTGGCGATTCTGGGCTTCGCCGGGCGAACCCGGGCGAACCCGGGTGCTGCGCCGCCACAGCCTGCCGCGGCGAACCGACACCCTGCCCGCACGAGTCGGGCCAAGGTCATTGCCGGCTGCGGCCTGCTGGCGTTCGCCCTGAATGCACTGATGTCGCTGCTGAACCCGCCGCTGCCCGCCATTCACGACGAGTTCAGCTACCTGCTCGCCGCCGACACGTTTGCCCACGGGCGGTGCGCCAACCCGCCGCACCCTATGGCGGTGCATTTCGAAACCTTTCACGTCATTCAATGGCCCACCTACGCCTCGAAATACCCACCGGCCCAGGGGTTGGCTCTGGCGGCGGGCGTGCTGCTTGCCGGCAGGCCGATTGTGGGCGTCTGGCTGGGCACCGCCCTGGCCGCGGCCGCCGTCGCCTGGATGCTCTGCGGCTGGCTGCCGCGGCGGTGGGCCGCGTTTGGCGGGTTGCTGTTTGTCGTGCAGGGCATATTGCAGCTCAGTTGGGGCCAAGGGTACTGGGGCGGCGCGATCGCCACGCTGGGTGGCGCGCTGCTGTTTGGCGGCTGGGTGCGGCTGATGCGGGCGCCGCGCGCGTTGGCGTCGGTTCTCTTGGCGCTCGGCGCCGCGGTGCTGGCGGCCAGCCGGCCGTTTGAAGGGTTTGTCGCCTGCGTGCCGGTCGCGGTAACGCTCGCGGGGCGGTTTCTGGGCGGCAATCGACCGGCCTGGCGTGAAACGCTGGTGCAGTTCCTTTTGCCGGCGGGCGCCGTGGGCGCGGCCGCGGCGGGCGGCATGCTGTCCTACAACGCCTGCGTCACCGGCAGCCCGTGGAAGCTGCCGTACCAGGTGCACGAGGCGGCCTACGGCGCCGCGCCGGTGTTTGTGTTTCAATCGAAGCCGCCGGTTCCAGCGTATCGGCACGCGGTGCTGCGTGATTTTCACACCGGCTGGGCGCTCGAGGCGTATGAACGACAGCAGACGCTGGCGGGGTTCATGACCGAAAAGGCGGCGGCGTTCCTTATGCTGTGGTGGTACTTCCTGCGGCCCACGCTGACGATTCCGTTTTGCGCCGCGCTCATGCGCCTGGGCCGCCGCCGCCCCTTTCGGTTTGCCGCCGGCACACTGGCCTTGACTCTCGCCGCCGCGTCGACCGTCACCTGGCTCAAACCGCATTATGTCGCGCCGGTTTACCCGCTGATCTGGCTGTTGACGATTCAGGGGTTCCGGCAGTTGCGGGCCATGCCAGGACGTGGCGAACGGCGGGGCCGCGGCGTCGTTCGCGGCCTGGTGATGCTGAACATTGCCGTGTTCGTGTTCGAAGCCGCCCTGTACGTCAAAACGCCCCAACCCGAATTCGCCCGTGAACGGGCAAGCATCGCCGCCCGCCTGGAGCAGACTGCCGGCAGGCATCTCGTCATCGTGCAGTATTCGCCCGAACACAATCCGCATGCCGAATGGGTGTACAACGCAGCCGACATCGATGCGGCAAAAGTCGTCTGGGCGCGCGCAATCGATGCGCAGCACGACGCGCGGCTGATCGACTATTTTCAGGAACGCCGGGTGTGGGTACTGAACGCCGACTTGCAACCAATCGCCTTGCGGGAATCAGAATAAGCGTCTGGCGCTGCCCGAGTCGTTTTATTATGCGTCATCGAATGACGTTCCTCATGCAATTTGCCGAGTGAGACATCATCATGGAGAGCGCGGCTGACGCGGGACACGCGCCTGGCAATGATTCGGGCGGTGGCGCCCAATTCACGACGCAGGCTGCCCTGGTTGATACAGCGGCGTGGGCTGGCAGAGCCCCGGTCTCGACGAAGGTGGTTTGCGCCCTGACCGCTCTGATGATTGTTGCCGGCGCGCTCCGCTGGCCGCTATTGAGCGCATCGTCGCTGGACGTTGATGAATGTATCCACGTCCAAATCGCCAAGGAGGCGACCTGCGCCGACGTTTGGCGCGCCAGTCAGGTTCGCAGCGTTTTCACGCATCCACCACTGTACTTTTTGGTGTGCCACGCCTGGCGACACGTAGCGCGCACGGAAGCCATGCTGCGTCTTCCGTCGTTCGTGTTCGGCCTGGCGGCAATTCTGCTTGCATTCGGTTGGGTGCGCTGCATCGCCGGTACATCGGCCGCGATGAATGCGGCGATTTTTCTGGCGGGCTCGTGGCCCCTGATCGAACTGTCGGCACAGGTCCGCGATTATACCCTATTCCTGACGCTCGCTTTCGCCGCGCTTTGGGTGCTCGAATGGAGTCTTGCTGCAAAGTCGAGCTGGGGTGTTCTCATTCACGGCGTTCTGCTGGGGCTGTCGCTGCTGACCCACTATTCCGCCGGGTGGATCATGTTCTGTCTGGGGGTGTACGTCCTCATTGAAACGGCGTCAGGCCGACTGCCACGAAGGCTGTTTGTCACCTGGATCGCAGTTCAGTTGGCCTTGGCCATACTTTCCGTTTGGTTGCTGGCCGATCAGATCACTGGGTTTGCTGCTTCATCAATGGGTGGCATCGTGTGGTCGGCGTGGCTATCTGGGCTACCGCAGGGCACGTCCTTAACGGCGCAGGTAAAATCGCTCGGGTTGGCGTATTGTCGATTTCTGATTTATATCGCGGGCCCCGGCGCGGCATTCGTGCCATTCGCACTGGCCGGCGCTGTATGGCAAGTTCTGCCTACAAAGACGGCTGCACATCGTACGCGGACAACGGCTGGCCGCGCCGCGCTCATCGCACTGCCAATGATCATCGGTCTGGTGTTGATGCAAATGCGAATCTACCCGCTCACCGGCACACGGCATGCCATATGGTTGATTCCATCGATCGCATTGGCGCTGGGCATTTCAATGGCGTCGCTCGCGAATAAGCACGCTGTGCTGCGGGCCATCGTGATTGTTGTCGCCGCCAGTTGGTTTGCGTGGTTTCCCGTCGCGAAGCTGCGTGCGATGCAGACGACTTCTACGACTGACACGGCGCAGCGATTTGCTCAGTTGATACACGACCATGTGCCACCCGGCGGTACGTTGCTCGTTGATACACCCTACGTGCTCGATCATTATCTCGCTCGGGACACGTTGAATATTGGCCGCGCTTTGCCCAATGGTTTCACAGAGTACGACATGACCGGGTATCGCGTACTTTCCATTCCTGCGATTCTGCTGACACAATACCCGCTTTCCGAGCATTGGAACGAGGTACTTGAAACAATCGGGCCCGCGTCAGGTGACGGCGTGTGGCTTTGCTGGACGGCGCTTGAGCCAGGCAGCGCTGCCTTTGACGTTGACCAAATATCTCGCATTTTTCCAGACAAAATTAGGTTTCAACACTGGCGCGCAGGTGACTCGCATCTCGTTTGGTTTTTGCCTCAAATTGATGCGCGAAATGCGTCGCCGCCATGAATCGGTCTTGCGATTTCTCAAAGGTCGCGATGTCTTTTGCGTTTGGCCGTCGCCCACGAGGCGGCACGAATGGCCACCGCACTCCGAAGGTCGCTTACTGAATTCTTTGCGCCCGAAAGTCAGCCTTTCAGCGGGCGCGACGAGATGTACGTGAACCGTTCCTTGAGCTTCAAAAACGGATGCTCTAAAAACCGGTACGACAGGCTGGCCAGAGCTACGGTGATTCCGAACGATGCCGTGGTCTTGAGCAGTGAACCGACGATGCCTTGGGGCAGGCCCGGCACAATGCCGATCACGAGGAACGCCACCATGTGAAACACATAAAGTCCGTAGGAAATCCGGCCCAGCCTGACGAGCAGGGGGCGGGCACACAGCCCCGTCGCGGCGCCCTGCGGCTGCAACGTTGCCAGCAGCAGCAGTGCCGCGCCCAGAGAAACCAGGGGGTACATGGCCAGGTCGGCCCAGCGGGGGATCTGCGTGGTTTCGAAGTTGCGAACCGCGGCGACGATCAGCAGCAGGCCGCCCGCCCCGATCAGCCACCGCACCGTGCGCGAAAACGTTGGCGCGGCGCCTTTGAGCGCCAGGGCAATCAGCGCCCCCAAGGCAAACGCATCGAGCCGGCAGAACGTGTTGTTGTAAACCAGGGCATTGTTGCCGCCATTGGCGACCATGCCGTACCGCACCAGGTTGGGCAGAATCAGGCAGCCAACCGCGGCCGCCATGAGCCACCGCGGTCGAAGGCGCTTCAGCAGCAGCGGGCAAACGAGGTAAAACTGCTCTTCGACCGAAATCGACCAGAGTGGCGAAACTTCCCAACAAGGCGACAGCCCCCCGAGCGACATCGGCCAGTTGCCCACGAACAGCAGAAACCAGGGCAGGTAGGCGGAGTCGAACGTACCCGCGGGCATCAGCCAGCGGCGGAGCACAAACGTGACTGCCAGAAACGAATAATACAGCGGCCAGATTCGCAGACACCGGCGGGCGTAAAACTGGCCGATCGCCACCGTGCCCCGCGCCTGCCGCTCGCGGAGCAACAACTCGGTGATCAGGTACGAACTCAGCACGAAAAACAGCTCGACGCCCGCATGGCTGCAGCGCAACAGCGTCAGCGGCCAAGCCATCAACGAATTGCGCTGCAGGAATGGATCGAGACCGCTTCCGGACAAAATCGAATGATCGAGAAACACCGCCAGAAAGGCAAAGAACCGCAGCCCGTCGAGCTCAGGGTGGTGGAACCGCCCGCTCCGCGCGGCAAGAGCCGGGCTGGCCGCCGGTTCGGTAACCGGCGCGTCGAGGGTTTGTGCCGCCAGCGAGGGCGCGAAACTCGTGCTCATCGGGGCGGGCCGACTCGGGGTGCCAAGGTTCAGGCGGGGGAAATGGGGGTCGTGGACTGCACTTGAGTAGCAAATCGTGCGCCGGGAGCAGGGCGATCTGTACCACAGTGTTCAGTGTTCGGCGTCGGAGGTCTTGACCACGAAGGCACAAAGCCGCGTGGGGAAGAAAGACGACCGGGCGGGCAGATGTTGGTTGTGCTGCGGGTGCCCTGAAAGGGCGAAACATGTCCAGCCTGGGGCAACGCCCCAGGACGCATGGCAAATAACGGTCACCAGCCCTGAAAGGGCGACACAACATGCGGCTCGTGATAAACCGGGTGCTTCATGGCCGACAACGGTTTGTTTCGCCCTTTCAGGGCTTGGCGATCCAGTGGCGCCTGAACCTGGGGCGTTGCCCCAGGCTCAACATGTCAGGCCCCTACGGGGCGGAGGCTATGATCACGAATAAGCGAGGGCACGAACCGGGGTGAGAATAAGGACGGAGGGCGGGGCGCCCCCCGTTGCCCGTGGCGCCTTGGCGGCCAGCCTTGTCGCCGCCCGCCCCGGCGCCGCCGATGTCAAGAAACGGCAACAGGTGCCGTTCATGGGGTATCGACTGTTTGTCATCAAGACACCGCGCGGCCACACCGCCCGCGGGGCGAAGTCACGCCGCCGCGGGCCAAGGGCAATGATCCGCAGATGACGCCGCTTGAATTCTGACGTTGGTTCTTTTCAATCTGCGGATCACTTTCAATTCCGGGCATCAATCGGCGGTTCAGTCGAACAGCCAGCTTGCCGCCGTCGCTTCGGGCAGGCCGAGCGCGGTGAAGAAGCTGTCGAGTTCGGCGGTGGCCGACGAATCGTCGGCGGTCGCCGGGGGCAACGCCGCGCCGGGGGCGGCGGTTTCGGTATTCGCGGCGACCGTCGCACCGGCCGTGCCGCCCACCGTGTTGCCGAGCGCGATCGCCGGGCCGGTGGTGCCGCCGCCCGTCGTGCCCGCCACAGCTTGCGGCAGGATCGACAGCGGGTTGCCAGAGCCATCGGTCACGCCGAACGCCGCGCCGGGCAGGCGGCGTTCACCGGTGGGCAGGTCGGTGGTCATCAG
>JAJXXL010000477.1 GCA_021781115.1 Planctomycetota bacterium
CGGCCCGATTCGAGTCGTGCCAGCGCCCCGGTAACGGCGGCTTCACCGAAAAAACGGGCTTGTCGCGCGCCACCGGCCGATGCGGCCTGAAGTTCGATGAGGTCGCGGTCGTACAAAACCTCGTGCCGCGGTGCGGCGGCATCGCCACCTACGATCAGCACACAGGCGGGGTTCAAGTCGGGGTATCGCTGCAGCAGTCGGCGGGCTTCCTCGCTGTGATCGGGGTCCAGCTCCTGGACCACCAAAGCCGGTTGTTCGCGATGGTACAGATCGAGCAACTCGCGCAGCGGCGGCAGAGTTTTCTGAAACGCAATCTCGTCGGGGTGGCGCGAGGTGCGCCGGGCCAGCAATGTCACGCACACCGGGTGCGACAGTAAACGCAACTGTTCGCGGGTTTGCGACGTCAGCGTGAACAGTTTTTGCGACGAGGCGTCGTACCGTGCCGGCAGTACACCCTGCGCGACGATGTTGACTACGATTAACCCCGCCACGAGTCCGCTGTTCAAGACGAAGTATTTCAGCATAAGAGACAGACTTCAGAATTCCCTTCCGATATTCACCGGCGCGCCCGTCGCCTCAGCAGTCGTCGCGATTTGTTCCAACCGTGACCGCCAGGGCCAGCAGTACAACGCTGATCGAAAGCTGGGCCACGATGGCGCGGGGGGCGATCAGCCCCCGGCTGAATTCGTCTTGCAGAGCCCAGCACGCAGCCAGTTCACTAGCGCGCACGATCGGCTCGCGAACCTGCCGGAAAGCCAGCACGCGGGGCAGCACGCTGAACACGACCACCCCCAGCATTCCGGCAAACGTCCATGCCCCGGCCGAAAGTGGGTTCCGTTGTGGGGCCGAACTGAGCACACCGATTGCGGTAAACGTCGAGCCCAGAACGACCAGGCCCAGGCAGCCCGACAGGGCCGCCCCCCAGTCGAGCGCAGGCTGAACTGCGCCGCTCAACCCGAGCACGACCACGAAATAGGGCCACGGCGTCAAACAGACCATCAGCGCCCCCCAGCCTGCAAGAAACTTTCCCGCAACGATTTCATGGCAAGATGCCGCACCGGCAACGGGCATTGCAGCCGCCAGTCGCCGACGGTCTTCCGCCGCAAGGTTCATCATCAAGAGCGGCATGAGCACGGTGCAGGTCCCGACGAGCCAAACTGTCGGCCCCAGAAGTTGCACGACGGGAGCCTCCGCTGGCCTGAGCGGGCTTCTGCTATGCGCCAGCGCATCGATCAATGAGGTGAAATTCCATCCGGCCATCAGCGCGGCCAGCAGCAGCGACGTCCAGATGACCGGTTTCCGAAACAGGCTGTGCAATTCCTGCCGGGCAATGCGGGCCACGCGGCCAAGTGACGCCAGCCGTGCTGTTCCAAACGACCGGTGAAAGCTGCCAGCCCCCGCCGTCATGCATGGTTCGCTGACAGACGCCGAATTCGCGCCAGGCCGTTTACCTGGGTTGGCAGCCGGCGTCGTCATGCGGCCTTCCGATCGGACGACGCAGCGTCGCGCACCGCGAGACGCCTGTTGAACTTGTCCAGGAACTCTTGGCCGTGATTCACCATGAGCCGAATCGATGAATTGCGAACAGGAATTGAATCTGCGAAGTGTCGTGGGCCACGACCGGCGCCACGAATTGGCTCACGCACCTGTCGCCGCTCCGACAGGGCCCGTGCCGCAATCGCGGGGGCAACTTATACGCCGGAACCGGTTTTAGATCAATGACCGTTTTCACTCTCTAAGACATCCATAGTTCAGGCCGCTGAACTGCCCGATATTCAGTGACTCGATTGTCCTGCCTCCATCCAGCACGGTCGCCTGATCTTGGCTCTTGGTTGCGGCGTTAGCTGCGAGGAAGCAGCTCCTCGACGGCCGCCAGCACGCGTTCGTGAATCATCCCATTCGTCGCCACAATGCCGCGATTGCGGCTTAACTGGCGGCCTTGCGAAAAATCGAGCGGGCGCCCGAACAGGTCGGTGACGCGCCCGCCCGCCTCTTCCATGACGAGCACGCCGGCGGCGTGATCCCACACTTTTTCTCGATAGTCGGGATCCAGCGTATGCCGGAGATATAGTGCGGCTTCGCCCCGGGCCACCACGGCGTACTTCGCCTGGCTGTCGATTCGAAACGGCGGGTTGGTAATGCCGGCCTGTTCAACGACTTGCGAGGTGAGGTCCTGATTTTTTGAACTGGCTTCGACCCGTTCGCACCAGTACAGGTTTGCCGGCGTCGATTCGCGCGTGACATGCACCGGGGCCGACGCGGGCGAGCCACCCGCCCGGGGCAAAGGCAGGCATTCGGCGCCTTCACCCCGAACGGCGACATACATTTGGCCGGTCAGCTCATCGGCGTCAGGCGAAAGCCGGTCGCCCAGGTGAGGCGGCAGGTTCGGGCAGGCGAGCACCCCCAGCAAGACTTCGCCGCGTTCGATCAACGCCAAGGCAATCGCATATTGTTCCTTTCTCAGAAACCCTTTGGTGCCATCGACGGGGTCGAGAACCCAGTACCGCCGCTCAGGGTCGATCGGTTGCTGGCCGCGTTCAATCCAGTTCAGCACCCTTTCCTGATCGACGACGTTCGGCGCGACCGACCGCACGTGTTCGGTCACTTTGCTAAGCAGGTCGCTCCAACTGGGCAGGCGAAGTTCGGCCGCCCCCTCTTCGGCCATGAGCGGGTCTTGGGGAAACCGGTCTTGCAGCACGCCGCTGACGACCGCTTGAACTGCCAGGTCGG
>JAJXXL010000037.1 GCA_021781115.1 Planctomycetota bacterium
ACCCGTACACGCTGTTTTCGAGGCCCGGCCAGCCACCTTCGAGTGCATTCACGACAAACGCCGCCGCCATGCCGGGGTACGTCGTAGCGTTGTAGATCTTTTGTCGGCGAAAATCGGTAAACGCCGCAATCAGCGTGAAACCGAGGCACAGCAGCGTACTCCAGGAGGTCATCGCACTCTTTTTGAGTTGGGGCGCACCGACCCCGCCAGCCCGTTGCCGACGGGGCCCGCATGATCACCCATCGCGGCGTCAGTTGCCGTTTGTGACATTTTGCGTCTGGCCCTGCAACTGCTGCGTGCCGCTGATGAAGTAGTTCTTGATCATCGGCCAGCCGAACTTGAGCAGGAAAATCAGAATCGGCAGCGCAATCGCCCCAATAATGAGAATGTTTTCAAGGCTGACCTGACCACGTTCATCGTGATGAACGCGGCGGACAAACGCTTTGGCCCGCGAAATTGTTTGCATCGAACAAATCCTGATTTCAAGTGCGAACCCGGCGACTCGCCCACCGAATTCCGGCGGATTGACCAGAACGAAATCCCTCAATCACATGAGGGGCCACCCCACAAGGACACAGATCATCTGATAGGCCAGTCGAACGATTTTGCTGCCGAGGTAAATCGAAGCGCCAGCCATCGGCAGCGTCGCCCCCAGAATCAGCACGTAATCGAGCGTGGCCATTCCCGCCCGCGACGACGGGCGACAAACAACCGCCTCATGGCCAGATTTTATGATGATCAACGCCGCAACCTCATGGGGCGCCGCAGTTCCAGATTTGCCAGGCCGACCAAGCGGCTCGCGCAATGGCCTGGCACGGCGAGCCGACCGGCTCGAACCCGGCACCTTCGATTATACGCGGGCATTTATCGGAAAATCCAGAACAGTTCGCCATTTTTCAACAACCCGGGTCAATGCCGCAGCTTTTTCCGGGGCACCGTCGGTGACTGGGCCGATGTCGCGGTTGCCCCCGACAACCGTGGGTCTGGCCGCCTGCACCTGACAGGATAACCTGACAGGATAAAACGAAATCCACGGCCTGCTTTCAACGCAATTCTGGTCGTTCGGTCGAAATGCCGAGGCGAGCTGGGCGTCATTGGCCCGTCTGGACCGGTCACGCAACCCGGCCTGGGACGGGGCATTTCATCGTGTCGAATCGATCGGGCGTGATGGCGTGAATCATCGAGGCGCTGGCCCGGTGGTGTCGCCCAGCAGCCCTTTCAAAGCACTTTCGAGCAGGTCGCGGCGCGCCAACCCCGATTGCAACGCCGGGGGAATTCTCGATTCGCCCCAGTACGCCCCGGCCAGTTGCCCGCGATTGGCGCCCGTTGTGTCGGCGTCGTTGTTCAGGTTGACCGCCTTCAAGACCCGACTCAGCGTCATGAACCGCCCACAACGCATCGCCCACGGCCCAGCCAATCGGCGCTTCACCATTGGCTTCCATTGCGGCCAGTCGCGCTTCATAATGGCCGATGTTATGGACTGCACCCGTTTCTGCACGTCAGGCGGCAAAGCCGTGCGCTGGCCGCGCGTCAATGGCGGTTTCGTGGGCCGAATGCCCATGATTTCGCGAATGGCGTCAAGCCCCGATTCACCAAAAAATGCTTTCCAGGGCGTGAACGGTGACGCACGAGTCGTGCGACAGGTCGAAGACAGTGGACCACGTGCAAGAACTCGTCGAGGAAATGCGCGGGACGCTCGACAGATCGGACCCCATCAGCAAAAGGAAACAACCGCATGACAAGTCGTATCAATCGCCGCCGGTTCGTTCGGGACGCGACTGCAATGGCCGGTGCCGGTTTCTGGCTCGGCTCGCAAGCTGATCGCCTGTTTGGCAGTTCAGCGAATGGGCGCGTGAATGTGGCCTGCATCGGAGTGGGCGGCAAAGGTTCGAGCGATACTGATGGGGCGGCCCGTTACGGCGAGATCGTTGCGCTTTGTGACATTGACGATCGGCGGCTGAAGGACAAGGCCAGGCAGTACCCCAACGCGAAGACGTTTCACGACTTTCGTGAGTTGCTGAGCGTTATGGGCGACAAGGTCGACGCCGTTGTCGTCAGCACGGCCGACCACACACATGCGGCGGCGGGCGTTCGCGCGATGCGACTCGGCAAGCATGTCTACTGCCAGAAACCCCTGACGCATTCGGTTGCCGAAGCCCGGTTGATGCGTGCCACCGCCCGGCAGTACAAAGTCATCACGCAGATGGGCAACCAGGGAACCGCTCACGACGGGTTTCGCGCGGGTGTCGAATTGATTCGCAGCGGCGCGATCGGCGACGTGAGCGAGGTTCACGTCTGGACGAACCGTCCCTATTCCGACTGGAAGGCGGGAAAGATGTACTGGAAGCAGTCTCCCCAGATCACCAGTCGACCGAAGGAAACGCCGCCGGTGCCAGACTATCTGCATTGGAATTTGTGGCTCGGCCCGGCGCCCGAGCGAGCCTACAATCCTGCCTATCACCCGCACGATTGGCGCGGCTGGTGGGATTTCGGAACCGGGGCGCTGGGCGATATGGCCTGCCACACCGCCAATCTTCCGTTCATGGCGCTGCGCCTCGGGCTGCCGACGCGGGTGCGGGCGATCAGCAGCGAGGTCAATGCTGAAACCTATCCGGCGTGGGCGACGATCACCTACGAGTTTCCGGGGCGGGGCGACCTGCCACCGGTCAAACTGGTCTGGTATGAAGGTTCCGAAAACGGCATGCGGAATCTGCCCAAGCTGACGTTTCCAGGAACTCAAGAACCGACTGACAGCGGGTGCCTGCTCGTTGGTGACAAAGGCCGCCTGTATTCTCCGGGCGATTCGGGAGATGTGCAGCACCTGGAAGTCAAAGGTCAGGTAAAGACGCCGGAGCCGACGATTGAACGTCTCGGCCGCGAAGTCGGGCCAGATGAAAATCAAAAGCGTGAATGGATTCGCGCCATTCAAGGCGGGCCAGCCCCGCTGAGCAACTTCGACTACTCCTCTGTCTTGACCGAAGCCATGCTGCTGGGGAACGTCGCCGTCCGCCTGGGCCAACCCATCGAGTACGACGGCCAGAAATGTGAAATCACGAATCACCCCGACTCGGCCCGTTTCATCGCGCCGCCGCCCCGTACAGGCTGGGAACTTTAGCAGACGTTAAATAAAAGAGCCGCGCGCGTGACGGAGTGGTGCGGTTTGCCCATTCTGCGCTGCAAACCACTCCCTGACGGTCGCGGCTCGCTGCGGATCTGCGGTTTTGGACGGGCGGCGACGAAAGGCATGCAGGCTGCACGGAATGTCGTCGGCGACAGGCGTTTCCCTGCGTTGCACGCCGCCGCGCTGCCGGCCAACATTGACAAAGAAGGCCTGATTAATGCAACGCACGCTTCAGCCGTGGTTCTGAAAACGCACGGGCCCAATGCGCCAGGCGCCAGGTCATCGCGCAGAAAACGCTTTGTTGCCACGCTCGCCGGGCGTGTCAGTTTTCAGCGCAATCAGCCAGGCCTTGGCGAACGCGGCAATCGAGATTCTTATGACGCCGACTCATCCCTGTTCCAGCATTTCAGGAGTTGCCATGAGGTTTTGCCTGGTGGGCGTAATCGTTTTGTTGTCGCCCGTCGTCGCGTTGGCCGAGTTGCCGAAGGATGTTCCGGCGCCGATTCCGTTGTGGAGCCAGGGGGCGCCGGGTTCGGAGGCGCGCGCCAGCGAGCCTGAACAGTTTGTCGGCGACAATTGCGGCAACGTTCATAACCCGACGCTCACCCCGTATGTCCCGGAACGGTCGCAGGCGACAGGCACCGCGATCGTTCTTTGTCCCGGCGGGGGCCATTCCAAGCTGTGTTTGGGGCACGAGGGCTATGCGCTCGCGGAGTGGTTTCGAGATCGGGGCATTGCGGCGTTCGTGCTGAAGTACCGGCTCGCCCGCGAGCAGGGCAGCACTTACACGATTCAGGAGCATGCCATGGCCGACACGCGACGTGCGCTGCGGCTGGTTCGCAGCCGTGCTGCCGAGTGGCACATCCAGAGCGATCGCGTGGGCATTCTGGGGTTTTCGGCGGGGGGCGAACTCGCGGCGTACGCGGCCATGCAGCACGATGCTGGTCAGAAGGACGCGGCCGATGTCATCGAGCGGCAGAGCTGCCGGCCCGATTTCCAGGCGCTCATTTACCCGGGGAGTTCGCGCAGCTTTACCGTCGAACCCGGGTTTCCTCCGGTCTTTATTGCCGCAGGATACGGTGACCGGCCCGATATTTCTGAAGGAATGGCGACACTGTACCTCAAGTACAAAGCGGCGAAGGTTCCCGCGGAACTGCATCTGTTTGCCAACGCGGGCCACGGGTTCGGGTATCGCCACAATGCCCGGCCCAGCGCTGCCGCGCGCTGGCCCGAACGATTGACAGAATGGCTCGGCGACAGCGGTCTGCTGAGCGCACCCGAAACAAAGGCACCTTGAGATCTTGGGGAACCATGATGAAAACCACCGGGCTGGTACTGTCGCTGCTGCTCGTGCCGTCGATCCTGCACGCCCAGGAAGCGGCCTGGGCGCCGATTAAGGATGCGGCCAAAGACGCCGTCATCAATGGGCGGGCGATGGAGACGTTTGAAGCCGGCACGAAGCCCGAATGGGGCTATGCGGCGCCGCAGCAAGACACGATGATCGTGATTCACCCCAGGCAAGATCGCAAGCACGCTCCGCTGTATGTCGTGCTCCATTCGGCCGGTCACGATGTGACGTCGTGTGTGGCTTGCACCCGCACCGTTGGCAATCATGACATCTATCGTGCGCCGGATGATTTCTTCGCGCTGTACGTCGATTGCCACAAGCACAAGGCCCGCGATTGGTGGTGGGGTGGCATGCATGGCAAAGATCAGGGGTTGATCAAGCTGAATTCCGGCGGTGAGACGATGCCCGTCGAGAAACGCGTGATCGATACCGTGAAGTGGGCCATCCAGAAATACGAGATCGATCCGAACCGCGTTTACCTGAGTGGCAATTCGATGGGCGGCAGCGGAACGCTTGGCATTGGAATGCGTCACGGCGATGTCTTCGCGGCGATCAAGGCGAATGTTCCGGCAGGAATCGAGCACGTTTCCCAGCGCCTGTATTTTCCGCCGCAGTCAGTTCCCGCTGGCGTCAAGTTGCCCGACCCGCCCGTTGTCATCGACTATTCTGCGCCGAACGACGGCTGGTCTGAGGGACACGACCGGTTTGTGAAGGCGATGAACGACCGCAAATACGCATTGTTCTTCTATTGGGGGCCGTTCGGGCACGCCAATAACTCGGCCCAGATCATGCAGGTGAATGACCTGATTGATTCGTTTGACTGGCTGAGCGTTAAAAAAAACGAGGCGTATGCCGTGTTCACGAACGCGACCAGCAACTCCCGATTGCCGTGGCCGGACGATCTGAAAAGCACCGTCGCCGGTCAGGTCAATGCGTTCTTCCGCTGGAGAAATATCAGCGATTCGTCAGAGAAAGTTGAGGTGGCGCTCTTTCTTGTGAATGCGGCGGACCTCAAGACGCAGTTCGAAATTCCCCAGGAAGCTCGTGCCGACGCCACGCTGCGCCGCCTCCAGCGGTTTCAGCTCCAGCCCAACGAGACCTTCCATTGGACGTTCGGCGACACCCAGGGCAGTGGCCGAGCCGACGCCGAGGGGCTTGTCACCGTTCCTGCTTTGAAGATCACGTCGGTTCCGACAACGTTCAGCGTGACCCGGTAGGCGCAATCCGCGCAGCTCGCCCCGGAACATACTCGACCGGCTCGCCGGCGTGCCGCAAATCTGTGCCGATACCTCGCGCCGTTTGTCTCCTGAAGATTTTCGGGTGCCGGCGGAGTGGCGACGGGAGGCGGGGCTGGGGCACGCAGGCACACCACCCCGTTACGCCGGATACGCATTGGAGTTGTCCCTGGCGTGGCGCGACAGATCTGCGGCGAGCAACCGTTTACGCCATGAGCCTGGGCAACGACCATGACGACCCGCGCAAGACGTCAGCGATCTGTGCGCTCCTGGTCCAATGCTTGCCCGGTTATGCCGCCAACGATCATGCGCTGCCGCCGGGGGCTGACACGGTCGTCACCGGGTCGAGCGAATCGGAAATCGGCGCCGCGTCGGTCAGCGATACGGTCTCGGGCAGCCAGACCGTCACAGGGGCCCCGAACCAGGGACGGGGCTGGGCGAATTATAACGTGTCGGCCTCGGCGAGCGACAGCTACAGCAACACCGCGACCGACAACCAGACGCAAGCCGGCGCCCCCGGCGCCCTGGCGACCCTGGCCGACAACTATGCGGCGACCGACATCGACAGTGCGGGCGATGGGGCCACCGGCGCGGCGAGCGACACCTGGACCGACATGCCGATGAACTCGCCCAATCAGGACGCGTACGCCAGCCTGTCGCACGGCGGGCAGTACAACGCCTCCGACGCGGCCGGGCAGACGCTGATCCACACGCACGCCGTGGCCGACGGGGTGACGACCGACGTGGTCGAAGTTCCGGTTGAATGGGACGAGAGCGGGCTGTCGGCGACGAGCACCGACCTGAGCGGCATGGCCACGACGACCAGTTCCAGTTGGACCGACGGCAACGGCAACACCGTGCTGAGCCAGCAACTGTCGGTCACGACGACCGCGCAGGTGCTGTCGCGCGACGACAATGCGTTTGACGAGGGGAGTTACACCGATACGTCGGTGGCAGGGGGCACCAGCCCCGGTGTGACGACGCAGGACGGGTACGTTGTCAGCGACCAGGACGTGGGGATCGACAGTACGGCGAATGCGTGGGATACATGGACGACGACGACCTCGTACGACACGGCGCAGTCGAATTGGATCACGACGACCGACGTCGAATCGGGTGGCGGCTTGAACGACACGACGGAAACGCAAATGGAACTCGTGCAGCAGACCGACGCCGCAACGCCCGGCAACGCACCGGTCAGCAACAACACGCAGACCGACGTCGATGCGATCAGCGTGGATGGCAGTTTTTATGGGCCGAGCGGCACGTGGGTCGAAACGACGGTCGAAGTCGACGGCGTGGTGACGTCGTACACCTCGACCACGACCGGCGCCGGCGCCAGCAGGGCGAACCTGCCGTGGATTGGCCTGCTGGGCAACCCCGATGCGGTGGCGGCGCAGGGGGCGGTGACGGCGCAGGGGGCGGTGACGCTCAACGCGCCGATCGACGCGGTGTTCAGCGACCTGGGCACGCTCGACGAGTTGTTGCTGGGGCTGGGCGGCATCATTCCCACCGACGCCAGCGCCATTCCGAATGGCGATGCGCCGCAGGCGGGCGGTCTGGCGACGATCGCGCAGCTCGGGAACGTGGCGGGGCCGCTGTGCCTGTTCATCGCGCCCGGGCTGACCGGCGGGTACTTCGCGAACTGGCCCGGCCTGGGCGGCGGCATGCCGGTATTGGGCGTCACCGGTTCCGGCGGCATCACAGTCGCCCCGCCCGACGCCCTGCCGATCCCCCACACCGCCGAAACCGACTTCGGCACCACGACCGCGCCGAGTGCCGCGTTTGCCATCACGATCGACCCCGCCGCGGCGGGCGGCGCAACGGGCGCCGGCAGCAGCAGTGGTTCGTACACCGGTTCGTCAAGTTCGTCCTCGGCGACGCCATCGAGCGCCGCCACGACCACGGCGTACAACGCCGCCGCATCGTCGACGGCCATCGGCAGCACGGCCGGCGTCAACGCCTACGCCGCCGCGAACAACCCCAGCGCGAACGCTCCGAATGCGAACCAGCCTGCGGCTGGTGGCAACAGCCCCGACGCGGGCCAGCCGGCGGGAGGCGGCGCGGGAGGCGGTACAGGTTCAGGCACGAGCGAAACGCAACTGCCGGGTGCTGGGGCGGGGCCGGTCGTCGTGATCATCGTCGTTGGCGACGGCCAAGGGGTGAACCCAACGCTTCTTCCGATGTACCAGTTGCCGCCGTTGACCGAGATCGGGATTCTTGGCGGCGCAGTCACCAATCAAACCAATCCGGAAATGTGGCTGCAGATTGCCACGACGAAACTGAACGATGCGCATCGAAGGGCCTCGCGAAACGACGGCACGCCCCTCGCAGAGACGGGACAAGCTGTCATCGAGAACGCCGCCGGCGCGCTGGCCGATCCGCGGGTCAGCGGCACGTTGATGGTCATTCAGGGAGGCATGGAAGTCCTTGGGGGCAGCGTGCTCGTGTTTGCGCCGGAGCCCGTCTTGACGAAAGCGGGTGGGGCGGGCATGGTACTGCACGGCACCGACACGCTGGTTGCGGGCATGGGGCAAATCATCAATAATGAGCCGCAGGAAACCGCCACCGCGAAAATTGCCGCGGCCGGCGCCGAGGCGCTTGGCGTCGAAGCCGAAACAGCCCGCACCATTGGCCATGCCGTCGACCTTGGCGCCGGAATCGCCAGCGGCGCCGCCGCAGGTTCGGCGATTGGCCGGCTGGGTACAGCCGGAAACGGGGCTGTTGCTCCCGCAGCGAATGCAGGCAGGCGACGTTCGACCCGGCAACACAGTCGTGGAGGTCCACTGGCGGATTGGTTTACGGACAGGGGTCAGCACAGGGAAATCGAGTCCTGCATGTGCTTGAGCATTTTTCTCCCGAGCCGTCAAAGCCTCTGCATACCGTGTTCAATGTCCCCCGCAACCAGCTGATCGGGTTGCTTGATGAAGCATGGGCGGCTCGGCAGGGAGCAGGAGTGCTTCAGGCGAATGGCAACCGCGTCTTTAACATCCCGATGGGGAGAGCCGTCGGGGCTGGCGGTGAAACGAGTATATGGATCATTGTCGTAGACGGCACGACAAACGTAATCACGGCGTTCCCCGTCCTGTAGTCAAGGTGCCAATCATGATTGCGTGTCCGTATTGTCACCAAGACTACGTGTGGGAAGTAAATATTCGTGACCTTCCCGGCTCACTCTACATGTGCCTTGAGTGCGACACCGTTTGGGATGCTGCGCAGGACATACGTGACGGCAAGGGGCAGGATTTCGAGGGTTTTATGACACAACGAGCGCTAGTGGCTGACTGGAAGACTATTACGAAGATAAGACAAGTCAGTGGGTCTTGAGCGGTGCTTATCCCGCCGCAACTCGCCACCGCCTGCCCCCTGATCAACTTGTACGTCGTCCTCCTCGTCAGCCCTACCATACGCGCGATGGCGGCGACTGGCTTGCTGTCGGCGTGAATCTGGCCGATCCGTGAACGTAAACGTACAACGTATGGGGCCACCCATGAATGGCACTTGAAATGCCGGAACTGAATGCAAGGCAGTGTGTTGCGGTGATTTCAATGTCGGGTCTTGAAGCGCCGCAAAATACGCTGCGGATGCGTCCATTCGAGATTGTGCGTGCCGCTGAATTTGGCTCGCTCGTGGACGTGTATATTCCCGTACTGCGGCGACGACATAAGTGGCTTTCGCAGAAGCATTTGTAGTGTTTCAAGTGCCATTCAGGGGTGGCCTCATGCTCGTTTGGGGCAAGCACTCCGGCGGTCGTCTCTCAACTGCCCGCCAGCGGCGCATCGCCTGGGAGCGCGTGGAGACCGACAGGACGCGCCCGGAGGGATGATGGGTGTGAGGCGTTCGTCATGCACAAGTGCATGTCACGGGTGCGTTGCGCGGCGGCTGACGCTGCAGGTCGGCATGTGTCAGAGTGACGTGGCGGGGTTTCCGTTGGTTGCTGCGGGCGTCAGGGGCAGGATTTCGATGTCTTTGAATTGCACGTCCATGTCGGCCCCGCCGTGAAGCTGCAAAGCGATGCGACCTTTGGTTCGGCCGGGGTCATTTTTCACATCGGCGGTCTGGTGGCCATTCAGGTGCACGACAATGCGCCGGTCGAGGGCCACGACTGACATTTCATTCCACTGATTGGGCTTATACCACTTTTTGACCTGGTCGAGCGTGGGGTGTACGATCCAGCCGCGACCGGCGGTTTCGTACAGGCCGCCGGCGTCTTTGTCGGGATCAATTTCGGCCTGCAAGCCGGCAACGCCCAGGTCGCCGGCAACTTGCTCGACGCGAAAATAGAGGCCGCTGTTGCCCTGTCTGGCGAAGTACTTGAGTCGAATCGCGAAGTCGCTGTAATCGCTGTTTGCGAACAGGTGGCCGTGGCGTTTTTCGGTTTTGACCGATGTGCCATGGATCGCGCCCTCTTCGATTTTCCAGTCGCCTCCACCGCTTTTGTTCCATCCGTCGAAGGTTTTGCCGTCCCACATCGGCTGCCAGGTGCTGACGCCCAGGTCCTGGAACAGCAGGTTTCGCCAGCGAATGCGGCCCTCCTTGCCGGCGTGCACCTGCAGGGCGATGAAGCCTTCCAGGTCGGCGGTATCGATCAGGTCGGCGCAGGGAATTCCGTTCAGCGAAGTTTGAAGAACTGGTCCATTGGCCGAAATGACAAACTGGTTCCATTCGCCGGCGCGGTACGCCTTTTGGGCATCGGGCAATTCGGCGAGCGGAAACAGCCACCCGCGGCGGCCCTCATCGTAAATACCGGCAGACCAGGCGCGTGGCGAGGGGTCGATTTCACATTGATAGCCAAACACCTGGCCGGTGCCGTTTTTCTGATGGCTGCGAAACTGGAGTCCCGAGTTGCCCGGAATGTCGAGTTTCACTTCGACCTTGAAAACGAAATTGCCGTAGGTATTGTCCGTTCGCAAAAAGGTATTGGGGCCGGGGCCGACTTCGCCGACGATTTCGGAGCCTTCGACGCGATACGTGGCGCCGCCGCCAACTTTTGTCCAGCCGGCGAAGTCTTTGCCGTTCCAGAACGGGACAAAACCGGCGTCGTCGGCGTGGGTGGCCACGCCGGTCAGGCTCAATGTGGCCCAGACGGCGATGAGCGCGACGTGTGATGCGGCTGATGCACGGAGGTGCAACACGCCCCAAAACGCAGCGTACAACCCGCGCGATAACAACATCCGTTCAGGCATGATCAATTCCTCGTGGTAAAGTACGCCTTTGCGACCTGCATGGCGCGACGTTATTTCGTGAGCGGTTTGCAAGTCGGCCACGCGCCGTTGCACCGTTGACTTTGCCCCCGCACCAGGAGGAACGCCCGTTCGGTCATGACGACGGGCAAGGCGGCGACACATTTCCCGGCGCGG
>JAJXXL010000197.1 GCA_021781115.1 Planctomycetota bacterium
GCGGACGATTACCCCTCACACATAGCAACCGGCTGGCTGGGCCACACGCACGAAGTTGCCGAACGGCACTCCCGGCAAGTGACCGACGATCACTTTGCCCAGGCCACACAAGAGGCCACGCGCATTCCGACGCGCGCACTGCTTGCAGGGAGTGCAGCTTGTGTACAAACGGACAATTCCCTAACGAAGAAACCCCTGAAATTCAGGGGTTTGCAATTCGACGCAACTTGTTGCAAGACAATGAATTGCCCCCACAAGGACTCGAACCTTGAACCTAGTGATTAAGAGTCACTTGCTCTGCCAATTGAGCTATAGGGGCGGGGCGCGGCCTCATTGATTCGCCAACTTCGACCGGCATCACGGCGGCATGGTCGGGGTGGCGAAACACCTCGAACATTCGCGCGTATGCGTATTCTATTGGTTTGTCAGCGTTCGACAAGCGAGCCGTTTGAGTTTTTTGAATTGTTTCGCGGAATGCCCGGTTGCAGTCTGCCGACAAAGATCGCCTGCCGCCAAAATGCGGTTTGCCGGACGTCCCGCGTTTTCGACTGGTGGTGAGCAGCGAATTTCAGCGCACGCGATCCGGCTTGGCCCGCGTGGCGTGCCGGGGCGACAGCGGGTACGGTTCGCTAATTTTCAGTTCGGCCCAGAGCAGCGGGTGGTCCGACGCGCCGCGATCTTCGATATCGCAGCGTACAGAATGCAGGCCGCGAGTCAGGATCCAGTCGATTCGAAATTCGTCATTGCCTCCAAGCCGCGCCGCAAACGGGTCTTCGACGCCAGGCGCACACCGCAACCGCTGGATTTGCGCGTCGTCGGACGTGGTGTTCAGGTCGCCCAAGAGCACACACGGTTCGGCCAGCGCCAGAAACAGGTCGCTCACCGCCGCAAGTTGCACGGCCCGGTCATGCGAGCGGTCGAGGTGCGTTGCGAGCACGCGTACCGGGGCACCGGCCGTTTCGACAGTCATGAGCAGCGCGTTGCGGTAGCCCTTTCCCTGCGAGCAGGGCAGCGGGATTCGCAACCATGCCGAAATGGGCAAATCCGTCAAAGCCGCATTTCCGAAATGATCGTGCCACCATTGCCGTTCAGAGGGTGCAAATAACCAAGCCTGTTGCAGGGTTGCACCGAGCGCGGCCGCCTGATTGTTGGCCGACCCCGCCGCCAGACCCCGCACCTCATTCAAAGCCACAAAATCGAGCCCGTCGAGACACTTGGCGATACGTTGCAAATCGTAGCGGCCGTCGCGACCGACGCCGCTGTGAATGTTCCAAGTGCCGATCCGCAGGGTCCGTGCCGAGGTCGGTTGCGATCGCGAGACGTCATTCATGGCCCGACCGCTGGCTGGCCCGCTCGAAACACGGTCGGCTCCATTGCCAAGAAACAGGGCGGCCGCAACGGCGGCTCCGAGTGCCATCACGACGATCAGCCGCTGCGTGCGCGACGCCGAACCTTGGGCAACGACTGGCATAAGACGTCAGCTTCCGGCATCGCGGGGGGCGACCTTCGCGATGCGAATCGGGCCCAGGTGCGGGCCGGGTGCACGCTGCGCCGCCTGCATGGGCGAAACACGCACGCCGCGACTCGAATACCGGGGCTGGTTGGCGGTGTATTGCAAATGAAACAGAGTCCAGCGATCGCCCGGCGACGATTCGCGGCGTGTGCGGCGGCTTTGCAAAACGACCGATGTGCCTCCAAAACGAGCGATTTCCGGCAGATCCCTGAACCGCGAAATCACGTACACATCTTCGGCGGGCAGGCGGTTATCGGCAAGAAAGGACAGGTTGTGCAGCGGAATCGTGCGTTCGTCGAGGTAAAACAACGTGCGAAATTCGTCGAGCGACCCGGTCTGGGTGTTCACCACCAATTGCCGGTCGGGGGTGATCAGGCGGCGGACTTCGAGCAAAAACGCGGTGTCGTCGCGACACTGGTCAAAAAACGCGCCGGCGCAGTAATGCCCAACGCAGTAGCCGCATGCGACGACGCCAAACAGCGTGCCGCCCGCGATGCGAATGTTTCGATGGGCGACCGCCCAGGACAGCCCCACGACGGTCACCGTCCAGACGACGGCCAGCAGGCTGACGAACCCCGGCGGGCCGGGGATCTTCGCCCGCAGCAGCCACAGCGCGACCACGCCTGGCAACGCCAGCGTGGCCAGGCTGTTGAACGGGTTGCGCAGGCGGGCAGGCCAAGCGAGGATTTTTTCGCGCAACCTGACCAGCGCAATCGCCGCGATGACAGCCCAGGGCGCCAGGCAGTGCAGGAGATAATGATGATGCTTGCCCGAAGGAATTGAAAAGACGGCAGGTGTCATCAACGCCCAGCACCACAGAAATCGTTCGGGCGAGTATCGCTGCCGCACCGCCGCCCGCGCGGTCATTGCCAGGCCGAAGGGAACGACGATTGTCCACGGAGCAATTTCGCCGGGCAGCACCTTGAGGTAATACCAGATCGGCTGCGAAATGGCTTGATACGCGCCGTCGAGCCGCCCCTTGTGGTCAAACAGCCACAGATCAGGCACATCAGGAAACCGCAGGCAAGCGGCGATCGGCCAGGCGGCGGCAATGACCACAAAGGCCAGCCAGCCCCAGCACCAGAAATAAAAAGAAATCCGCCGCCAGTCGGCATTCCACAAGAGAAACCCGGCCACGGGAACAAGCGCCATCACGGTGCCAAACAGCAACCCCTTGGCAAGGTTTGTCAT
>JAJXXL010000456.1 GCA_021781115.1 Planctomycetota bacterium
CGAGTAGTGATCGGGAGTGACCTCGCCCGAAACGACCGCTTCGCCCAGGCCCGGCGAGGCATCAATGACGATGCGCCCGGCGTCGCGGGCCTGGGGATCCTGCGTGAACAGTACGCCCGAAACCTGTGCGGGAAACATCGCCTGCACCGTGACGGCGGTACCGGCTAATCCCGTCAGGTCATGCCGCCGCCGATACGCCACAGCCCGCGCGTTGTGCCACGATTCGAACACGGCGGCAATCGATTGTTCAAGCACGCTCCACGGATCGGTGGGAAACGCCCGCCCGGTGCGGCGTTCAAACGCCTGCATCAGGTCAAAGACGGCGGTACGGTCGTCGCCCTGCGGCGGCGCAGCGCCCCCGGCCTCGCCGTTGGCCAGCGCGTCGTCCAGGCCGGCGACAACCCGCGAAAACGCCGCGACAAACTGGCGGTAGACGTTCCAAAACGCGGCGGGGTCGGTGACCTCCCCCGCCAGCTCGGGCGTCAGACCGCAATTCAGCAGGGTATCCATCATGCCGGGCATCGAGACCGCCGCCCCGCTGCGCACCGACACCAGCAGCGGCTGCGCGCCGCGGCCCAGCCTGCGCCCGGTTTCGCGTTCGAGCCGCGCGAGGTTGTCTCGCACTTCGTCGGCCAACCCCGCTGGCCAAACCCGGTCACGATGAAAATAGTCGCGGCAAGCGGCGGTCGAAATCGTGAAGCCGGGCGGCACATTCCAGCCCGCCTGGGTCAATTCTCTGAGACTTTCGCCCTTGCCGCCCAGCAGATCCCGCGGACGATCGCCCCCCGGGGGCAAGGGGTCGGAAAAATGGTAGACCCAGCGGTTCATGGCCCCGGCCCCCAACAGGCCAGCCCGCCCGAGCCGGCCCAAAACACGCGGGAATTCGCGAGAATCAGCCAGGAATCTGGCGATGGATCGCCCTGGGCGGCGGCCCACGCGACGGGTTCGGCGTCGGCGCGGCCCAAGGCGAGCTGCATCAGGCCCGCCGGCCCCGCGAAGAGTGCCGTGTTGCGACTGATCAGCGGCGCCCCGCCGCGCATCGCCCCCGGCGAACGCGAGAGTACCACGCCCGTTTCACGGCTGACGACGACGAGTTCGGCCTGGTCATTGATATAGGCAGCGATTTGCGGGCGCAGGGCGAAATCGCCAGAAACGCCGCCGGGCGTTACGTGCCAGCCCGGCAATGGTTGGCCCGATACGAGCGAACGGGCTTCGAGGCCGGCGGCTGTCCCCAGGAAAATCACGTTCTTGCCGACGGTGGGAGAAGTTCGCAACTCGTCGGCAAGAGGCACACGCCACAATTCATCGCCCGTCAGACCGTCGAGGGCCACGAGCACGCGCGGCTGATCAACCGCGACCACGATTATTGCCTCGCCGATGCAGGGCGCGTGCGTCAAATGCCCGATCGGCTTGCTCCAGTTCGGACGCATATCCTCCCTGGCGTCGAAACTCGACAACCACCCCGCCCGGTCTTGAACGTAAACCATGGAGCCGGTGACGACGAATGCGCCCGAGGCATCGCTCGCGATGGATACCCGTTTGATTTCGCGTTGGGCATCATCGCCATGCAATGCGAGGCAATGCAGGTTGCGCAATGCGTCGCCGGGGCGGCCATCGACGCAAAATGCCCAGGTCATCGCGGCCGCTGGCGACTGATACACCCGGTTGCGTGTCGCCACCCGCCAGGCGAGTTTCGGCGCTTCGGACGCCGGACGGTCTAATTGCCAGCAGGCGAGCCCGGTGAAGTCGGGCGTCGCAGTGGGCGCCAGCAGCCGCGATTCGTAATACGCCGGCGGCCCGGTGACGTGCAGCGGCGCAGTGATGGCCGAGCCTTCCGCCGGTAATCGCCACACCATACGGGGTTGATCGGCAATGGGCGAGCCATCGAGCACGCCCGCCGCGCCCGGCCCGCCAAGCCGGCCTGGCCACTCCTCGATTTCGGGCGTGCCCGGTTCGCCGACGCACAGGAACCCATCGCTTTGAGTGCCGACATAAATGCGGCCGTCGGCAACACTGGGCGAACTAAGGAACAAGGGGGTCGTGCCCAGACGAAATTCCCAAACCGGTTCGAGCGTCTGGCGGTCAAGACCGAACAAGACGCCGGCACTCGACACGCAATAGACATGCGTATTGGTGAGCGCAGGCGAGGTGACGAGTGGCGCGCCGGCGTTCCAGTTCGCGAGGAGTTTACCATTGAGATCCAGGGCGTACAGATGCCCGTCTTGTGAACCGAAGTACAATGTTTCCGCGCCGGCGGCGACCGCGCCGACGACGGCCCGGTCGACCGGAAATTTCCAGTCAATGTGCCCCGTCGGCAGGTCGATGCACCACACGGCCCCGCCCGGCGCCAGTTCCATTTCAAGTTTTTCGAGTTCGTCATCGCTCGCCCCCCGCTGCCGTTGCCGCTCAAGTTGCGCGGTGCGAACTTCTTCGGCCGTGTGCACGTAGTCGCCATTGCCCATGCCAAAATACAGTTTGTCGCCGACGATGCACGGCGGGCCGAACACGGGGTACGGCGTGGGAGTGCGGCGGAGTTCGCGGCCGCTGGCGGCGTCGAGCACGCACAGGGCGCGTCCACCCAGCCCCAGGCCGGCGTAAACCTGTCCTTCATTAACAGCGAGCGACGTTTCGGCGTCGGGGTACTGCGTACCCGGAACATGCCAGAGAAGCTGTTCTTCGCCCGCCCCGGCCGGGGCGAGCCGC
>JAJXXL010000548.1 GCA_021781115.1 Planctomycetota bacterium
TACCGCGGGGGTGATCAAAATCGAGCGCTGACCGGGTGCAGAGGATTGCCGGCCAGCGCCAGCCCGGGCGGTTTGCCGCAAACGATCGCTCCCTACGAAAGGACCAGCTCCCATGTTGCGGTACAGTTTGGCCGCCCCCGCCGCCGCGATGTTTGTTCTTACCGCCTGGGCCGGCGTGTGCGTCGTCGCCGACGAACCCGCTGACAAGCCGAAAGTGGCACTGCAAATCCTCGACTGGAAGCAGACGCAGGAACTGGTGGGGCGGCACCGTGGTCAAGTCGTTGTTCTCGACGCCTGGTCGACTTCCTGCGAACCGTGCGTGAAGGAGTTTCCGCATCTGGTCAAGCTGCACCGCAAATACGGCGGAAAGTCGGTGGTGTGCATTTCCATGAGTTGCGACTATGCGGGCATCAAATCGAAGCCGCCAGAATCGTATCGCGCGCGGGTGCTGGGGTTTCTGGAAAAGCAGGGCGCGACGTTCGACAACGTGCTGTCGAATGTTCCCTCAGACGATCTGTTCGAACAGATGGACCTGCCCGCCATACCTGCCGTATACGTTTACGGCCGCGACGGCAAACTCGTCAAGCGGTTCGACAATTCCGACATTAAATCAGAAGACGACGCCTTCACGTACGAGGATGTGACGCGGTTGGTGGAAGAACTGGTCGCGAAGTAGAACCGCGTTGCGCGGCGCTCTCGTCGGGCGATTTGCGTGGCTCCGCGCCGGACGATCGTCGTGATTGAACGACTGGCATAGACCCACCGGTGGGTTATTCGGCTTCCGGTGGCCGCCGGGCCTGCTTCTTTTGCGAGGTCTTGCGCTTGGTTTCGGTGCGTCTGCGGCGCGAGCTGGCGGTGGGTTTTGTCGGCCGCCGCAGGGTCGGTTTGACTGCGGCGGCCAGCACCATTTCCCGCAGTTTTTCCAGGCAGTCGGCAATGTTTCGGCTCTGTTCGCGATAGCGCTGGCTGGAGATCAACAGCTCGCCTTCGGCTGTCAGTCGCTTGGCAAATCGGGCAAGGAACCGCAGCCGCACCGGTTCGGGCAGGCTGGGGCTGCGGGCGACGGGCCAGCGGAGCGTGGCTTTGCTGTTCACCTTGTTCACATTCTGCCCGCCCGGCCCTGCGCTGCGTGCGAATGCAAATTGAAACTCCGCCACGGGAATCTGAATTTGGGAATCGACGATCAGCATCGTGCGCCTTGCGAAAAATGCGTTGGATGAACTTTCGGCGAGAGCCGTCGGATTTTCATAAAAAATATAGCGACAGGGTGGCAGGGGTGGTACAGTGAATGCTTAACGGGGGAGGGCCGCCCCGCTCCTCGTGAAAGCGCCATTGCTCACAGGCAGCGGCAACGCATAACTGGGTAGAGACTTACACCACGCACCCTGTTTCAGTGCTCCAGACGGGACGCAGAGCCTCAATTGCAAGGATCGACAATGCTTGTGCGCCGTCGACGACGGCATGGTTGGCATCAGGGCGGCTGTTCATGCTGATTGTACCTTGGGTTCGCGTGTTTCCCTACACGGCCTGGCGGGCCGTGTTTGCCGGCCGGGCGGCTTCCGCCGGAAAACGGCGAGCGCGGGCCCGCGCCTCGGTTTGCGGTGCGCGCATCGGCCAGGCCGCCGAAATCCTCGAACAACGCCTGCTGCTGGCAACCATTACGGTGAACAGCGGCGCCGACGACGGCTCGCAGGGCGAATTGCGGCAGGCGATCGCCGCCGCCTCGGCCGGCGACACAATTCAGTTTGCTTCGGGAGTCACCACGGTCGATCTGAAATTCGCTGCTGGTGGCCAGCTCGAAATCAATAAGAACCTCACGATTCAATTGGGCCAGGCGTCTCAGGTTACCATTCAGGGCGACGCGACCGACGAAGCCAGCAACCCGTTTCGCATCTTTCAAGTCGACTCGGGCGTGACACTGTCAATTACCAGCCTGACAATCAGCGGCGGCCAGGCGCCCGCCACGGCATCGGGGGCGATCCTGGCCGCGGGTGAAGGCGGAATCGTCCTGAATGAGGGCACGCTGAACATTTCCGGCGATGTGATAACGGGTGGTACCGCGTCGGCAGGTGGGGGCGGCGTGTTCAACGACGCATCCGGCGTGCTCTCGGTAACGAACAGTACTTTCACCGGAAACACGTCAGCCGCCGGCCTGGGCGGCGGCCTGTCGAACCAGGGAACCGCGACGATCTCGGGTTCAACGTTTTCTGGCGGCAATTCAGGGTTGTTCGGCGGGGCGATTTACACCGACGGCACGCTGAATATCGAATCGAGCACGCTCTCAGGAAATACAACATCCTCCAATGGCCTGGGGGGCGGCATCTTTAACGACTCGGCCGGAACACTCACGCTGGCCGACAGCACCGTTGCCGGCAATACGGCCGCGCAGGGCGGGGGCGTGTTCAGTGGCAATGCGGCGTATGTTGTCAATTCCATTATTGCCGGAAACAGCTTCACCACGTCGGGCAGCGACCCTGACGTCGCTGGCAGTTTCAATTTCACGAGCCACAACCTGATCGGCGAAACGGGCGACGCCTCGGGCTTTACCGGCGCCGGGGCCTACAACAACGTCATTGAAAACAGCGACAGTTTCAATACACTGGGCTTGGCGGCATTGACTGCCAACGGCGGCCCGACGCAAACGCTCGCCCTGGTGCCGGGCAGCCCTGCACTGCATTCCGGCACGGCCAGCCTGAGTGGCGAGAGCCCCCCTGCCAGCCTGGCAAGCTACGCAGCCCCTGCCACCGACCAGCGCGGCCAGCCGCCCGATACTCCGACCCGAGACACGGGCGCATTTCAATTGCCCCCCGTCATTGAGACTGTAACAAACGGTGCCGACTCGGGCCCGGGAAGTTTGAGGCAGGTGCTTGCGGCGGCGACGGCCGGCTCGACGGTCGTGTTTGCCTCGACGGTATCTCTCGTCGATCTGACGAGTGGTCAGTTGGAAATCGCCAAGAACATCGCCATCGTGGGGCCGGTAACCGGTACGGTGACGATTCAGGGCGATGCCACGAGCGAAGCGACCAGCCCGTTTCGGATCTTTCAGGTCGATGCCGGCACGAATGTGACTATGTCGGGGCTGACGATTCAGGGCGGCGTCGCCCCGGCAACGGTCTCCAGCCCCATTATCGGCGCTAATGCCGGCGGCGGGATCTACACCGCCGGAACACTTTCTCTAACCAGCGTCACGCTGTCCGGCAATTCCGCCGCGACTGGGGGCGGCATCTTCAACGACGCCGCCGGAATTCTGTCGGTAATGACCAGTACATTTACAAGCAATACCTCATCGATCGCAGGAGGCGGGCTCGACAGCATCGGCACGGCTGACGTCGTCAACAGCACGTTTTCCGGCAATTCGGCGGTCAATGGCGGTGGCGTCAATAACAGTGGCAGCGCCTTCATTCTGACCAACAGCACCCTCGCTGGAAACGCGGCCACGAAAGGTGGCGGGTTCTTCAACGGGACCGGCGGCATTGCCAATCTGGTGAATACGATTGTCGCCGCCAACAGCGCGGGCAATTCGGATCCCGATGTCGCCGGTGCGTTCGCCGTCACCGACCATAACTTGATCGGGCTGGTCGGCGACGCGACCGGCTTCGGTTCGCAGGCCGCGCCGCTTGCCGGAAACCTGATCGCAGGAACCGACGCCGCCGGTGCGCTCGGCTTGGCAAACCTGGCAGGCGTTCTTACACCGGCGGCAAATGGCGGTCCAACGAATACCGTGGCGCTGCTGCCGGGCAGCCCCGCGATAGCCGCGGGCGATGTTGCGCCCAATTCCACGCTCGGCTCTTCGTCCTACCCGACCCCCGCGACCGACCAGCGCGGCTTGGCACGCATCGTGAATGGCAAGCTGGACATTGGTGCTGTGGCGTTTATTACCCTGTATGTCGAAAGCCCCACGAAATTCACCGACGCGACCCACCCCGGCGCACCCGTGAACGGCGACACCGTCACATGGAACCCCACCGCGGGGACGGCATTCAGCGCAACCGGCCCGGTGGCAAACCTGATTTATGGAACAAACGCTTTCGGTTCCATCGGCGCGGCCGTTGCCGCGGCCGTTGGCGGCGAAGTCGTGGAAGTCGATGCCGGGTCCTATACGGAAAATGTTTCCATCACCCAGGCGATCAGCCTGATCGGCGCGGGTTCGGGCTTCACCACAATCCATGCGACAAGCTCGGCGATTGATGGTATTACGATTTCGGGCGCGGGCAATATCGTCACGGTACAAGGCCTGGCCATTACCGGGGCGAACAAGGCGCTTAACGCCAGCGGGCTCGGGGTGCTGAACCTGACCGATGTACAAAGTTCGGGCAATACGAATGGCGGCACGATTGTCGGAACAACGAATGTTGTGCTGACGACCGGCGCTGGCAACATTGCGTTCGACGCCTTTGGCGGCGGCTTCGACGTCAGCGGCCTGCAAGCGATCAGCGATTCGGGTGTGACCAATCTCGAGCTGGCGGGGAACAACGCCGCCGATACGTTTAACATCTCACTCGTGGCGGGCGGCCCGGTCGTCGCGGTGGTCGGCAACGGACCGACCTCGAACCCCGGCGGCGACACGCTGGTCATGAACCTCGTAAATGTCGCCAACCCGGTACAAACCACAATCACTTCCGATTCGGGCAATTTCTCCGCGCCGGGCGACGCGCAAGTCAACTACACCGGAATTGCCAATGTCGTGACCATTGCCGGAACGCCCCTGGCGCTGGGGCCGGTCGTCATCAATGCCGGTTCGGGCGGCAATTCGGCGTTGTCCATATCGGGCTCGAACCTCAATTTGTCGGTTGGGGGGACGGTGGTTGCCGCATTGCCCGCGGCCAACGTGACAGGCGTGACGGTCAATGGCTCAGGGGCCAATACGCTCACGCTCGATTACAGCAGTGGTTTTATTGGATTCTCGGGTGGCGTGACGTTCAACGGCGGCGGTACGGGCACGCTGGCCATTACTGGTGGTGCGTTTTCGACAGAGACGTACAATTTCAGCACAGGCTCCAGCGGAAACGTGCATTTGGCCAACGTCGCCAATTCGTCGACCAATACGATTACTTATACTGGGCTGTCGCCGATCAGCAACACCGGCACGGCTGCCAATGTCGTGCTCAACCTGCCGGCCGGGGCAGACGGAACCAACCTCGGCGACCAGAGCGGCGGGTTAATCAGGTTGTTCAGCTCCAATGGCACGCCGGCCTTCGAAACGACGACTTTCGCGAACCCTGCCGGCTTGCTTTCGATCAATGCGTCGGGCGTCACCGACTCGCTTTCGATCAATACCCAAAACCTGCATTCCGACCTGACGATTCACGCAGGCCCCGCGGCGGGCGTGACGATCGCCGGCGCTCTGGCGCTCAACAATGCCGCGCCGGCAACGAACAGCCTGAACATCGCGGCCGCGGTCATCGCCGTGAATGCGGCGGTCGCGGCCAACGGCGGCATCACGCTGAACTCGGCCGGTGGCATCAGCGAAAATGCCGCCTCGGGCAGCCTGAGCACCGGCGGGACCTTGAACACGAGTTCGAGCGGCGGAACAAACTTGGGCGGCAACAACAGCGTCGCGACATTCACGGCGACCGACAACTCGGTCAATGGAATCAGCCTGCACGACGCCCCCGCGCCGACGGCAACATTGACGGTTTCATCGGTTACCGAGTCCGGCGGCGGGGCGGTCAGCATTGTGAATGCGAATGGAGCAATCCAGGGGGCCGGTGCGATTTCGACGGGCGGCAACGGCAACATTACTCTGGCTGCGTCCACCGCATTAACGCTGGCCGCGAACCTGACGACGGGTGGAACCGGCTCGGCGTTGTTGACGGCGACGGCGGGCGCGATCAGTCAGACGGGGGGCGCGGTGACAACCGCCCAACTCGTCTCGACGTCGAACACCGGCACGACGCTGATTGGGGCGAACTTCATCGCGAGCTGGACCGCGACAAATAATTCCAGCGGCGATGTGAACCTGACCGATGCCGTCTCCAGCTTGACGATTTATGGTGTGACCCAGGTTGCGCCGGGCCAGGTCATTGTCGTGGGCAGTGGGGCCATTGACGTGACCGGGCCCATCGGCCCGCCGCTTGAGCCACCGACCGTCGCACAAAACGCCGGGCCATCGGCCGTCAGTATCACGGCTGCCAGTGCGTTAACCGTGAATGGCCCCATCACGTCGAGTGGCGCCACAACGCTGACAGGAACCGGCATTGCAGCCAGCCAGACGGGCGCAATAATTACGCTGAACGCCAATGTCTCCGGCTCAGCGGTGGTTGTGCATGGTGGGGCATATGCCGATGTCATCAACGTGAATGTCACCGGTGGTTCTCCGGTAACGCTCGATGGAATGGGTGGCGATAATACCTACAACATCGTGCTGGGCAGCCTGGGGCAACCGGTCAGCATCAGCAACAGCGGCGTAGGAACCGCCACGGCCGTGCTCACCGGCCCGACCGCCGGCAGCACGTTCAACATCTCGCCGACGCAAACGGTTGTGTCGGGCAGCGTGGCCCAAACGGTAACGTACACGTCGTCGCTGACATCGCTGACTGTCAACGGAGGCCCCGGCAGCGATACGTTTAACGTCAGCCCGTCGGCCACGATGGCAATCACCATCGACGGCGGGGCGCCTGCACCGCCCACTGCGCCCGGCGACACGCTGGCATTGAATCTCGCGGGCATTACCGGTGAATCGCAAACCCCGATCAGTCCCACCCCGGCGAGTGGGTTTGCGGGCACGTTTACGTTCACGAACGCGAAAACCGTCAGTTACAGCCAGATGGAAACGCTGGCACCGGCCGTGACGCAAATCCTGGTCCGCATGACGCGCACGTACAACCCCAATACGGGGCTGCATTTCTTCACGACGTCGCAGTCTGAGTTTCTGAACGTGTTGGCCGCCGGTTGGAAGGACGAAACCACCGGCGTGCCCGGCTTTGACGTCACGAGCAACCAGAGCCCCGGCGAACTTCCAATTTTGCGGGCGTACAACCCCAACAACGGCCAGCATTATCTGACAAGCAGCGCTGCTGAGATTTCGTTCCTGCTTTCGATCGGTTGGCAGGCCGAACACAACGAAGGTTTTCTGTACCCGACCGCCGTGCCAGGGTCGACCGAAATCTTCATGCTGTACAACACGATCAGCGGCGAGCACCTGTACACATCCAGCGTCTTTGAACGGAATTCGCTCGCGCAGAACTTTCCCACGGTCTGGCTGCCGCAAACCAGCCTGGGTTTCGGGTTCGCCGATTCTGGTACAACCCCGGCGATTTCGCCCGCCGTGACTGCGGCCGAAACTGCGGCGACGATACCCGCCGCGCCGTCCGCATCGACGACGCCTTCAGTTAGCACCGGCGCGGCGTCAGCATTGGCGGTGGCCGTCAACAACGGGGTGGGCGCCGCAGTCGGGCCCCCCACGACCAATATCGCGACAGGCTCGACCAGCATTGAGTCGAGTTCAGCGCCTGCGGCCCCGGCTGACGATTCGAGCGTTCAGCCGCCAGCGACATCGGTGGCTGATCTCGATGCGCTCTTTTCCAACCCGCGTGAAGCGCTGTTGATCGGCCTGTAGGCCAGTCATTTCAGAGACATTTCGGGCGGAGTGTACAACAGGGCGGCGGGAAGAATCAGCAGGGCCGTGGCGGCGAACACCGTGCTGATCGGCAGGTGAAACTGGTCGATCACCGCATTGAATGCCCCTTGTAAACCCGCCGCCAGCAGAATGGCGACCCAGTTCGTCAGGTTCATTGCCCCAATGACGCGGCCCTTTTGCGCGGCGGGCGGGCGAGCCTGAATGAACACCTGCAACGGCACCGAAAACAGCCCGGCGAAACCACCCAGGGCGGCCAGCCCGATTCGCGAACACCACACGACCTGCCCGGTGGCGAGCGGCGACATGCCCAGCAGCCACAGCAGCCCCAGGCAGGCCACGATGCCCCACGCGCCCCACGTGATCAAATGCGAACCACTGCGGTTGCGTGACCTGATGCCCGCGAACATGCAGCCGCTGGCAATGCCGATTCCCAGGCACGCCACCATCCAACTCGTGCTTTCATGCCCCACCTGCAATTGCCGCTCGCCAAAGGCGTTGACGGCCGGTTGGACGATTCCGCCAACGAGCCAGAACAACGACGACATGACCAGCGCCTTGAACAACTGCCGGTCGTGAAGAATCAGGTGCACCGTTTCGCCATCGATTGCCAGGTCGGAAAACAGAAACGCCAGCTCGCGCCGCGCGACGGGCGTTTTGCGAACGAACAGCGACGCGGTCAGCCCGAGCGTGGCCGTACCCGCGAAAGCCAGGGCGACCCATTCGAGCCGCCCGGGAATAAACGCCATCAGGTGCCCGGCGGCGGCAGTTCCGAAAATGATGCCGATGAACGTGGTCATCAGAAACATGCCATTGGCGGGGGGAAGGTCTCGCTCGCGGACGAGTTCGGGCAGTATGCCGTATTTTGACGGCCCGAAGAAGGCGCTGTGCGTGCCCATCAGAAACAGCACCGCCAGCGTGGCCGGAAAATAGCCCGACATCAGCGAACCGACCGCCAGCAAGACGATGACGATTTCGGCCAGCTTGCACAGTACCACGACCGTGCGCTTGCTGTGGCGATCGGAAAGAAACCCGGCAACGCCCGAAAACAGCACGAACGGCAAGGCAAACAGCGCCATCGCCAGCGGTTGGTCATCGCGCGCCCCCGTCGTGAGGGCTTTGTTCGCCGAGCAGAGCAGCAGCACAACCTCCTTGAGGATGTTGTCATTGAATGCGCCCAGAAATTGCGCCGCGGTCATTCCCCAGAACGCGGGGTCGCGCGTCAGCGGCGGAATCAGTGAGATTTCAGGCGTTTGGGGTTCGGTCATACGCATCACATGCCAGGCTTGAACGCGGCAATCTCGGCAGAGTTCACTTGCCCGAGGCCGATTTTCTGATAACGTACAGGGTCTGTGCTGGTTTCTGCAACGCAAGATACCAGCCCGCTGGAGGATTGCCAGCGAATGCGGCCGCTTTCGCGCGGTCGCCGGTTCGGCGGTGGTTGCACCTGCCGCTGGAATGCGACGATACATTTCAACCTGGTCGGCCGGCAAAGGAAGAGGTGACCATGCTCACAGGCGTGAGAAATCTGCGCTCGGGTTCTGGCGCTCGCGTGATTCGCGCGGGGTGGTTTTTTTGCGTGTTCTGCGGTCTTCTGCACGCGACCGTCGAGGCCGCCCCCAAAGCCAAACGCAAGAAGCAATCGGATGCGCCCACGGCCACCGCTTCAGACCCGACGGCGAGTTCCGAAGCGCCGGCGAACCACCCGCTGGCCCCCGCCCTCGATCTTGCCCGCGAAAGCCGGGCCGCACTCAAGGCGGTTCGCGATTACACGGCGACGTTCATCAAGCGCGAGCTGGTGGGGCGGCGGATGATCGAACAGTCAATGAACATGAAGTGCCGCGCTCAGCCGTTCAGCGTTTACTTCGATTATCAGGGCGCCGAACAGGGACGCGAGGTGCTGTTCGTCGAAGGTGAATATCGCGGCAAGCTGCTGGTTCACGACCCCAAGGGGCTAAGCGCCCTGGCGGGAACAGTACAGCTCGCCCCCAACAGCCCCGAGGCCATGCGCGAAAACCGCTACCCGATCAGCAAGGTGGGCATTGCCAACCTGATCGAAACCATCGCCGCCCAGTGGGAAAGCGAAACTCAGTTCGCCGAAATCGAGGTTAAACTGTACCCGAACGCCAAGCTCGGCGACGTGGCCTGCCAGGCGATTCAAAGTTCGCACCCGCAGCCGCGACAGCAGTTCCGATTTCACATGACGCGGCTGTATCTCGACAAGGTAACCAACCTGCCCGTGCGCGTCGAACAGTTTGACTGGCCCAAAGCGCCCGGCGGGCCGCCCGTGCTTGTCGAAGAATACACCTATCGCGACTTGCGCCTGAACGTCGGTTTGACTGACGAAGATTTCAGCCCGCAAAACCGCAAGTACCGGTTCTGACGTCGGTGAGGTTTCGGGTCGTTTCACGAGTTGCGACACGCATCATGCCCCAGAGCCTCCTCCGGCATCAAGCAAAGTTCGTCGCGCGCAGCCTGGGGCTGTTGTTGGCGTTCGCCGGGGCCTGGTCTGCGGCAGCAGCCGATGCACCCACTGCGGAACCCGCCGCGCTCGCGGCCGACGGCCCCGAATTTTGCGACGTACCCGCAAGCGGCGAGGCGCACTTTTACCCCACCGATCGCGAGCCGCAGGTGCCCGAAAAGTTTCGCCTGGCGCACCATGCGATTCCATTCGAAGCAAGATTTGTCCGGCAGCATGCCGCCACCCGCGTCTTCCGGGTCACCTTTCCCTCGCCGATCGTCACCGACGTGCCCGAAAACAACCGCGTGCACGCCGAGTATTTTCAACCCGCCGGCAACGGTATGCACCCCGCGTGTGTCGTGCTGCACATTCTGGGCGGCGATTTCCTGCTGTCGCGAACGATCGCGAACCACCTGGCCCAAAATGGCGTTGCTGCACTGTTCGTCAAAATGCCGTATTACGGCGAGCGCCGCAGCCCATCGTCGCCCCGCCGCATGATCACGCGCGACCCTGCCGAATCAGTCGCCGGCATGACGCAAGGCGTGCTCGACATCCGGCGGGCGGCGGCTTGGCTCGCCAGCCGCCCCGAAGTCGATGCTCGGCGCCTGGGCATTTCGGGGATCAGCCTGGGGGGCATCATGTCGGCCCTGGCAGGGGCGGTCGAGCCGCAATTTTCAAACGTGGCGATTCATCTGGCTGGCGGCAACCTGGGCGAAATCGTGTGGGCGGTCGACCACGCCGAAGCTGCCGAATTTCGTCGGCGATGGCTCGCCGACGGCGGCACCAAGGCTTCGTTCCTTGAACAATTTACGCCGATCGACCCGGTCACGTACGGTCGCCGGCTGGCCAATCGCCGGGTGCTGCTGGTTGCGGCAAAAAACGACGAGATAATTCCGCCCGCCTGCACTGAGGCGCTCTGGGCCAGCATTGGCACCCGGGGTCGTAAGAGC
>JAJXXL010000437.1 GCA_021781115.1 Planctomycetota bacterium
TGCGGCTGTTCCCCCCGAGCGGCGGCGGCTGAACGACATTGCCTTTTCGGGCGACGGCGAACCGACAACCTACCGAAACTTCGATCAGCTCATGAGCTTGGCGGCAACCCTCAAGCGCCAGCACGGGCTCGACGCCGTCAAGCTTGTGCTGATCACCAATGCGAGCATGTTTCATAGACCGGTTGTTCAGCGGGGGCTCGAAATTCTCGACGCGAATAACGGGGAGATTTGGGCCAAGCTCGAAGCCGGAACGGAAGACTACTACCACCTGGTCGAGCGCACGAAGGTGCCCTTTGCGCAGGTGCTTGAAAACATCGCGCAGGCGGCGCGGGTCAGGCCGCTGGTGATTCAAAGTCTGTTTATGCGCATCGCCGGGGTGGCCCCACCTCCCGCCGAAATTGCCGCGTTCTGCCAGCGCCTGGTCGATATTCGTCAGTCGGGCGGCCAGTTGAGGCTGGTTCAGGTTTATACGGTTGCCCGCCCACCGGCCGAAAGCTGCGTCGAACCGCTGACCCACGCCGAATTGGCCGACATCGCTCGTCAGGTCGAAGATGCCGGTCTTCGGGCCGAAGTCTTCGCTGATTGACAGTCAGACAAAAACGAACCTGGCCCCGCGCACCGCCGGCAAACAACGCGAACTGCAAACCGCCCGGTCATGGCGCAAAACGCCCGGCGAGGTCGCCGCAAAACGGGTTGGTGCGCCGTTCGGCGCCGACCGTGGTCATCGGGCCATGACCGGGGTAAACGCGCGTGTCATCGGGCAGTGGAAACAGCTTCGTGCGAATGCCGCGTACAAGCAATTCCTGGTCACCGCCAGGAAAGTCGCACCGTCCGATGCTGCCCTGAAACAAGACGTCGCCGCCAAGGACGATCATTGGCGTTTCACCGGGAAGAATATAAACCACGTGGCCGGGGCTGTGGCCGGGCACGTCGCGGACGTGAAATTGCAGCCCGGCCGCGTCGACAACGTCGCCCTCGCCGACGAGCCGGCTGGCGGGCGGTGACGTGATGCTCACCCCGCCCAGCGCGCTCAGATTCTTGAGGGGGTCAGCCAGCAACGGAGCGTCATTCCGTCCGACAATGAGCGGCAGGTCGCAAAAACGCTCGCACAGCGCGAAGTTGCCGGCGATATGATCGACATGCCCGTGCGTCAGCAGGATGGCGGCCGGCTGCATGCCGCGGGTTTCGAGCAATTTAATGATTTTCGACGGCTCAAATCCCGGGTCAACAATCACGCACTCGGGTTGTCCTTTTCGGTGCACAATCAGCGTGTTTTCCATGAAGGGCGCTGAAACAATCACAGCGATTTGCACAGGCTCAGACATCGAGGAGGCCAACCGAGAAAAAAGGAGAAAAAACGGATCGACCGAACGGAGTGAAACGTGCCCGCGCGAGATTCAGGCCGGTTGGGGCCAAACAGGATCGTCGAAAGCGTTGCGAGCGGGCGATCGCAGGGCTCCACAGCCCCATACCGCAGTATAGTGCGCCTCGGGAGAAAATGGGAACCGGCAATCGTCGCGACAGACGGGGTCACAGACACCGGTTGCTTCTTCGTCGTGCCGTGCCAGGGTCGGCAACATTTCGGGCCAGAAGTCGCCACGAAATTCCCTGGCGACATCAGGCGGGGCAGACCGGCACGTCACGTGGGTTTCCAGCGACTTCTTTCAGGGCCGGGCGACAGGCCGCGCACCGGGGGCCATACCGGCAGGTCGTGCCCGACTTCCTTTGATCGTCGAGGCAGAGTTTCGCGGGCGCGGGTGCGCAAATGATCACCGAGTTCATGCGCTGCCCCGCGCCCGACCGGCCAGCTTCGAACACGACCGCACCCGTGCCGGGTTACCGAGAGACTGCGCCGTCCGGCGGGGGCCGTCGTTGCAGGACGAGGTCGGCGAAAATCGCCTGAAAACGCCGGCGGTCTTCGGCGATACCGGTCATGTCGGAGTTGGCACCGATGCACTGCTCACCGGCCGCCTCAAGGACGCGTGCAAGATTCAGGGCCGCAACCCTCGCAGAACTGCGTGCTGCCCCGTCGCGTTGCAGGCGGTGGCAACGCGCGTGCATGTCGACAACCTGCACGCCACATTTCGCGACCCCATGCGACTCGACCACACGCAGCCGACCTTCCCGCGCTCAGGGCGCCCCCAGCGCCCGACACTGCGAATGAGTCGCGGTCGACTGCGTCCTTCTGTAACCACGCCGCGCCCCGGCCACGCCTCGCTTCCAGCAGCGAGGAGCGACCGGCGTCCTATTTACTTGACCATGGCTTTGCACGCTTTCTCGCACTTGCGGCATTCTGCAGCGCAGGCCTTGACGTGCGAGTCGTTCGGAAATGCTTCGCACGCCAGAGCGCATTGGTCGCAACATTTCGCACAACAATCGGCCATCACGGCGGCAAGCGGCCCACCCCGCGCGCAGATTTGCGAGCAAGCGGCACAGCAGGTCGCACAGTCCTGGCAATGCATCAGGCACGCCAGGTGTTCCTTCTTGCCATCGGCCACGAGGTTCGCGCAGTGGGTGGAACAGAGGTCGCACGCCCGCTGGCAATCTGAGCAGGTCTTCGCGCACTCCTGCATCATCGCGCTGTGTGCCGTGAGGTCGGCCTTCGTTCCGGCCGCCTGGGCCTGATAGGCGAACGAATCGCCCCCGACGCGAGCGACGGTAAATGCCAATGCCAACAGCAACGCCATCGCCCCGAT
>JAJXXL010000441.1 GCA_021781115.1 Planctomycetota bacterium
CGCGCTTCAGATCATTACGGCTTTCGCCCATACAAGCCAGCAATTCGCCCCCCAGGATGCGCTGGACGATTGCCAGCTTGTGCGGGAAGTTGTTGTTCAGGCGGCCGCCGCCCTGGTCAAGCCGATGCGGCCAGCCAAACGGCATCAGCGGCGGCCAGTGAAAATGCGACAGGCATTCGACTTCGTAAACTTCGCCAATCGTTCCTGCGCGAATCAGATCGCGCACAAACAGCGCCTGGGGCTGGTAACAAAAGCTTGCCGCGTAGGCTGTTTTGACTCGTTGCCGCGCGGCAAGCTCATACAGGGTGCGCGAGTCGGCGGCGGTGGTCGCCAACGGCTTGTCGGCGAACACGTGGCAGCCCCGTTCCAGCGCGTTGCCGACCATTTCGCGATGCGTACCGCCGGGCGTTCCGATCGCCACGACGTCGGGCCGAAGCTCGTCGAGCAGTTGCCGCCAGTCGCTGCCGTAGCGGGCTATGCCCAATTCCGCCGCAACCTTGCGCCCGACCGCCTCGGTGCGGCTTGCCAGGCCGACGACGTCGGCCCCCGCGTACCGCAGCGCCTGGGTGTGTCCCTGACCGGCATACCCCGCCCCCAGTACAACGGCCCGCACCGCATTCGACATGGTGAAATTGCTCCTCGCCGGTGTTTGCACCGGCATGTTGACCCGTTGCCCGCCGCTCAAGCGTTGATCAAGGCATCATATCGCTCGGCGGCGAGTACAGCCACGGCATGGGCGCAGGCGGCACGCGACATTTCGGGCGACAGCCGCGCGGTCAGGTCGATCAGCGGCAGGTCGCGCAGCGCCGGCGTCCGATGGACGATCTGAGTCGCTAAAAATGCGCCTTCGCCCGAGACGACCACGGCGTCTGGCGGTTCGCGGCGGGCCGCGAGCACCTGCATCAGCGCCTGCAGGATCTGCATCCGTTGGGCCTGCGCGAGCTGCGTCGCCAGGTTGCGGGCGTCGGCGAGCGACAGATCCGTACGGTCGCAACAGAGCATACGGGCCAGCCGGTCATGCGCGCCGGCAACCGTGGCCGGTTTGCCATTTGCCGTCTGGCAATTCTCCGGGTCTGCTTCAATCTGGCCGAGCAGCAAATGCACGTCGAGCATCGTGGCGAACAGTTCGGCGGCGACCGGGCACGTCGCACCGCGAATCAGCACCGACGGCGCGACAGCGCAGATCGGCGTCCGCCGGACCCCCGTATAGACCAGCTCGCCCGAAATCAGCCGTTCGCAATCGGTGGCCCCCACCGCGGCCGGGGCGCCCGCTTGCAGCGGAATGATGTCGGTGGTCGTCGAACCGGCGTCAATCAGCAGGGCCGACTGCTGCGGCGCGAATCGCCCCGCGAACGTGGCCAGCGCGTGCCAGTTTGCGGCAGCCGTTTGAATGGGCAGTTGGCGGGCTTCGGCGGGGCCCACGAAACCGGCGCCGATTTGCCAGACGCGCACCGCTGCGCCGCGGGCCGCCTCGGCGACCGCGTCGAGAACAAACCCCACGCCGGCGGCCCGGGTTTCAAAACAGTCGGCCAACTCGGCTGTCATCGTCAGGGCGAGCAGCGACGCGGGCGGGAATTCATCGATCAGCCCGGCCAGGCGGCGGCTGAGACCGCCGGGGTCACGCCACAAATCAAAGTTGCGCGATACCGCCCGGCGCCCGGCATCGGCCGCCTTGAGGTTCGCACCGCCGATGTCCAGGCCCAGCACGCAGCTCATAGTGCATCTGCCAACCGATTCAGGGCCGCGTCTTCAGAGTTTGCGAACAGTTCATCGAGCCGCAAAGCATTGCGGCGATGCGCCAGGCGAATATACAGCAGCCCCGCCTGCATGTCGCGCTCGGCTGCGTTCGGTTGCGGGCCGGGTTGCGAGACCAGCGACGCCAGCCGCGAGTAAACGCAACTGGCCAGAAACAGTTCCGTCGCGGTGTCGCCCAGGCGCGCCTGAACGTATTGCTGGTCGAGAATGGTTTCGCGGTACCGGAAAACCGCCCGCTGACAGGCGCGGGCGAACCGGGCAATTTGTGTCGAAATCAACCGTGCGGCGGGTTGCAACATACCGTCGGGTACGGGAATTGACGGGTTCGACCAGCGCCAGAGCGTGGCGGCCTTCCACGGTTTTTTCAGCACGCCTTGCATTTCCAGGCCAACGCCGCGCAGCCCGACCATGGCAATGAACGAACGCAGCACATCGTTGGCGCCTTCGCCGATCATGTTGATCCGCGCGTCGCGCATCATCCGTTCGAACGGCTGGTCGCAGAAATACCCGGCCCCGCCGAAAATCTGCAACGCATCGTTGACGATGGTCCACAAGGCATCGCTGGCGAAGACTTTGAGCATGGCCGTTTCCAGCATGTAGTCGTCAGACTGGCGGTCAATCAGGGCGGCGGTGTGATATGTGGCGCTTTCCATGGCAAACGTGTTCGCCGCCGCCGCTGCGAGCTTGCCCTTGACGAGTTCGAATTCAGCCAATGTTTTGCCAAACTGGCGCCGGGTGCGGGCATAGGCCACCGCGCGTTCGATGCAGAATTTGGCGGCGCCCGTGCAACTGGCGCCAAACGTCGTCCGCCCGAAATCGAGAACCGTCAGCGCCAGACGCAACCCTTTGCCCAACTGGCCGAGGATGTTTTCCCGTGGTACGAACATGTCGTGAAACGCGAGCCGGGCCGTGGCCGTACCGCGAATGCCGCATTTCGGCATGCGAGCTTCGACCACTTCAAACCCGGGCAGGTCGGGGGTAACGAGAAACGCGGTCACTTTGCCATCGGGGTCGTGCGGGTCGGGCGTGCGGGCCATGACGGTCAGCACCTGGGCGATCGCCCCGTTCGTGATATACCGCTTCTCGCCGTTCAGGATGTAGCCGCGTCCGTCCTTCGACGGCTCGGCCCGGGTCTGCACGTTGGCCGCATCGGAACCGGCTTCGGGTTCGGTCAGCGCAAATGCGGCCAGCTTTTCGCCGCTGGCCAGCGGCCGCAGCCATTGCCGCTTCTGCGCGTCGGTGCCGAACAACTGCAACGCCCTGAGCCCGATCGAATGATGCGCGTTGACGAACACCGCCGTCGCAGCACAATGCGCTCCGATGACTTCCATGACTCGGCAGTAGTTCTGCTGCGACAGCCCCCGCCCCCCGTACTCGCGCGAAATCGTGGCGCCCAGCACCCCCACCGCGCCCAGCCCGCGAATCAGGGCCGGCGGAATGTCGGCTGCCTGGTCGATCGCCGCGGCGTCGATGTGCTCGTCGGCAAATTTGCGAACATCAGCCACGATCGCGTCACCCGCCGCGCGTTCGGCGGCGGCCAGACGCGGATACGGCAAGATCGCCTGCGCCCGAAATCGGCCGAAGAACAGACCTTGGGCGAAGCCCGACTGCGGCGGCCCCGAAAACAACAACTCTTCGGCTTGGCGGATTTGCTTCTGCTGCAATTCGCTGATGGATTGAGCCATTGCGAGGTCGATCCCGGCAAGTAGAACACAAGAACGTGCGGAACAGGCTGATCGCCACCGCATCGGGCGCGGTCAAAAACGATGCCGCTTCGCAATGTACCACACCGGGCGGCCCCTGTCGCCCGGACGGGGTTGTCAGTCGTCGGTTGTGGGCATTCGGTTGTCAGGTTCGCGGGGCGCGGGCCGCCCTGTCAGGGCAAAACATTTTCAGCCTGGGGCAACGCCCCAGGTTAACGGCACACGCCATCGGCAAAGCCCTGAAAGGGCGAAACAAAATCGCGGTCGATGTTTGTGATGTTGTCATTTGCACGTTTTTTTCCGAGACCTTCGTTTGACGATGTTGTTGCGCCCTTTCAGGGCTGCACGTTTCCCATGCAGTTGTCGGTTGTCGGTTGTCGGTTGTCGGTTGTCGGTTACGACTTCGCAGGCGAAGTCTGATAGCTGACAACTGTGCTGCTTGCGGCGGGCGAACGGACAACTGCCTCGGCCGGCCGCTTCAATTGAACGCTGCGCGGTGCAGACTATTGGCGCGGGCGCGGCGGGTTCGCGGCGTTGGCGTTGTCGAAGACGCCCAGGAAATTGCGCAGGGCGTCGTCCATTTGGGGCAAGGCCCGCATCGTGGCGACGGGGTTGGAGGTCGTGCCGCGGATTTCGACGCCGATCCAGCCCTTGCTGAACTCGGTCAACAGTTCCTTGACGACGGGAATGGGCAACTGGTTGCGGGGAATCATTGAATAGAAATCGAGGTGCAGCGGGCCGTCGAAGCGAATGAACCCCCGCCCGCGCAGGTTGACGGCGTCGCCGGTCAGGTCGATGCGTTTGAACTGAAACTGCCCCCCCCCCACGTCGAAGTCGACGAGTGCCTTTTGAAACGCCGTCTTGTCGGGCGGAACAAAACTGAGGATCTTGAAGATCGCGACGATGACGGGCAGTTCATAGAGCGCGGCCGGCTTCACGAGCAGTTGGCCGCGGCCCGTCAGGTTCTTCGAAGAACCTCCGCGGCCCTGCAAGTCGAGCCAGCCGTTCATGACGCCCATCAGGCGTTGCCGCCCCGGCAGGTACAACCGCGCGTAGCGTTCGAGCTTGCCGTCAGACAGTTCCATGCGCACGTGGTACGAGGTCGTGCCTTCGAGCACCGCGGCCCCATCGAGGGTGAGCACCCCGTCGATGAACCGCGCCGTGAGCCGGCGGGCGGCAGCGGAACCGCCCGGCCCCGAATTGTGCACGGCCTCCATCGACCCGATGACCAATTGCGTTCCATGGACGCTGACCGGCCCCTGCACCTGGGTCAACTGGTGCCCCCGAAATGACAGCGAGTCGAGGTCAATGCGGCCGTCGCCCACAACGCGCTCGCCGTCCCACGTGCCGCGCAGCCCGACGCGGCCATGCAAGTTGTCGAGGTCGACGCCCGCCGTGATCGACGCCCCCGAATATACGGTTTCCAGATCCCAGGCGGCCGTCACCGGGTCGTTCGCGCGACCGGTGCCGCGGAATTCGAGCATGCCCGACATCGACAGTTTGCCATGCCGCGGGTCAAGGGTTTCGATGATTTCCCGCAATCGGGCGGGCAGCGCCTTTCGCAGGCGGCGGTCGGGGTCGAGGTCGTCGACCATCACGTCGTCGAGCCGCATGCGCCACTCGCCGTCGCGGGCGAATTCGCCCACGCCCTGCATGCGAAACCGCGTCTCGTCGTGCCGCGCCGACAGCCCCGAAATCGTCACCTTCCCGCCGCCCACCTGAACCCGCCCCTGCACATTCTGCATCGGGTATGGAAACGATTTCAGCGAAAAGGCGGCGTCTGACAGGCGGGCGTCGAGGTCGACGTCAGGTGGCAGGCCGGGTGACCAGCGCACGCCAATCGCAGCGTCGACCCGGCCTGTCGGGTTGAACTCCTTCCAGACCGTCTGCCAGTTTTCCGGCAGCGCGGCTTGCAGTTGCGAATCGAAGTCGGCGGCGGCCACCTGAATTTTGAGCTCGAGCAGTTCGGCGCCCAGGTCGTCGGGGCCAAAGCTGCCTGTGGCAGACAGGTCTGTCGATTCGTGTTTGCCGCGCATTTCGGTAAAGATCCAGCGGTCGCCCACGCCGTCGACGATTCCCGTGATATTCGTTACGGGGTAGGGAAACTGCCGCGCCGACAACGTGCAGTTTTCCAGCCGGGCGGCAACAACGTGCGAATACTTCTGGTTCAGACCGGCCGGGCGAACCAGTTGCACATGCCCGCTGCACCGACCTTGCAGGCGAATGGCGTCGAGCGTTTTCTGAACCTTGAGCGGGCACGCCGCGCGAAATTTGTCATCGAGCCGCATGCCGGTCACTTCAATGTCGAGCACTGCCTCGGCGGCCGGCCCCGGCTTGCGGAACCGCCCCGTCACCGTAACCGGATGCTGACCGGCGATTCCCCGCACGGAAATATCGAGTATTTCTCCCCGATATTTCAAGGTTCCCTGGATCTGTTCGACGGGGTAGGGAAACCGTTCATACGCCGCCGCGCAGTTTTTCAGGGTGACTGTGCTTTCGCGGTCCCACCGGTCGCGGCCGTTGTATGTCAGCTTCCACAAGCCGTCGATCACGCCGGTCAGCCTGAGTGAATCATTCACCCGGCGCTGGTCGTCGGTCATCCACGCGCGAAGCCGGTCGTCAATGGCGAGGTCAGTCACCGCAATTGTCAGGTCGGCGGGCCGCACCTCGCCGCGACCGGCCACTTTGCCGTCGAGCGTCATCTGCGTCGCCCCATTGCGCCCGGTGAACTGCCTGAGCACGATCTGGCTGTTGTCGAGGTAAACCTCGCCACGCAGGTCATACAGCGGGTACGGCAGCCAGGGGTTCAGCACCTCGCCATGCTCAATGTGCAAAGCCGCCCGGTATTCGAGTTCGGCATCGGGTTGCCATTGCATGACCCGAAACCGCGCGTCGAGGGTGGCCGTGGCGCCGAGCGAAATGGCCGCGGGCGGCAACGGTTCGCCTGGAGTCAATGACGCCGCGGGCGGGCCAGCGGCCGCGCCGGCAGTGTGCCGCGGCCGCGTGCCATAACGCCTCAGCAGTTTCTCGGCGTCAGGCGAAAGCCGCGCCGCAATGTCATAGACGCGCTGCTCGACCTTGAAATCCCTGATTTCGCCGCTGAAGCTCCAGAGATTGGTGTCGAGGTTCCATTGACCGTCGCCCTGAAACGTGTCGGCGAGGTCCAGTTTCCCTTCGCTGCGAATCTGAAACTGCCGCTTGCCCGAGGGAACGAACTGGGCGTCGACGTCGCGCAGCTTGAGGCTGACGGGGGTACGGCCCGCGTCGTGATCGAGCCTGACCGTCACGGTGGCCTGTTCGATCTGCCACTCGGCGATCGTGCCGTCAAGGTGGGGCCGCGGGGGCAGTTGACGCCAGTTCCACGCGCCCGCGGCGCTGCGGGCCAGTTGCACATGCGGCCTGAGCAATCGGATCTGTTGAATCGGCGGGTGCCGCTCGGTCAGCCGTTCGGGGTCGATGACGACGATGATTTCCGGCACGGCGATCAGGTCGGGGTTGTCGGGGCCGGGCGTTTTCAGCGTCAGATTGTACAGCCGGACGCGCCCCTGAAAGTCGAACTGCGCACGCTGAAACTCAACCTGCCAGTCGGGCGCGAACTCATGCAGTTTTGCCAACACCAGTTGGCGCAGCACTTCGTCGCTGTGGTTCCACAGGTGCCAGGCATACGCCCCCCCCGTAGCGCACCCCAGCAGGATGAGCACCAGCAGCCACCCGGCGATTTTGCGAAATGTCTGCATTACAGTCTGACTGACCTGTATTTCAGGCGACGCGGGCCACGACCGGCGCCGCCACTCGGCTTGGCCCCGTGGTGCGCATGGCAGCGGCGGCCAGCACCACGAGCGCATATTCGCCCGGCAGGCGATACCGGATTGACCCCACGAACACCGTATGAACCGCCGAAAGGTACAGAATCGGCAGGAGCGCGAAGAGCCACGCGCGCGGCCAGTGCCGCCAGCGCCATGCGCCCGCCGCCGCCAGCACCAGCATGACGGCAAAGTACGCCGCCAGCACGCCGCCGGCGGGCGACGCGCGCCAGGCGTCGGCATTGGGCCAGAAACTCCAGAATCGGCGGAGTTTGGCCAGTGCCAGGCAGGCGGCCCGGGCGGGGTTGGCCCGCACGTAATTCCAAGCCAGCCGGCGGTAATGCTGGTCGAGCAGGAATTCGTCTTCGGGGCCGCGCATGCCCGCGTACAGGCCGTCGGTTTCAATGAACCGCATGTCGCTGGCCCCGGTAGCGCCCGGGTTCAGGCCGTCGTACAAACTCGCGCCGACCCACAACGTCGTGGGGACGAAATGCCCGTTCGTGGCGAACCCGTTGCGCACGGTCCAGGGCAGCAGCGCCGCCGCCAATCCGCCCAATATTACCGCGCCGCGAATCAGCGCCGCCCGCTCGAAGCGGCAGCGCCACACGTCGCATGCCACGAACGCCGGCGCCGCGAGGAGCCACGTCGGGTGAATCAGCGTCGCCACGCCGGCCATCAGGCCGGCCCACAGTGCGGCGCCGAGATCGCGATTCGCCCCGTGGCCGATCGCCTCGGCCGAACCCGCTGGGGGCGAAATGCCGCCGGGCCGGGCCGCAGCTCGGCCATTCCAGAGTCGGGCAAACAGAATCAGGCTGCCAACGAGGGCCGCCGCAAACGACGTTTCACTGAGCAGCAACACGCTGAACAAAATGAAGGCCGGCGAGATCGCCGCGAAGATTGCCGCCACGCCCCCCGTCGTCGCGTCAAACAGCTCGACCCCCAGCCAATACACCAGCCCGCACGCGAGCGTGCCCACGGCCGCCAGCAGAATTCTGACGGGCAAGACCCGCTCGCCCGTGACGCGCAGGGCGGCGGCGAGGATCAGTGGAAAACCCGGCATCCGCAAGACGCGGCGGGCTGGGTCGTGGACGGCATAGTCTTCGCCATGCGCCAGGCGGCGTGCCAATTCCCAATAGCCTTCGGCATCGCCGGCGAACAGACAGATCCGTCCCGGTTGCAAGTTGACCCAATCCTGAACGCCGATCGCGGCCGCGACACGCAGCAGAAAGGCAACGCACAGCGTGATCGCCAACGTCCGTCTCGTTCCGATCGCGCTCAATAATGCCACGGGCAGACTCCTGAAAAAAGCAGCAGAATGTACGCCGTTCGGCCAATCAGGGCAATACCGAAGTATCAGCACGATCAAGGGTTGCAAACGCCGGCCTGTGCCGGAATTACGATGGGGACCAGGCTTGGCCGCGGCTCGGCAGCGAGGGGTTGGTTGCTTTATTCGCAGGGGGTCGCTACGATCCGCCTCAGAATTCAGGGACTTCAAACCCGCTTTGCCGGTCACGCAAGATGCGTAAAATACTCGAGATGTTGATTCGAACAGTGCAGGCGAGCCAACCGGCCTCTTGCGGGGCGGTGATTCACGCCCGCGGTTCCGTCGCACGCCAGGCCCGCGGCGCGAGGTTTGGTTTTCCGAATGGGCTGCTTCCCGAGGTCGCGGTCAGCAAGCTCGTCGAATCGATCGCCGGGCGCAAGCTGGGGGGCGTTCCCGCAGGGTCTCATCAATCCTGCCATTTCATCGGGCCGTCGAACATCGGCGTCTGCCGAGGCAATCTGGCGGAAATCGGCAGCGCAACTGTCAGAACGGAGTAAATCGTGCTTTGCCCGGCGATTGCGCCGGGCCAACCGTTCAAACTCCGGTTTGGCGGCAATTCTTGTTGGGTCAAAGCTTCGTCAGGCTGGGTAACGCTCGACGCGAGCACAGACGTCATTGTACGCCGCGATGAAGTTCGCTGCGGGCAAGGGGTCAGTGTTGTTTATGGTCACGATACCCACTTGAAAGGACGCTTTGATGAAAACTGCAAAGATTGCGGCGCTGGTATGGCTTGTGGCACTGGCCCAGGCTCAACTGTCGGCGGCAGAATTGGTTGAAAGCAGCCGCGAGGTCCAGGGCACGAACGCACTGCCCCCTGTGGGCGCCCTGACGCCGCCCGCGGCCAGCGCCGCATCGACCGCGGTGCCCCGCGCAGGAATCCTGCGGTTCGGGCAACTGGACTGGCACACCGACTACACGGCGGCGTATCACCAGGCCCAGACGGAACGGAAACAGTTGCTGTTGTTTTTTCGTGATGACCGCCATCCTGAACTTGCCGACAGCTTCGAACGTGGGGTGCTGGCCCACGCCGACCTGCATGACGCGCTCAGCCGCGTTGTACGAGTGATTTTGCCGCTCGACGCCCTGCGCCCGCAACCCGACGCCACCAGCAAGGCGACGCGCCTGCTCGACCATTCTTCGTTCGAGCACATGTACCACCGCCAGGGGCTGGCGATGATCGACCTGGTCGAACCGGGGTCCGACTTGTACGGCCAGGTCGTTTCGGCCCACCCCTTTACGGCAGGAAAGCTGTACACAGTGCGTGGCATGCAGTTGATGCTCGGCCTGCCGCGGGCGTCGTTGACGCAACGCGCCCTGATTTACGCCGTCCGCCTGCATCCCGAGGCGCCGCCCTGCACCAACGGGGTCTGCCATCCGTTCATTCTCCGGCAGGCGCGGCAGAGTTCGTCCCTCATGGCCCAATACCAGGCGGTGGGGCATCATGACTGGGGGAACCGGTCGGCCGAGATTACCGCCGCGACCAACCACAATGGCATGGAAGTCGCCGCGATGAGCATGGGCAGCACGTCTCTGATCGATGCGGCCATTGAAATCGTGAACATGTGGCAAGGTTCTCCCACGCACTGGGGCATGATGACCGCCCCGTGCAGCCTCTACGGGTTCGACATGGTTCGAGCGGCCGGCGGCGGATCGTGGTACGGAACGGGCATCCTTGCAAACTGACGACGGTCTGACGGTCGCGGGCCGGTGAGGGACCACCGGCCCGTCGCCCTCTTTCGGGCAATGCTGGCCACGATTCCGACTTCGCCAGGAACAATGCGCGTCAAAATCTCCGTGCCGCATTTCGCCCGCGCCCCGTTTCGGCGTGGTCTCGTCCTGCATCGTTGACGCGGCGTCCCGTCGCGTGCCTTGCTCTGTGTGTTGTTTACACCACGCCATCAGCCGACGCCGCACCAGCGGCAGCACCGGGCACATTCAATTGATGGCCCTTATCGTCAGCCACGGCGCAACCTTTGGCATTGCAATCGGTTGTGCCTGACGATGCCCCTGACGCCGCCGCGGGTTCCGTAGACGCGGCGTCCCGCCGCGTGCCTTGCTCTGCATGTTGCGACAAATCTTCCTGAGCCGCGCTGGTGTTCAGAGACCCATTGCCGTTGGCCGACGCCGTGGCCGGGGCCGCCGCACGAGCCGCTTTCGATTGCGGGCCGGCTGCGTCAGCCGCAGCGCAACCGCTTGTACTGCTGGCAGTTGTACATGACGCTGCCCCTGACGATACCGTGCCCGCCTGTGCCGTAGACGCCGCGTCTCGCCGCGTACCCGTAGACGCCGCGTCTCGCCGCGTCCCCCCCGCGTCCGCCGCCCGAGTTTCTGACACCTGACAACCGGCAACCGACAACTTCGCCTCGGCTTCGGCCCGCTTGGCGAAGT
>JAJXXL010000439.1 GCA_021781115.1 Planctomycetota bacterium
GTGCCAGAACGCCGCGGGGCTGACGGCGGCGTGCAGCGGTTGGGCGGTGGCGGCGTGCACGTCCTTGGCGAGGGTTCCCGCGCGCAGCACCTGTTCGCCGGCGGCCATGCCGGCCAGGCACAATTCGAGAAACCGCCGCTGGTCATCGGTCGGGTGGCCAACGGCAATGGCGTTGGTGAAGTCGCTGCGATAGCCATCGACGACGACCGAGTAGTCGAGGACGAACAAATCTCCGTGGTCGAGGACATAATCGGTGGGCAGGCCACCCGCTTCGTGCCGGGTCGGGTTGAGTGCGCGAAAATCGCCGTAAATGATGGCAGGCCGCCCCAGGCGGGCAATGGCCGCCGCCTGGACTTCGCGGTACACGGCGGCTTCGGTCAGGCCGGGGCGCACAATTTCGAGAGCGCGGGCATGGCCGGCCTCGGTGGCGCGAATCGCCTGGATCAGCAGGTCGAGTTCATCGGGGTCTTTTTGCCGGCGCATGTGGCGCAACACCCCGCCCAGGCTGATCGCGCCGGCAACGCCGCCCGCTGCCGTCGCCACTTCGGCCGCCGCCGCCGGCAGCCATTCTTTTTCCATCAGGCCCGGGCGATGGTTCAGCCGCCCGGCGACCTGGCGCAACGCGTCAAACAGGGCTTCATCGCGATTGCCCACCGAACGCCTGTGGTCGTACCACTGATGATCGATAATCTCATCGACGTACGGCCGGCCGGTGGTCGAAATCAGCGAGAAATTGTCGGCCAGCAACGTGGCGCCGCGCGCCCGGTCGAGCAGCAGCAACCCCCGCTCACCCGCGGAAAAGCCGATCGGGTTGACCCAGAAATTGGCGAGGTAATGCACATGCCGGGGGTCGGCCACGAGCAGCCATTCTGTTTCAGGAGGCACGAGCTTCCACAGCCGTTCACGGCGCGACAGGCAACCGGTCGAGGTGAGCATAGGTCGGGGTGGGCAGGAAAAAACCGGGGTGATGAGCAGCGCAGCCGCGAACCTCGCGGGCCGCGAACCTGAATACTATTCGAAGCCTTTGGCGGCCAGCCAGCGTTCGGCGTCGAGCGCGGCCATGCAGCCACTGCCAGCGGCGGTAATCGCCTGGCGGTAATAATCGTCGGCGACGTCACCGGCGGCAAACACCCCCTCGACGTTGGTGTACGTGCGCTGCGGGGTCGTCCACGCGATATACCCCTTGGCATTGAGTGTGAGTTGTCCCTTGAGGAAATCGGTGTTCGGCGTGTGGCCAATCGCGGCGAAGTAACCCGCGGCCTCAATGACCTCGGTTTGCCCCGCTTGCTCGGCATGTCGCAGGCGCACGCCGGTTACGCCGCGGGCGTCGTCGCCCAGCACCTCCTCGACCACGCTGTTCCATTTGGGCTCGATCTTGGGGTTGGCCAACACACGGTCGGCCATGATTTTGCTGGCCCTGAATTTGTCTCGACGGTGCACGATGAAAACCTTGCTGGCAAATTTCGAGAGGTAGCCAGCTTCTTCCATGGCGCTGTCGCCGCCGCCAATCACGACGAGCGGCTTGTTGCGAAACCGGGGCAGCGCCCCGTCGCACACGGCGCACGCTGAAACGCCCGCATTCTTGAACTTGTCTTCAGACGGCAGCCCAAGGTAATTCGCTCGAGCACCGGTGGCGACAATGACCGCCAAGGCCTCGATCGACTGCCTGTCGCCCTCGTCGGCCCCGGCCGTGGTCAGGCGAAACGGGTGCCGCGAAAGGTCGATGTCGACCACGTCGTGCGTGAGCACGCGCGTACCGAAATTCACTGCCTGCTGTCGCATCAGTTCCATCAGTTCGGGGCCGCTGACGCCATGGCCGCGATGATCGGCCAGGCGGTAGCGGCGTTCCTCGCTGATGGCGGCGGCAAGGTAGCCGCCCAGGTTTGCCACAGGAAAGCCGGGGTAATTCTCGACTTCGGTGGTCAGGGCGAGCTGGCCCAGCGGCAGGGTGCCCTTCTGGCGGTTGTCTTCGGTTTCGGCCCCTTCGACAACCAGCGGTTCGAGGTTGGCGCGCGCGGTGTAGATCGCGGCGGCCCAGCCGGCCGGGCCTGAGCCGATGATAACGACTTTTTCTGACACGAAATCAACTCCTTAATGCGGTTTCGTCTTCATCGGGCGGCGCAATTGGTATCGTGGCGTCGACGCCCAGGGCTGCCATTCCCGACACCAGGAACAGACCGGCGCACGTCAGAAACAGGTTGTTCCATTCGCCGTGGCCGGGCGTCTTCCCGAGGACGGCATTGTAGCAATGCGGGGCCAGAAACGCGCCCAGATTGCCCCACATATTTCCCCAGCCCAGAATGCTGCCGACATACCGTCCACCGACATCTTGTTTGAACGCCCACACCGCCGCAATGCCCAAGTCGCTGAAGAACGACACCGCCACGAAGGCCGCCGTCGCCGCCCAGGGCGAATCGACCCACTGGCACGCAATGTATGCGCCGGCGGCAAGGAATCGGGTGGCGGCCATCGGCAACCGGCGACCCCATTTCAACCCGAGCCGCCGCGCCAGCACGTCGGTCAGCCGTCCGCCCAGCAGCATGCCGCCGATGCCCGCAAACAGCGGAGTCGACGCCATGATGCTCCGCTCAAGAATCGGAACTTCGTGCACCTCCAGCAGGTAGCGGGCCAGCCACGACACGAGAAACAGCCAAGCCGCATTCGTCGTCAATTGCGACAGCGATGACAGCCACAGGCTGCGGCTGCTGACCATGTGCCGCCACGGCACACTGCCCGCGCGGCCGGTGGGCCGGGGCGCCGCAGGCGGCCGGCCGGCGGCGATCAGCGTGCGCTCGGCCTGATTGCACCAGGGGTGCTGGTCGGGCTGGTTGCGAAACCCGATCCAAAAAACCGCGGCCACGACCAGGCCCAATGCCCCATATACCAGAAACACCTGCCGCCACCCCTTGACGTACAGCTTGCCGATTTCCGCCGGATACGCTGCTTCGAGCAACAATCGGTTGAACCGCGCCGTTTCCTGCGGCGTGGGGGGGCTTGCGCCGTCGCGCTCACGATCATTTTGCCGGGCGAGGAACCGTATCGCTTCTCGCGGGAGCTTCAGGTGACCGAACAGCGCTTCCTGGTACAGATCGGTTCGCTGCAATACGACGTTCAGCCCGGCGACCAGCTCCTCAGTTTGCCTGGGTTCCAGCGCGGCCGCCACCGAGGGCGCGCCGCTCGATGCCTGCGCGGCTTGCCGGCGGTGCTCATCGCCGCAACGGTGAATCAGCAGCAGGACGCTTTCGGGCAGAAACTCAGCGACATGCCGGGCGATTTGCCCGGCGCGGTCGAGGGCCGGTTCGGGGTTGTCGACCGGTAGGCTTGCCGCAGCGGGCGGCGCCGTCAACCGGGCGCACAAAGCTGCTCCGTTCAGCAATTCGCCCGGCGTGAGCAGAGGCGAAACGGCGAGGGGCACGAACATCACGATCAAGAGCGCTGTGCAAACGGGCGCGGCGGCGCCGCCAATGCGGCCCCCCAGAATGACAAACCCGCTGGCGGTGCCGCGGTTCGAAAAGGGCACCCATTTGCTCAGCAGACTGGCGCAGGTCGGGTACGCCCCGGCCTGGGCCAACCCCGAGCCGATTTGCACGACCAGCAGCATGATGAAGCCCGTGGCGAGGCCAACCAGCGCGGTGCATGACGACCACGCCAGAATGTACACCGCCAGTACCGTGCGGGCGCCGAACCGGTCGCTGAGCCAGCCGGCGGGCACCTGCGCCGCGGCGTACGACAGAAAAAACAGGCTCAGAAACCAAGCCATTTGCCCGTCGGAAAGGCCCAGCCCTTCTTTGATGTAGCGCTCGGCAAACGCTACGCAGTACCGGTCGAAATACAGCAAAACCGACGCCAGCACCGCAGCCGCGACGACCACGTGCCGCATGCGTGTGGGCGCGGCGGGTTGGGTCGCCGGCGGCGTGAAATCGGCGGAGTGCGGGCTGTCAGCCAAAGCGACCTCGCGGGGAGAGTAGAGACTGCGCCGAAAACGTTACGCCGCCACGGCTGCCGGATCCGTCCGATCTCGCATGCCGCCGCTCTGGGCATTTTGAACAGAAGTTTCAGCAGATTTCAAGGCGGTGAATGGCGCCGGTACGGTGGCCCCGCCCGGCGGTACGCGGGGGACGTGTGTTTTATCGCCGATCGGCTCTGCGCTGGTTGCATCGAATTCCGGCGCGTTGTCCGTCGAAAGTCCGGGCGATCGCGCCAGGTGCAATCGCGGCGACCAGGCCGCGGCAACCCGAACCGTGGTCGGCGACTGCTGAAAGGGAAACGCGTCGAAGCGAATGAAACCGGAGTTTTCGCGGGCGTGGCTGAATTACAATTCCGCAAGGCATTTCGTTTGTACATCGCCCAGCGGAGCAACTGACGGCGTGGCGACATTTGGAGATCATTGAACTCGCATTCGGCTGTGATATACTGAAGCCGAATTGCAAATCGGAACGTCGTGGGTCGCGACGGCACCGGCTGCGAACCGGATGGCGTGATTTCAACGCATCGGGGCGTATTCGCGGCAGGGGGCGATAATCACCGTCGCCTCTTTCCGCCCAGACAGGGATTTGTGTCCTTATGAACGTGGCTGTGGCGAAAGAAAACCCGGCGCCGAGCGCCAACAAGGGTCTGAAAGGGGTGGTGGCGGCCGACAGTGCAATCTGCGAAATCGACGGCGCCCTGGGCGAGTTGTGGTATCGAGGGTACAGCATTCACGACTTGGCCCGGCACAGCACCTTTGAAGAGGTTTGCTACCTGCTGTTCAAGGGTGAACTGCCCACCCCGCGCGAACTGGCCGATTTCTCGCAAACACTCACGCAGCACCGGCGGCTGACGCCGCAGGTTTCAGCATTCATCAAGGGCCTGCCGCGCGAGGTGCTGCCCATGGCGGCGCTTCGCTCGGCGATTTCGGTCGCAGGAATTTACGACCCGCTTGCCGAAGATTCGCGGCCCGAGGCGAATTTTGAAAAGTCGATCGAGCTGGTTGGTCTGATGGCCACTGTCGTCGCCGCTATTCACCGTTGTCGCCAGGGGTTGGAACCGCTGGAACCGCTCGACCGCCTGGGCCACGCGGCGAACTTCATGTACCTGTTGAACGGTCGAGAGCCAACTGCCGACGAAGCCCGGGCGATGGACCTGATCCTGATTCTGCATGCCGAGCACGGGTTCAACGCCAGCACGTTCGCGGCCCGCGTGATCGGGGCCACGCTGTCTGACCTGTATTCGGTGGCCTCGGGCGCGATTGGCGCCTTGAAAGGTCCGTTGCACGGTGGGGCGAATACCGAAGTCATTCGTGCACTTCAGGAGATTGGCGAGGTTGCAAACGTTGAGGCGTATGTCGAGGCAGTCCGCGAACGCAAGGGCAAGTTCATGGGCTTCGGCCATGCCGTGTACCAGGTCGAAGACCCGCGGGCCCGGCACCTCAAGGAGCTTTCGCGGCGGCTGGGTCAAGAGCAGGGCGAACCCAGGTGGTATGACATTTCGATCAAGCTCGAAGCGCTCGTGAACCAGACAATTCACAAGTATTGCAACGTCGATTTCTACTCGGCCAGTTTGCAGCATTATATGGGCATTCCGGGTGAGTTGTTCACCTGCATCTTTGCCACAAGCCGCATTGCCGGTTGGTGTGCCCATGTGCTCGAGCAATGGCAGGATAACAAGATTATTCGCCCGTCGTGCAATTACGTCGGCAGCCCGGCCCGTCCCTACGTCTCTCTGGACATGCGGTGACCCGGATGGAAAAAACTCCGGTCATGGGCGACGGTCTGCCGCCAGAACTGATCGAGCTGTTGGGCCCGGGCGTCGAGGTGCTGCCGTGGGATGCCTCTGTCGGTTCTCCCGCACTGGCCCGTGCCGTGGGGCTGATCACATACGGCCACCCGGTCGTCGATGGGCCGCTGCTTGACCGCGCGCCGCAACTTAAAGTCGTCAGCAATCATGGCGTGGGGGTCGACCATATCGACTTGCCGGCCGCCGAAATGCGGCGAATTCCCGTGGGGAACACGCCCGGCTGCCTCGACGCCGCTACGGCCGACATGACGCTGGCCCTGCTGCTGGCGGCGGCCCGCAACGTGGTCGTGGGTGACCGCTTCGCGCACAGCCCCGAATTCACTCATTACGACCCCTCGATTCTGATCGGGCGCGAAGTGACCGGGGCCACCCTGGGAATCATCGGCCTGGGCCGCATCGGTCGGCAGGTGGCCCGCCGCGCCCGGGCGTTTGACATGCGGGTGCTGTACCACAATCGCCATCGCGATGCCGCCGCCGAAAGCGAACTGGGCGTGGCCTGGGCGGCATTTGACGACTTGCTGGCCGCCAGTGATTTCATCACCCTGAATTGCCCGCTGACCCCGGCCACCACCGGCCTGATTTCGACCGCCGCGTTCGCCCGCATGAAACCGACGGCCATTCTCGTCAATGTGGCCCGCGGGCCGGTCGTCGATTCCGATGCGCTGTACGCCGCACTCTCGGCGCGGCAGATCGCTGCCGCCGCACTCGACGTAACCGACCCCGAACCGTTGCCGCGCGGCCACAAGTTGCTGGGGCTGCCCAACCTGATCATCACGCCCCACTTGGGCAGCGCCGCCGACCGCACACGGCGACGAATGCAGGAAATGACGGTCGAAAACCTGCGGGCTGGCCTGGTTGGCCGCGAACTGCCCTGGCGGGTGCGCCCGCCCGTGAAAGGGGCCGCATCGTGAATGTCGCCTTTGTGTCGTATGAAACTCCGTTCGCGCCCTGCGGCGGCATTGCCGCGGTCATGGGCCGGTTGCCCGCGCAGTTTCAGGCTGCGTCGCGGCAGGAAACCGTGGTCATTACGCCCTTTCACCAGCGCATCGAAAAAACAACCGGGCTGACGCGCAGCCACGAAGGCTCGTTCGGCGTGCCGTTTGGCGGGCGGACCGTCATGGTCAACATTTACCGGCACGACGATCGCGTGCCGCACTACTTTCTGCTGCCCGAAGATACGCGGTTTTTTTCCGGGGTGCGGCACCCCTACGACGTGGCGCCGGGTGAACTGCTGCGCGACGCCCTGTTTTTCGGGCAGGCGGCCGCCAGCGCCGTGCATGTAATCGCACCCGGGCAGCGGTGGCACCTGCTGCTGCAAGACTGGGAAGCCGCCACCGCCGCACTGGCCCTGGCTGACCACCCCTGCACCCATCGCCTGTTTTTGACGCTGCACAACAGCTACGACTGCGGCGTGTCGGCTGACGATTTGCGGCACGCCGGAATCAACCCCCAATCGTGCCCGGGGCATACGATTTTGCAGCGTGCCCTGGCGCTCACCGAGCACACGCTATTTACAGTGTCAGAGCAATTCGCACTGGATTTCACGAACGACGTGCTGCAAAGTCGGGTCATCGCCCCGCAATTGCAGGGCGTTGTCCGGTCGCGGCTGGTGGGCATCGACAACGGCCCGTTCAGCGATTTGGCGGTTGACCTCGAAATCCTGGCTGAGGCGGCCGCCGGGCGTTTCGCCCGCCTCCAGAAATGGAAGGCCGACAACCGCAGCGCGTTTCTGGCCGCATTGCTTAAGTTTCAACCTGCCAGCGAGCGCCCGCTCTGGGGCGACGTCGATCAGTTTCAGCGCGACGACGCGCCCTGGTTCGTCATGGCCGGCCGCGACGATGTCCGGCAGAAAGGGTATGACGTGGCGGCGCGGGCCGCGGCCGGGTTTCTTGAGCTCGGTGGCCAGGCTCGATTTTTGTTCTTTCCGATTCCGGGCGATGAAGGTTGCGCCGGGTTGCACTTTCTGGAAAAGCTCGCACAGCGCTTTCCGCAAAGTGTTGTCGTGTTTCCATTCCTGTTTCGCGAGGGGTTTCTGTCGGCCCTGCGCGGGGCGGCGTTCGGCGTCATGCCCTCGCTGTACGAGCCGTTTGGCATGGCGAACGAGTTCTATCTGAATGGCACCGTGGCCATTGGCCGCGCCACTGGCGGTATCCTGCAACAGATCGTGCCACTTCGGGGCGCCGCAGCGTTTGGCGAATCAGTCGCCGTGCGGGCCGAACGCTGGCATGCCCCCTCGGCGCAACCCACCGGCCTCTTGTTTCGCGAACGCGACGGCATTGCCTCCGAATCGGCCGATTGGCAGGCAATTAACGCGGCGGGTTATGCCGTGGGTGGCGATGGCCCCGACCGCGTCGGCGAACGCAGCCGCTACGCGCTGTTCCAGTCGATGGCCGAAGAACTCCGCGTGGCGTTGACCGACGCGGTCCGCTTGTACCGCCAGTCCCACATTTATTACCGGATGTTGACTGCGGGCGTATTTCATATCCAGCAAAACTTCTCTTGGGATCGGGCCGCCCAGGAATACGTGCGGCACGTCATCTGAACGGGCCAGCCGGGCACCACAAAAAAACATCCACAATTCAGACGGGTGATTCAAGCCCACCGGCTGACAAAAAAGACACCCCAATTTAAGCCGATGGTTCAGAATCGACGGGGCAGGTCTGGTTATCCCCTGGTCCGCAGCGACAGTTACCTTGACTCGTCATTCAACCGAGGTGCCGCAGGTTCGCGCAAGGGCCTGTGTCACCACGTCATCGTGCATGTTGCCCCACTGCGGTCAGCCGACCCCAAGGGATGGGTAGAACCTGCCAAGAAATATGGGTGTCTTAAATTGCGGGGCGAACAGCGGTTGATTGAATTCATCGAATGCTGTATACCCTCGCCGCGCCACGCGGCAATGCAAGCTGCGCAATACGGGCGACATCGGATCGGACTGGTGGTGAAAGGATGCTGATGGCAATGTTGCGAAAACGCCCGATGCTGGCATGGCTGGCGGTGGTTCTTTTCATTGGCGGCACCGCTGGGGGCCTGGCGTATCGACACCACAAGCGCTACAAGCATTTGGAGGTTCACGACCCGGGCATGGTCTACCGCAGCGCGTGGCTCGAAGCTGAGGTGTTTGCCGAACTGATTGAAAAGTATCAGATTCGCACGGTGATCAACCTGTGTAACCCCGGCGAAATGGGAGAAGACCGCTGCCTGAGCCAGCGGCAGGCGGTTCGGGGGTCGGGGGCCCAGTTGCTGGAGATGCCCATGCCCGCGACGATCGACGCGGGCGACGCACAGGTGGCGAAGTACGTCGAAGTTCTCAGCGATCCAAACAACTACCCGCTACTGATTCATTGCCAGCATGGCGTCACGCGGACCGCCAAACTGCTGGCAATATATGACATTCTGTTCCGGCACCTGACGGCTGAGCAATCGCTGGCCGCGATGCCGCTGTTTGGGCGCAACGATTACAACGTGTCAGTGCACGCCTTTGCGCGAGATTTCGAATCGCAGCGGGCAAAGCAATTTGAATCGTTGGCAAACCGGCTCGACGTGCTCAAGCGCCGTTAGGGCGCAGCCCCGGCCGACGGCCCGGTTTGACGACGCAGAACATGCTGCGCCGGGTTGGCAAAACCTGGAGAGGGCGGGCAAACCACCCCCTCCAGTGTCGTGCACGATGATGATGCTCGAAACGAAAACGGGCACCGGTCGAGGAGCTGAATCAGGTCGCCCCGACTGAGCCACAATTCAGGCCGGTTTGACGCCGGTGGCTTGCGGCCCGCGCTTGCCCTGCTCGACTTCGTATTCGACGGTTTGCCCTTCTTGCAGGTCTTCGAAATTGGCACCCACCACCGCGGAACAATGGAAGAAAATGTCTCCCTTGTCGTAAGAAATGAATCCGAAACCTCGATCCGCGACTAACTTCTTGATCTTACCTTGCGGCATTGGTGCCACTCCTTCAGACTTATTTGAAAACAAACATCTTCAGCGGCCGGTTTGACCCGGCCTCTGCAAAACCCAGCACGTGATCAGGCGGAGCACCCGGCAAATTCGGGTGCACGGCACGACCCAAACAGCCACCTCCCCGCAGTCTTCATAACAAACGGAAGCCTTTCAAGGCGTTGCAGGCGCCGCCTGAGCTTCAGACGCCGCTTGGGGCTGCGGCACAGGGGCCGGAGTTGCAGCCGGGGCGGCGGGAACATCTTCGTAGGGTTTGACGGTGGCCGGCGCGGGCAGGCTGTTTGCTGCCGGCGTGATTCCTGTGCATGTCGCCGCAGCCGGTGTGCAGCACGCGGCGGCAATGGTTTGGCAGCATGCGGTCTGGCAGGCAGGCGCTGCCGGGGTGCAACTCGGCGCAGCAGCGCATGCCGACATCGGCAGGCGGCACGCACAGCAGCGGCGGGCAGCGCTGGCATCGCGGGGAAGGACCGCCACAAATGTCGACAAAGCCGCAAGACAAATCAGGCGCGTCATCTTAATCCTCACAGTGGTCAACAGGGTGACGAAAACCGCCAATACCCGCAAGAAAGGCCAACGGCCACTCTCGCGGTGAAACCGGCGATGGTTTCAACGGACACACGGCAAATCGGGCGATATTACGGTGGCACGCCACACCGGGCGTGTGCCGATCAGCCCGATTTGACCGAGGCGTTTCCACACCAGGGAACGCCGCTTGCACATATCTTGCTGAAGAAAAGTTCAGGAATCAAGCGCCGGGGGCGCGGAATGCCTGCTGTGCAAGAAAAAACTAACCGGCCCCTTCATCGAGAAGTTCACAAAACTTCGCTTCGTCGAGTACGGGAATCCCCAGTTCCCGCGCCTTATCGAGTTTCGAACCGGCTTTTTCACCGGCGACGACGAAGTCGGTGGCTTTCGAAACCGCCCCGGCGGCCCGCCCGCCCGCGCGATGAATCAGCTCCTTGATTTCGTCGCGGCTGAACCGGGTCAAGGTGCCCGTGACTACCACGGTCTTTCCGGCGAGCTTCCCCAGGCTGGCACTTGCAGCGACCGCTTGGGGGGTGCCGAAATACACACCCGCCTCGCGGAGTCGCTCCACCAGGTTTCGGCCTGCCGCGCTCGCGAAAAATGCATCGACCGACGCGGCAATGACCGGGCCGATTTCATCGACGGCGGCGAGTTCAGCCGCAGATTTTTTCATGAGTTCATCGAGCGTGCCGAAG
>JAJXXL010000446.1 GCA_021781115.1 Planctomycetota bacterium
CTTCAGGCTCAGGTTCAACCGGAAAGCCTTTGGTGTCGAACCGTTGGGGAAACACCATCCACCACCGGGCGGCGACTTCTTCTTCAGGCCAGTCCTGCACGCCCTGCGGATCGACGATGGAATGGTCGTCGATGAGACAGCGGTCCGACCAGGCAGATCCTGTGACGAGAAAGTCGTATCGCGTTATTCCGCCCGGCGATTGGCCAGGGGGGCGTTGTCGCCCCCGCAACGTCAGCCGCGATGCAATAGATTATTGCAAAGCATGTAAAATCCTGACGAAGGTTTGGCCCGCGTCGTCAGGCGGAGGGGGGACTTTGACGGTTGGGCAGCGAGGGGGGCGGGCTGGCCATGGGGGCCGATTTCGCTGATTTCGTGTGCGGCTCCTCCCCTCAGTGTGCATTTTTTATGTGTTGCGCCGCGGGCCATTGCGCCAGGATCGCAGCCGTGGCACACAACAGCAGGCTCGCCGCATTCAGCCGGGTGGAAGCCGCGTGGTAAAACGCGAAGTCAGGCGGACGCATTGGCTGCGCGATCATTTCGACCAGCGGCTGGTAGACCCACAGCCAGTCAGTAACAGCGATACCCAGCGTTGCTGCGGCCAACCCGACGACGAGCCGCGAAATCGGTGGGCACACGCCAGGCACGACGCGCGAGGCCGCTGCCGCCCCGAGGGCGGCGGCAAGCCAACTGAACTCGCAGGTATAATACAAGGGGAACAGGGCGCGAGCGTGGTTGAGCTTTGTTGGTTCGTCGAATAGCGGCGAGTAGCGGAGTCGCATGAGGGTGACGACGAAAAACGCCGCGGCCCCCACCCACGACGTGAGGCAAAACCGGGCGGCAAGAACGAGCAGGGTTCGCATAAAGCGGTGGCGCGCGTGGCGAGTCTACAGAGGGAGCGTCAGGGAATCGCATTCCAGATCGGCCGACATGCTGCGATTGATGGCAGATTGACGGCGATGGGAGTCATTTTACCGTGTCGCGCGCAAAAACACCCGGTTCCTGAGGAACCGGGTGTTCGTGAAGGAGCAGTGCCCGCGGCGAACGTATCAGGGCAGCGCGGGTTGGAACACCGGAACCGACTGGAATGAGGTCGCGTTTTTGCCGATTGGCAGGAAGGCGTGCAGGTCGGTCACGCCAGCGGCGTCGAGCAGATGCACGAATTTGCCATAGCTCGACGCATCGAGCGACGCCAGCGAGGGGATGTTGCCGGGCGTGAACCCGCCCAGAACGCTGGCGATGTCGGAAATTCCGAAGAAGCCACCGCCGGGCTGAATCTGTCCGGTCGCGGCGATAAACGGGCTCTTGTTGAATTCCGACAAGGTCGAGATCAGCGTTTCTTCCTGATTCTGGGGCAAAACCTTGAACCCTAGGCCTGACTGGCCAGTCGGGTAAACCGGCGCAATATTCTGTGTGGTTTTGTCGTAGCTCAGAATCGGGTTGCCTTTGGCGTCGACATAAATCAGGTTATCCTGGCCGAATGACTTGCCGGTGAACGGGTCGTGCAGGCCATCTTCGACGATCTTCTGACCGGTCGTCGGGTCTATAATCGTGAGCGTCAGGCCGCCCGTCGTGGGGTCGACGTTCGTCAATTTGGTCAAGGTGCCGGTCGTCACCGACATGGCCTGCCCGTTGTCGATGATTTGCACGGTCGCCGGGCCGCCGGTTGGAGTAAAAGACAGGCCGCTGAATGTGGTTATCGCGGTATTCACGGGCGTGAAATTCACCACGTTGCCGCTGTTCCAGGCAATGGACGAGTTAATGTCGTTCACGGTCTTTTCATAGGGCGTGTTGACGCCATCGAGGGTGTTCGAAATTTCACCACCGGTGCGGGCCACACCCGTAAAGAACGCATTGCCGAGCCAGATCGAGTTGTTATTGGTCGTGAACGCATCAAGGCGTTCGGTCACGAACGCATTCGACTGGAGCGCTGCAAATTGGTACGCAGGCGTCGAGTTCTGAATCTGCGCTGCGGTGAGCACTGTGGCCTTGGCCGTGTCCATCCACCACGGCAGCCCGATCACATTGGTGGGGTGCGGTGCAAACGAGGTGTTGACGTTATTCGTGGTTACCGCCACGATGTTGCCGACTGCATTCGATGCCGTCACCGTTTGCTGGTACTGGCTGTTGAAAACCTGGAGCGAATCTGAGTTAGAGTAACCCCAATGCCGCAAGCCGTAGTCGAAACCGCCAATATTGGCGTGGTTGACCGTGCTGGCGGTGTTGATCAGCGCCAAACCGGCCGCGTTATTCTGCACAATGTCAATGTTAAACGTCTGATGCGACAGCGCCGATTCGATATGGTTGAACGTATTAATCACATGATTGAACGTCGCCAGCTTGTGATCACCGAAAATCGAATCAAACTGGGGGTCATTGCCCGACAGAATCAGGTTTCGGTTCAACGACAGAAAGTCGATCGCGACAAGGCAGTCGAACTTGGCCTTGGCCATAGCCTGTTGCACCTCCAAGGCCCGCGCCGTCAGTGCGCCGGGGACGATCGCCTGCAGCGGGTCGATTACCGGCCCGAAATTGATCGTTGGCACGCTCAATTGGCCAATCGACACGCCAGGGCCAGTCGTGACCTGCGCCTGCGTTTCGCGCGCCGCAAATGCATATACCGCCGCACTGCACAGAACCGTTCCCGCCAAACGCCATGATTTGGGAAGCATGCTGCCGCT
>JAJXXL010000069.1 GCA_021781115.1 Planctomycetota bacterium
CGATCGTCCGGCCGGCGCAGGCACCGCCATCCAGGATCATCTGGTAAAACCGGCACATGTCGGCCGCCGTCGAAAACAGGCCGCCCGAGGGGTTGGGCGTGCGGGGTCGATCGGCGAGCGGGCGGGCCACAGCGACGATGGATTTGCCGTCGGGCCCGCGCTGGTACATCGTTGCCAGCCGATTGCGCAATTCAGGGCCGGGGTGAAACGTCGTGTCCTGCATTTTCAGGGGAGCGAAAATCCGCTCGCGCAAAAAAGCGGCGTAATCCTGCCCCGAAACCAGTTCGATGATCCTGCCACAAACGGTCAGACCGTTGCCGTATTCCCATTTCGAACCGGGCTGAAACCGCAACGGGGCTTTGGCAACCTGTTCGGCAAATTCGGCCAGAGACCGGTCGCTGCCGGAGGCCGCGGGTGGTGGTTGCCCAATGCCCGACGTATGCGTGAGCAGGTCGCGAATCGTGATTTCGCGTACCGGGGCTGCGCCATCGAGCCGTACATCCTTGAACGCCGCGATGTACTTTGAAACCGGGTCGGCGACCGACAGCCGGCCCTCGTCCTGCAACATGAGCACCGCGGTCGCCGTGATGGGCTTCGTCATCGATGCCACGGCGAACAGCGCATCGATGGTCATGGGGCGGTTCTGTTCGATGTCGGCCCAGCCTGCGGCTTCGAGGTGCACAATGCGCCCCTGCCGTGCGACGAGCGTGACCGCGCCCGCAATTTGCCGATCGTCAACAAACTGCTGCATTCGCGGCGTGATGCGCGACAATCGCTCGGCGCTCATGCCGACGAGCGCGGGCGATTCGACCTGGGCACTTGAATTGGGGAGGTCGGCCGCTGGAACACTATGCGGCGACCATATCGGGGCCAACAGCGCGACGAGCACAGTTCCCGCATACCGGCCGGCGGCGGGGCGTACGACTCGCGCACGATTGCAGGTTTTCATAACCATAATCAGGCTCCGTTGAAAACAAGAATCTGACGATGACCTCCACGGCGTCAACTGCCAGCAGGGGCCAGGTGTTTGCCGCATTCATGGCTGCAAATTGCGCGATGAACGACGGCACCTGCCAGCGAACACGCGCGCACATTACGCGTATCATCACGCGCGCGGCACGTTCCTGCAAGTTGCCTGGCTCCGATCGGTTACGACGCCATGCCACTCGCTTCGAGCAATATCTGTTCGACGAGCAGGTCGTGGCGTGACGAATAGTCGGGCGGCTTTTTGCCGGCAACGACGGCGGCGAATTCGCGCAGGTCGGCGATTTGCAGCGGGCGCGCGGGTCGTTCGATGCGCTGCCAGTCAGGCCAGCCGTTTTGATACACCTCGATGACCTGCACCGCCTCGTTAGCGAGGTGCCCGCTGCCCAGATGCGGGATAATGCAGGCCCCTTGCGTGCCATAAACTTCGATCCGCCGGGTCCGAGGGGCGGCTTCCAGCGCCGAAACCTCGATCGTCGCCCAGGCCCGCGGGTAACAGAACATAGCAATTCCATGATCGGTGAACGCACCCGGCGTGCCGGCATGATGTCCGAGAAACGGGGTAATTGTCGCCGGCTTTCCGAGAAGTGTGGCAAGCAGATCGACCAGGTGTCCGGCCATTTCAAAGAACATGCCGCCGCGATAGCGGCCGAGGTCGGCGACGTATTCAGCGTAAGACGCGGGGTCCTTGGGCAAGCGCCCGCGAAACTGATAGATCTCACCCAGTTCGCCGCGCCGCGCGCGGGCCAGCAATTCTTCGACCGCCGGCATCGAACGAAACAGATACAGCATCTGAACATGGAGCTGCCTGGCGCGGGCGAATTCGTGCAGGCGCTCGAAATCGCCGGGCATGTCGCCGGCCGGCTTTTCCAGCAGCACGGGGCGGCCGCTTTCCAGCGCCTGTTGGGCAAGATTCAGGTTTTCATAGACGCGCCCTTCAATAATTACGCCATCGAGTTTTTCCGCCAGCAGAGCCGCGGCTGTCTCGAAGACGCGAAAACCCGGGAGAATGTTGGTCCAGCGGGTGGCGCGGTGTTCGGCCAGGGCGGGGTCGGCATCGTACCCGCCGACAAGCAGGAATTCGCCGGGGTGGACGGCAATTTGGCGAACCATGCCCTCGGCGTGCACATGCCAAAGCCCCAACATGCCCAATCGCATTGTCATGATTGCTATCTGTCAAGAACAGGTACGAGGCGATCAGGCCGGTGCGCGTGAACCTGCTGTACAGGATTACCGGGCTGTTGAAAGCGACCAGCGCCCGGTTCATCGAGCACGACCGGTGGCATTTACCTTTCGATTGTACTGGCCAGGTCAATCCGCCGGGCAGCGACGAGGTGGTCGTACCGCTCGGGGTGGCAGGTAAAAATCAGGATTTGCAGCGGCGTGGCCGCGGGCTGGCCGGCGGAAATCGGTTCGCTGCCCGCCGCAGCGGCTTCGAGAATTTGCAGCATCCGGCCATGCCGGAAGTGATCAGCGTGGGTCAGCGGGTCGTCGAGCAGGGTGGCTTGCCGCTGTCCTTTCGCAAGCAGCCCGCCGGCGGCGAGGCGGATCAGCAGGCAGAGCTGTTCCCAGGTGCCGTACGATTCCTGGTCAATCGGCACGGGCGATTCGCGAACGCTGCGGCGAACGGACTGGGGCAGGTACCCCGCATTGAATTCGAGTTCCTCAAAATCGTGCAGGCCCAGTTGCCGCGACCAATGCAGCACGCGGTCGCCAATGACCCCGGTCGTGCGCTGCACCTGTTCGTCGCGGCAGGATTCAAACAACTCGCGCAGCAGCTTGTGGCTGTCGGCGTTCAATTGCGCTTCGCGCAATTCCTTGCGGCACTGTTCGACTTCGACTTCGGCCGCTACGAGAGATTCGTGAATTCCTTCGAGCGAGCGCAGGAAGAAATGCAGTTCGTCCTGTTGTTTTTGCCGGGTCTGCCAGCGTTCGGCGCGAAGTTGCAGGGCGTTGCGTGCGGTGGCGAGACGAGTGTCGACAGTCTGTTCGTCGTCGGTCAGTGCCGTCTCCTGGAGTTCGCGCTCGGCGTCGCGCAGCCGTTCGTGAATTGACTGGGACGCCTGGCGCAGGGAAAAATCATCGCCCAGGCGCTTCAGCTCGGCTTCGGCGGCGGCCTGGGTGGCCCTGCATTCGGCCAGACGTTCACGTTGCTGTTGCAGGGTCTTGTCGACGGTCGTCCAGCGGCGTTCGTGTTCGGCACGGGCTTGCTCGAGCTGTGTCAGCTCGGCCTGAGACTGGGCACGCAGTGCGTCGAATTCCTGCTGCAGAAAATGCAGTTCTTCGGCGCTCGGCGGCCAGGCGGCCAGCGCGGGCCGGCGGCCAAGGATCGTCTGGAGTTCGGCCTCGACCTTCGACTGCTCGGCAGCGACGACGCCCACCCCCTCTGGCGCCAGTTCGCGCAACTCTTTGTCGAGCTGCGCCGCCAGACGGGTTTGCTCCAGCCGGCGCAAGTGCCGCTCGGCCAGCAATTCGAGAACGTCGTGGGCATGAACGTCGAGACTGTACGACCGAACGGCGTCGCCAAAGGCCTGGTCTAACACAACCAGGTCATGTGCTGCGTCATCGAGTGGGCCATCTTCTTCGCCGCGGCGAATCTCGACGGTTCCGAAATCCAGCCGCAATTCCAGCCGCTGGCGGAATTCGCGGATAAAATCGACCCCCGGTTCGAACACGGCGGGCGCGGGCGCGGCGTTGTCGATTGCCTCTTCGCAGGCTACCGACCGCGTGGGACGCACAATGAGCCGCAAGCTGCCCGCGGCCAGTTTGGCCCGCAACTTTTCGGCCTTGCGCCGGTTTTCCCGCAAAAGATCCAGTTCGCCCTTTTCGGGCGCGGTCATGCCCGCGAGCTCGGCGTTTAATTGATCCAGCCGCTGCCGCAGCTCGCCGCATTTTTCCAGTTTTTGAACCAACCGGGTCGACTCGGCGGCAATCGCCACCAACCGCCGCCGATCGTCAAGCTCGGCACGCTGGGCGTCAAGTTCCAAGAGGCGTGTCGAGGCGGTCTTGATGCGTGCCCTGATCATTTCGAGTTCCGCAGCCAGTTGCTCGCCAGACGTGCGGCTGGCCGCGGTCGCGGCTTCAGCGAGGGTCGCGGCAGTTGCGACATCGCTCAGCCGCTGGCGGGCCGTGGTGAATTCGGCCAGTCGATCAGAGGCCGCTTTGTTGTCGTGCTGCGCGCGTTCAAAACGCTCGCGGGCCAGCGCATGGCGGCTGCGACGTTCGCGGCTGTGGGCCTGCTCTTCGACCAGCCGCGCCACTTCCTGGCGGGCCTCTTCGTGTTCGGCCTGGGCGGCGGCAATGTCGGAGGATCCTCGGTCATATTCGGCGTGCTTCTGTTCGGCTTCGCGGTATTTGCCTTGTTCGAGCGCGCGGGCCGCTTCGGCCTTTTCCAGTTGCGTTTGACGGGCCGCCAGCGGCGAATCTTTTTTTTCCTTCATCGCCTTCGTGAACCAGGTCTCGCATGCCTTGCAGATGCGATCGTAGAACCGATGATCGCTTTGCGTGAGCAGTGATCCTAAAACCTCTTCAAACCGCCGTTCGAGCGTGGGCTCGAGCTTATCGGCGCCGGGCAATGCGAGTTGCCCCTGTTCCAGCCACAGCAACTGCTGCAACCCGTCGCGCGAGTTTTCCAGCCCGAGAAGCTTGTGGGTTTCGGCCTGCACTTCCTTCCCGCGAAACGCGGTTTGCCAATTGCCGCCGTCGGCGAGAAGTTCGAGCCGGGCTTCGCCCTGGTCGCCCGATTTCGCGAACCGCTTCGACAGGCGAAATCGGCGCCCGCCGGTTTCGAATTCCAGGCAGACCTCGGGCGTCTGTTTCGTGGCCCAAGGGACGCTCTGCCGGACGGGGGCGGCGACGGAATCAAAATCATGGTCGAGCAGGCAACTTCGAATCGCGCGCACGAGGCTCGATTTGCCCGTGCGATTCGGCCCATGCAGAATGACGATCGGGTGGTCGAGGTCGCTGAGCTCGACACGCCCGATATTACACCAGTTTCTGACAGTAATGGCATGTAAAATCATGACTCTGCGCCGCTGTGTTTCCTGGATAATGTTTCGTCGCCCGCCGCGGATTGATAATCAATTCGCCAGCCTGCAATTCTCGCGCGAACCGCCGCTCCTGCAACCAAAAACCCAGCCCGGTCAGGCGCCGCCGCTGGCATGGCGGAACAGCAGCCGCAAGGCCCGTTCGGCGATCGCCTTCGCATTGGCGTCGCCTGCATGAATCTGTGCCTGGAGCCGGTCGTGAACGCGTGGCAGGATTCCGGCGCCCAATGCTTCACGGGCTTCGGCCAAGGTGGGCTCGACCACGAGTTGCGAATCATCGAGGTCGCCCACCACATACGGCGACAGAACACTGCGCAGGTCGCCCAGACGTTCGACCACTGTTAACGGCAGCGTGCCCGTCAAGCGCAGTCGCAGCAGCGTGCGCTCCTTTTCTTCCTGTTCGGAAACGTCATTGATCAGCCGCCCGAGTTCGTCGGGCGAATGCACTTCGGCCGTGCGGTTGATCCAGATGTAGTTGGCGACGCGCACGGGTTCGATCTGCGGCGGTGCGGCGGAATGGTCGATCGACACGGCGAGCGCGTTGCCCGGTTCGCGGTCAATGAAGTCGTCGCGGGCGGCCCCGGCAGAGTAGCTTTGCCAACCCGTCGCCGGGGCGTCGCCAGGAAATCGCATCGATTCGTGCACGCCAGCGTACGCCATGCGCACACACCCGGCATCGTCGGCGTACAGTTTCGGACTGTGCCAATGGCCCAGTGCGAGATAATCGAGTTGCAATTCGTCGGGCGCGCGGGGCGAAATCGGGTGGTCATCAGCCGGCAGGTTGGGCCGATCCATGACACTGCCGTGTGCGATGCCGATGCGAATTCCTCCAGCGGCGCTCCGCGGGTGCTTCGCGATCCACGCCGTGGGGTTTTCGGTCGAGGTCTTCGCGAACACCGGACACGGAAAAATCGTCACGCCCGGCAGAACCTCGAACGGTTTGCGGTGGCGCAACACCTGGACGCGGCGGGCAGGTTCCCCCTCGCGCCAGGGGGGGCTGTCCCACACCGAACCGGCCTGCAAGGGGTCATGGTTACCCGGTAACACGAGCACCGGTGGACCAAAATCCTCGAGCAGCTCAAACGCCCGCCGGGCCACTTCGCGCGACACGTGCAAATCGTCGAACAGGTCGCCGGCAATGACGACGAAATGAAAACCGGCGGCGTGTCGCCTGACGTTTTGCAGGGCCTGAAACCGGGCTTGCTGCAATTTGCCCACGACTTCAGGCGAAAACCGCGTGACGCGCATGCCCAGGTGCAAATCGGCGACATGCAAAAAACGAACCATGCGCACGGTCCTTGGGGTAAAATCCAGAAATGTGCAATCGTGAGCCGCAGTGGCCGAGTCGCCCGCAACAGGAAATTCGGGGCGAGGGGTCATCTTTGCGGGCCGGTTCGATTGCGGCATTTCACAGCCCGGGCATGACGCCCGCCCTCTGAACGCTCGCCGTTGCTGAGCGCGCATACGATTCACCAAACCGTCACTTTGGCGACTGTCTGCCACTGATGCAACCGGTATGAGAAAATTGTCAGCCTCGGGCCGGGTGGAGTGACTTCACAACGTGACGGCGATATACTGCAAATTGGCCGGTGTTCGATAGATAATCGCCGGCTTTTGCCCGACAGGTTGACTTTCACGACCGCTCGCTTGAGGAGCCGCTGCCGAATGAACGTACCGACGATCACTCCCGGAAAAACGCGCATCGGCTGGATCGGCACCGGCGTCATGGGTTCGAGCATGGCGGGGCACCTGATTCAGGCCGGGTTTGCAGCGACGGTGTACAACCGCCGGCAAGAAAAGGCCGCCGCGCTCATTGCCAAAGGCGCAGCATGGGCCGACAGCCCGCGCGCCGTGGCACAGGTTTCCGATGTCGTCTTTGCCATCGTGGGTTTTCCGAGCGATGTTCGCGAAGTCATGCTCGGCGCCGAGGGGGCGCTGGCGGGCAGCAAACCGGGCAACATTCTCGTCGATATGACGACAAGCGAGCCGTCGTTGGCGGTCGAAATCAGCGCGGCGGCCGGGGCCAAGGGCGTGTACAGTATCGACGCACCGGTCTCGGGGGGCGACATTGGCGCCCGCGAAGCCCGGCTGTCGATCATGATCGGGGGCGACAAGACGGTTGCCGAGGCATTGCACCCCTGCTGGAACGCGCTGGGGAAAACCATTGTGTACCAGGGCGGCGCCGGCGCCGGCCAGCATACAAAAATGGTAAATCAGGTGCTGATCGCTTCAGGCATGATCGGCGTTTGCGAGGGGTTGCTGTACGGCTATCGGGCCGGGCTTGACCTGCCCACTGTGCTCAAGTCGGTGGCCAGCGGCGCGGCGGGCAGTTGGTCGCTGTCGAATCTGGGGCCGCGAATCATGGACAACAACTTTGACCCCGGTTTTTTCGTCGAACATTTCATCAAAGACATGGGCATTGCTTTGGCCGAAGCCAAACGGATGAACCTGTCGCTGCCCGGTTTGGCCCTCGCCCACCAGCTCTACCTGGCCGTCAAGGCTCAGGGGCATGGCCGCGACGGCACTCACGCCCTGGCCCTGGCTTTGGCCCGGCTGTCGGCCATTGACTGGAAAAGCCGTGCGGCGAGCGGCTGACTCGGCCTGCCGCCGATTCGCGGCGGATGCCGATGACGACAACGCGGGGCCAATCTGACCAACCTGATCGACAACGATTGATTTGCGGGAGCGATAATTATGGCAACCAGGGGAGAGGCATTTGCAGGGCTGACGGTGGCACTCGTCACTCCGTTTCGCAACGGCGCGGTCGACGAGGCGGCGCTGCGCAAGCTCGTCGATTGGCACGTCGAAATGGGCACCGACTGCGTCAGCCCAGTGGGCACAACCGGCGAATGCCCCACGCTGTCGCACGAAGAGCATGAGCGCGTCATTGCCGTCGTCTGCGAGCAGGCCGCCGGGCGCGTCAAGGTCATGGCCGGAACGGGTTCGAATAATACGACCGAGGCGGTTCGGCTGACGCGATTCGCGAAACAGGCCGGCGCCGATGGGGCGCTCATGGTCGCCCCGTACTACAACAAGCCGACGCAGGAAGGGTTCTACCGGCATTATGCCGCCGTTGCCGAGCAGGTCGACATTCCCATCATTCTGTACAACATACCTGGCCGCACCGCGAAAAATATGGAACCTGACACCATCGTGCGACTGGCCGAAATTCCCAATATCGTGGGCGTGAAGGAATCGACCGGCTCGATGGACCAGGCGTCGTATATCATTGCCGCGTCGAACCTGACGGTGCTTTCAGGCGATGACAGCCTGACCCTGCCGCTGTTGGCGCTCGGGGGCCGCGGGGTCGTGTCGGTCGTTGGCAATATCGTGCCCCGCGACGTGCAGGCGCTGCTCAAGGCCTTCGCCAGTCAAGACCTGCCCGCCGCCCGGCAATGGCATTACAAACTGTTTCCCTTGTGCCGCGATCTGCTCAGCCTGGCCACCAACCCGATTCCCATCAAATGCGCCATGAAGGTTCTCGGGCGCGACACGGGCGAAGTGCGGCTGCCGATGACGCCGCTCACCCCGGCCGAAGAGCAAAAGCTCGTTGCGACATTGCGAACATACGGCCTGTTGTAGGTGCGGCGTCACCAGCGATGATAACTGCCGGCCCCACAAAGCGCCGACGACCGGCGCCGGTGCGAACTGCAGCAAGCGGGTGACTCTCTGGTTTTGGCGGGCCGTCGAAGCGGGCTGAAGTTCGTTCCGGCGCAGGAACTGCGACGGCTGTTGGAAATACCTGTCTTTGATCTGTTTTCGCTTTGGTTTGCGCAGTGAGGAGTCATTCTGTGATCTTCGGCTTTTTCAAGAAAAAAGAGGAAGTTCAAGAGGAAGAACCCGACCTCGAACCGGTTCGCTTCCTGGGCGCATTGAACGGCAAAGATGCCAATCTGGCCGCCAACGCGCGGCTGGCTGACGCAGGCCTCGTTCCGGCCAAAGACCTGATCACCGACGCCATGGCGCGGCGGGCCGATACGCTGCGTATCGAACCCAAAGGCCCGCAGGCCGTCGTCACGATTTTGATCGACGGCATTGCCTACCCCAGCGGCAAGCTCGCCAAGGCCGAGGCGCTGGCCGTCACGCAAATGCTCAAGCTGCTGGCCGGGCTCGACACAAAGCAGCGCAAGGTGGCTCAATCGGGTGGCATCAAGGCCGAGTTTGATTCCAAGCCGTATCAGCTCATGGTCGTCGTCACGCCGCTGCCCGAAGCCGAGCGGCTGACCGTGCGGATCGTCGACCTGAGCATCAAGCTCGAAAACCCCAGTGACCTGGGCATGAGCGAAGATCTGCGCAAAAAACTGCGTGAGATAACGTCGCTCAAGGGCCTGCTCCTTGCCGTCGGGCCGCCCGGTTCGGGCACGACCACCACACTGTACGCCGTGCTTCGCGGAACCGACGCCTACCTTTCTTCGATTTTCACCATTGGCGACACCGGCGGGCGGAACCTGTTCAACATCACGCCGTTTGAAACCAACCCCGGCGACAGCCTTTCGACCACGCTCGACCGCGTCGTTCGCGTCGAAGCTAACGTTATTCTCATCGACCCCATCAAGGACGCCGAAACGGCGAAAGTCGCGATTTCGAAGCATGAAGACGTCATGATTCTTTCGGAGTTCCCAGCGAAAGACGCCGCAGCCGGGCTGGTGCAACTGATTGAATGGACCGGCGACCCGAAAACTGTCGCCGCCGCGTTCAAGGGCATCATCAGCCAGAAGCTCTTGCGCCTGCTGTGCGCCGATTGTAAACAGGCCTATCGCCCGAACAAGGAATTCTTGAAAAAGGCCGGCCTGCCCGCCGAAGCAACAACGCTGTATCGCAAACCGCAAGCGACGCAAGACCCGAATTACGAACCCTGTCGCACCTGCGGCGATGTGGGTTATCTGGGTCGCGTGGCGATGTTCGAGCTGCTTGAGCCCAGCGAAGAAATGCAGCAACTGATTCTGAAAAAGCCAGACGCAGCGGCGATTCGAGCCCAGATGAAGAAGGAGAAGATGCTGACACTTCTTCAAGACGGACTGCGGCTGGTCGCCGAAGGCAAAACCGCGCTCGAAGAGCTGCAACGCGTCTTCAAGGCACCCGAAAAGTAAGTCGCACGCGTGTGAATCTATCGGGCTTGGCGGCCAACATATCGCGGGTCTATCCAATGCGCGGTCTGGTGGTAAGCGTTCATGTGCCCAGATGTGGTATTGTGTTGCAACATATTGTGGCTAAATGTGTTGCAACACAGTTTCTCTGCCAGGTTGTTCACTATCGGCTTGAGTTGCCGGGCAAGGCAACAGTGGTTTCTGTCGGATTTTGCGGATTTGGCAAGATAAGCCGAAGTTTTTGATTTTTCCGGCCGATAATTCTAGTACGTCGGTCGTCAGCTACGGTTGATGATTGGAGACCACCTCCCCCTGTGCCTTCGGTGAACCTGAATTCGCGTGTGCGAATCGGGTTGCGAGTGGTGACATGAAACTGAGCCTGAATGCCTTCCGTCCCGGGTTGATCCTCTTCGGCTGCGCCGCCCTTTCAACCTTCGCGACGGGTTGCCAATCGACGGTTGGCGGGCAAACCCTTCCCTCGGCCTATTACCTGCGGGACGACGTGCAGTTCTTTCCCGCCGGACCGGAATTCAAGCTGACCAAACAGGTCGAGGCGCTTGAGGAATACAAGCTCCAGCAACAGGGGCTGAACGACACGGCCCAATGACCGACACGGCACAATATGTGCGCTCATTGAAACTTGCATGAAATTGGCGCATTGCGGCATAGCTCCCCGTGCGACTGCAAAATGCGATTATTTCGTTCG
>JAJXXL010000473.1 GCA_021781115.1 Planctomycetota bacterium
CGAGGCGCTCAAAGAGGCGGCATTGGCGGTCGATCGCCGCGCAATTCATTTTTGAACGAGCAACCTGACGTCGGGCCCACCGCGGGGGGAGCGACGTTACCGGTGGGGCCGCATCGTCGAGCACCGGCGGCAAAAGGGGCCATCGGCGGGGTAAAGGTCTCGTCAGGGTGGCGATTCGTGGTATAATTCAACGGGCGGGTAAACCGCAATCCGTTCAATCACAACCCGTTTGGCCTGACAGACGGCAACCTCGTCACGACGCGGCGGACCATGCAGCCGGAACCGTTTGACGATAATCTGCGCGCAGAGGAATGGCGACTCGCGTCGTCGAGTTCGAACTTCGTCGCCGACGACGAGTCAGGGCTGCCGCCTCTGGACGAGTTGACCGCGATGCCGCATGTCGAACAGGGACCGCCGCAGCGGGCGATATCGATCATGACACTGGCCGGGCTGGTGGCGAGCGTCGTGTTCCACGTCTGGCTGCTCGCGACGCTGGCGACGATGAATTTCGACCTTCAGCCGCCGTCAATGTATCCCCCGCTCGATACGAAATTCACGCAGGTTGATCCTGAGGAGGAACACGCGGTCGAAAAGGAGGTTGAATACGAACTGGCTCCGCCCGACGACCGAGAAACCGAAGTTCGCCAGGTTGTCAACGCCCGCAGCACGGGGCTAAGTGTCAACGAAAACCCGGTCATGCAGACGGCGCCGACCCCACCACCGACGAATCTGGATCCGGCCTTGCCGGGCATGTCGGCATTCGCGCATTACGATCTGCCCGAGGGACGCGAACTCGACGACCTGATTACGATTCAGGGCACGACGGGCGAAGGATTGGTTCAAATCGAATCGGCGCTCGACCGCGTCACCTGGGAAGTGGCCAACAACCTGCGTGAGCACAAAGTGCTGGTCGTGTGGCTCATTGATGCATCGGCCAGCCTGGCGCAGCAGCGGGGCGCGGTTGGCAAGCGGCTGCACCGCATTTACGGCGAACTGGGGGCACTCGAAAAGACGGGTCAGTTGGCGCGCGTCGACCAGGGGTTGCTCAGCGGCGTTGTGACGTTCGGCGAAAAGACGACATTCGTCACGCCCGAACCGACTGCCGAGTTTCAGCCCGTGTTCGATGGCGTGACCGAGATGAAGGCCGGCCCTTCGGGCCGCGAAAACGTGTTCAGTGCTGTCGATCAGATCGTGCATCGCTGGTCGAAATACCGCACGGCCAACGGGCGGACGATCATGATTATCACTCTGACTGACGAGACCGGCGACGATTACGACTACCTCGAAACGGCGCTGCGCAGTTGCCAGCGGCACGGGGTGAAATGTTACGTCGTTGGCCCGGCGGCGACGTTCGGACGGCGCGAAGCGCTCGTGCCCTACGTTGCTCCCGAAAACGGCAAGACCTATCAACTGCCTGTCGATATGGGCCCCGACACGTTCGCACTCGAAGCGGTTTCACTGCCGTTCTGGTTCGAGGGGCCGCAGTACGAATATCTGTCGGCGGGCATCGGCCCGTACGCGCTGACGCGCCTGGTCAAGGAAACCGGGGGGGCATATTTCATGACGAATATGACCACCATGGCCGGGTTGGCCCCGCTGGGAACATACACCAGCGACCAGATGAAAAACTTCGAGCCCGATTACCGGTTCGGCACGCCCGACGCGTACATGGCCGACCTGGCCAAGCACCCGCTGCGTCGGGCGATCGTCGCCTCGGCGCAACTCAGCCTGCAACATCACCCGAAGGGCACGCCGCCGCTCGAGTTTCGGGTGACGCCGCAAAATTACCTGCAAACGCTGAGCGACGCACAGAAATCGACAGCCGAAACGACGTACATGCTTGACCTGATCATGCAACCGTTTCAGACAAAGTTTGAGCGCGAGTACGGCAAGGAAAGCAGCCCGCGGTGGCGCGTGGCATACGATTTGGCCTTGGGGCGAATGCTGGCCCTTAAAGTGCGGGCGTATGAATACAACTCGGCGTGCGCGCAACTCAAAGTCACGCTCGGCTCGGGCGACGTGGCGTCAAAATCCAACCATTGGCTGTTCCGACCCGACACGCAGTTCAGCGGCGGTGCGACTTCCAAGAAGATCGCGACCGAAGCCGAGAAACTTCTCAAACGCGTGCTGGCCGAAGCCCCCGGCACACCTTGGGCCGTGCTGGCCGCTCGCGAACTGAGCCACCCGTTCGGGTTTCGGGTCATTCAGCGATACGACCCGCCACCGCCGCCGCCCAGTCGGGCCGCGCCCCAGATCGCTGCAAACAAGACGAAGCAAATTCGGCTGGCCAACGACGCCCCGAAAAAGAAAGCGGCCCCGGCACCACCACCCCGCCCCCAACCACCCCCTGTTTTGCCGAAACTTTGACGGCCGCGCAATTCGGGCCATTGGTCGGGTTTGGCCTGCCGGCGAACATCGACAGCATTTTACAAAAGCTGCGAGTTTTCCGGGTTCGGGCAGGCAGGCAACCGCGAAACGTCGCATGTGCCCCCCCACCTTCCCGCGACGGCGCGCCAATGATCACCGTGCGCCCGCGTTATTGAATGCCTATCAGCCCGTTGAAATTCTCCCCGTTGGGGCTCCTCCTCGGCCGGGGCGATGGCTATCATACGCGGCGGGGGTTGATCGAACCAGTCGGCGAGGGAGTGGCGA
>JAJXXL010000155.1 GCA_021781115.1 Planctomycetota bacterium
CCCGATGAAGATAATGCCGGCGTCGAGGCAGGCCTGGGCCAGTGCCGGGTTTTCCGAAAGAAAACCATACCCGGGGTGAATCGCATCGACACCCTGCTTGCGGGCGACCGCGATGATGCCTTCGATGTCGAGGTAGGCCCGAATCGGCTCGCCGATCTTTCCGATTTCATAGGCTTCGTCGGCCTTGAACCGGTGCAGCGCGTAGCGATCTTCGTGGGAATAGACCGCCACGGTCCTGATTCCCAATTCGTGCGCCGTGCGAAAGACGCGAATGGCAATTTCGCCCCGGTTGGCCACGAGGAGCTTGCGGATCCTGGTCATCGAAAACTTTTTTCCCTCTCGGTGAAAGCAACGCACCGCCGGTCATCAATCGTGGCCGCCTCGGCCTTCCTGGTCCGGTCGATGCCAAGCCCATCTTTTGTAACAGCCCACGCCATTTTTCTCCACCATCCCCCCACATTTAAAGACACCCTGGTGATCGACGGCCCCTGAACGATTTTGGAAATCATGGCGCCATTGGCTCGTTGGCCATTATACGCAATTGGCAGCTCAGCCGACCGGCCGCAGGCGGCGGGTCGATCGTCGCCCGCTGAAGCATCAGGCGGCCCGGCAAATTGACGCCCGGAGCCACGTTTGCAGCCGCAGCGCCCGGTGGCTGGCTGGCGTTTAAACTCGAACGACTGCAACCCCCGGTGAAACACGCGGCGGGAGGTACCGTACGTCCGAACAACGATGGGTGTCTAAAAATAACCAGACGGCGAACAGTTCCCGTCTGCCCGGCGCGATTGAAATCGCGCTCGGCGTGTCGCGCTGCCCGGTTTTCGGGTCGGCTTTCAGCCCGCGCCCGCAGCATGAGACCGGCCGGCATCGCCGGGCGGTCACTCTTTGGGGATTTCGAGTCGGCAACAGCCCAAGTCAATATGTTCACTGCCGCGTGCCGAATCGGCCGGGCGGAATACGCCCTCGCGCAGCGAGTACACAATGAACCGGCCTTGTCGCTCGGTTTTGACCAGGCGCGCGCTGCGCAAAATACCCAAGTGGTGTGACACGGTGACCATTTCGACGCCGAGAATTTCAGCCAGATCACCGACGTTCTTCGGACCGGTTCGCAACGTGCTGACGATGCGCAGCCGCAATGGCTCGCCCAGTGCTTTCAGTTGCTCGGCGCAATGAATCGGTTGCAGGTCGTTTTTCGCCACGATCAGTCGTGCTGAAATACCACAGGAATGTGCGAATTGCCACGATTGGACTGCGGCTATTGTAGCGATCGCCTTGGGGGGCGAAAAGACCGCACCCCTCAACCGCCGCACGCGCCCACGACCGTCGTCTCGGGCAGCCTTACAAACAGTTCGGCCAGCGGCGACTGCTCGAGTGCTTCCCAGGCGGCCAATGGAACCCGCTGCCTTTGACCACGACGCCAGGTGCGACCGGTGTCGTCGGTGGCCGTCGCAAACGGCCCTTTGAACACGACGGTGCACTGGGCTCCGCAATCGGTGAGCGGGCGGCGACACGCCAACCTGGTTTCGCGCAGCGCGACGCCGCCATGCTCAAAACAGGCTTTGGAGCGAAACGTTGTCAGCCGCAAATCGACGAAACCGGCCCCGGCCACGAGATTCAGCAACTCTTCACGAACGGGCACGTGCTTGACAATGGCTGCCGGACCAGGCAATTGCAGTTCACCGGCGAGCGCCTCGTCGCCCGTGAGCAGATGCAGTTGCAATTCACCGCCAGGGCGCAAGGCGGCCCAGGCACTTTGCAAAAACTGCTGCATTTCCGGCGCCGCGACAGGCAAGTTGAATGAGCCGCGCAACCGCAATTCATCCAACGATGCTGAGGCGAATTCAGGCGGAATTTCCAACGGCGCACCCAACCGGTGTTCCCACGAGCGCAGTTCTGGTTCTGGCGCCGGCTGTGCACGCAAAGTCGCGGCGGCCTGCCCTGCGCCACGGTGGTCGAGATCACCTTCAAGAACATAAAACTCCCATAGCCCCCCGTCTGGGTCATTCACCCAGAATTTCGTCTGCCGGGCGTAGCAGCACTCGACGCCTTCTTCACGTTGCGTGACGATGCCTTCGTGCTCCAGCCGCTGCTGGGCGGCGACCAGGGCGCCCGAATTCGGAAACCTTAACCCAGCATGATTGAGCGCCCCGCGGCCGCCCGGGGCATGTGGCTCAAGCGACAGCACGAGTGGCGGGTCGTCGACTTCAAATTTGGCGTAGTCTGAACGATGCTTGGCCGGCGCCGCGCCCCACAGCGCCTGAAAAAACCGGACTGAACGCTCAAGGTCCGCCACGTTGAGCGAGATATGAAATCGAACCGCGTCGCGTGTTGATTGAGCCATAAAATCTCGTCCTGGAAAAATTTGAAAATGATCTCGGCGATCAGGCCGACTCAGCCGCAACCGCATTCGCGGCAAAATGCCCGCATGCGGGCGGCGCGGGCGGTCTCAACACGCACGCCCAGGCCGCGAGCGCGGCGACAAGACCTGCGGCGGCATAAAAGAACGGCATGTACGAACCGCAGTGTTCCTTCGATTGGGCCAGCAGCAGCGGCCCCAGCGCCGACGCGAAGACAGTCAACATCTGGGCCGTACCTTGAATCTGCCCCAGGTGCCGACGGCCAAATACCTGCCCGAACGCGGTAAAGAAAA
>JAJXXL010000501.1 GCA_021781115.1 Planctomycetota bacterium
CGAGGCCCTGGGGAGCAAGCCCTTGGGCGACGTCGTCGAAGGGCAACAGCGATTCGCGCTCGTCGCGCGACTTCCCGAAAAATATCGCTCCAGCCCGCAAGCGGTCAGTGAAATCCTGGTCGCCACTCCATCGGGCGAGCAACTTCCCTTGTCTCGTCTGGCCAAAATCGAAATCGTCGAAGGCCCGTCGACCATCACCCGCGAATGGGGGCAGCGGCGAATCACGATCACGGCGAACGTGCGCGGTCGGGATCTGGCAAGTTTCGTCGCCGAGGCGCGGCAGAAAATCGCGCAGGAGGTGCCGCTGCCATCGGCACGCTACCGCGTCGAATACGGCGGGCAGTTCGAAAATCTGCAGCGTGCAAAAACCCGGTTGCTGCTGATCGTGCCGCTGGCCCTGGGAATGATTTTTGTACTGCTGTATTTCACGTATCGCAGCGTTGTCGACGCGCTGCGCGTGTTTACGGGAATTCCGTTCGCCTGGGTCGGGGGCGTGTTTGCCCTGTGGCTGCGCGATATGCCGTTTTCGATTCCGGCAGGCGTGGGGTTTATTGCCATGTCGGGCGTCGCCGTGCTCGATGACATGATTCTTGTTTCCTACGTGCGACAATTGCGCCAGACCGGGTTGTCTCTCGACGACGCGGTCACTCAAGCGGCCATCGCACGGCTGCGGCCTGTGCTGATGACCACGCTCGTGGCGAGCCTCGGCTTCCTGCCGATGGCCCTGAGCGACGGCATGGGGTCTGAAGTTCAAAGGCCATTGGCAACGGTGGTGATTGGCGGAGTGATCGGCGCCATGGTCATGTCGTTGCTCGTCCTGCGCGTGTTGTATCTCGTGTTCAATCGCGTGGCGCACCTGAACGACCGAGCCACCGCGGCGTTAAATGTGAAAATTCCTCCAGAGGCTGATCCTGTCGTTCAATAGTTCTCAGAAAGGAGCGATCTCTCGTGAAAATCCTGAACCCGGCCGGCCGTTCCGCAACGTTTGTCGCCTTGACCCTTGTGGCTGGCTGCGGGCCGCAACCGGTCGCCGCGCCGCGCATTGACGCGGCGCAATCCACGGCCGCACCGGCTGAATCGGCGGCGCCGGCAAAAGCCGCACATGCCCACGATGAGTGGTGGTGCGGCGAGCACGGCGTTCCTGAGGAAATTTGCGGCCAATGCAATTCGAAGCTCGCCGCCGCGTTTCAAAAGAAGGGCGACTGGTGCAAGGACCACGACCGCCCCGACTCGCAGTGTTTTATCTGCCACCCGGAATACGAAAAGAACTTTGCGGATCAGTACGTGGCGAAATTTGGCAAACAGCCCATGAAGCCCGAGTAATTTTCCCCCATCACAACCCGGTTTTCGCAATCGTTTGCCACGTCATCCGGGTGTTCAATCCAGGAGTCGCAAACCATGCGACAAGCGTCGCGCCGCCGCATTATTGCGCGTTGGCTGGTCCTGCTTGGTTACGCCGGGCGACCTCCCGTTGATTGCCATTCAAAACAGCCCGGCACTGTCGCAGGCCGTTGCGGCGGTCGAGATGAAGCAGGGCGTTTTTCAGCAGCCAGGCTTTTTTCTGAACCCGCAGGTTGGCGTGCCGAAGCCGTGCGCGCCCCAGTAGCTCGTAAACACCTGAGTATTGTATGATCCGCCGGGGCGACGCGCCGGCCTGGGGCCGCGTTGTCGCGGCGTTCAGCGTGCGGATTCCCTTGACTGTGTGCTCATGATCGACATTGTTCAAACTGGCGACGCCTGTACCGCAACGATGGCGGGTTTGCAGGTTTCGTGGCGGCGGCAGACCGATCGCTGGTCGCATACGATTCAGTTTTCTGCGGCCGACGACGATTGCCTGTCTTCGGCTGAAGGTTCGCCCGAAGACGATTTTCCAGCCAGCCCCGCGTTTCAGGATTTGCGGGTCGAAGCCCGGTCAAACCAGATCTGCGAATTTCAATTGATGGGGCAAAGCGGGGGGCACCTGTTCTCGGCGGCGATCTGTTGCGACGCGGCGCAGGCCAGTGTTGAGTTTGATATTTGCTGTCGGCTTGCGCCGCGCATCACGCCCGAAAACATCCTGAGCACGTACATTGTTGGGGCGGGCGCCGGGCGCCTGGCTGATGCCGCGTCGCCCCTGATGCGTGGCGCACTCGTGACTCTGGCGGGCCGGTATACGCTTGAAGCGCTGCCGCTGGCCGATGAATTGCACGCAGCGGTTCGAATGCCGGCAACGGAACCGGGCGGCCAATTGCAAATCGGGTGTTTTGAAATCGGGCCATTACAAACCTCAGCCCGGCGGCGGCGTGTACGGTGGCGTTATCGCCTGTCGCGCAACACGGCCTGAACCGTGGCGACCGGTCTGCGCCTCAGGAACACGACACACGGCCCGCGCCCCCATGGCACCTGGTGCGCTGTTGAATTTTACCGGGGCACGAATTCCGTGACGCCATCGAGTGTCACCAGCAGCAGCCGTTCGCTGAGCGGGTGGTCCATTTGTCGGAAATCCTCGCCCACTTTCTTGCGCACATGTTCGACCGTTTCTGTCGAATCGAGGCTGACCGCAACGAAGAAATCGCGGCTCGGAGTCCCAACGGCAAATTCGCCGCCAAACAGCTCGCGCAACTTGAAATGAAACGCGTCGCTGAGTAACCGGGCGGCGTTGTAGGCATCGGGGCGGGTGGGCATCAGCAGGCGCGGGCCGCTTTCCTCGCCGGCCAGGGTGAACTCCATCGGCTGTTCCTCGAAATAGCGGTCGAGGTTTTGCATCGCGATATCGTGCACGTCGTCAACCGACAGCCCCCAGTGGGTCAGCAGGTCGCCGCGGATGTACCAATACGCCTGCGATTCATCGACCACATACAACACGACGAGGCCACCGACCCACGGCGCGCCGATGAAATTTGGAAACTGCTCGCGCCACACGTCTTCGGGGTAAAGCATGGGCATGATCCGTTCGCGAACGTCGGCCAGGTCGGGTTCAGTCTGGGCCTTGCCCCAACCCTGAACCTGAACGACCGTCGTCAGCGCCGGCAGAACGATGTCTTCGAACTGTTCGGGGGCGTTCACGTACGACCGATAAAAGTTGAACAGGTTCACCTTCGATTCGCCCAGCGACAATTGAAAATCGGGAGCTGATTCACAGTCGAGCAGGGGAAATTTGCGGCGGGCCAGGTCGAGCACCTGCCGGGCGAACACTTCGGGCGGCACCGGCGGGGTCGGGTTCAGAACCAGCGTGTTGACGATCATCGACGCCACCGTTTCGGCTTCAGGGTCGTGGTTGCCGGTTTGCAGGTAAAGTGCCAGTACATACACCGGCGACTGGGCCAGGCACCAGATCCGCCAGTGGCGCCAGCGCACCGGTCGCAGCCAGCGTTGCCAGAACGCGCCGGGTTCATCGCGGGGCGATTCGCCCCCAAGGGCCAAAACGGCGCCGCCCGTCGTTGGCGATTTCAACTCCTGCACGCGGCGGCGGCGTGGAAATAGCCGCTCGATGTCGACGATGCGATCGAGCGAAACGGCTTGACCCGGTTCGAGCCAGAATGCGTTCAGGCTCAGTACGCCACCGTCATCGGGAGCAAGAAAATTGATCGTCCCGCCCTCGCCCGGCCGAACCTGCCAGGTGGGCGGGTGCCATAGGGTAAACCACGAGTTTGTGCCATTGTGCTGCATCCAATGCGGCGGCGGGGTTTCAGGCAAGACACGGTTCCTTGGCTATTCGGCGGGTGGCGCCAGCGTCGATCTGGCGAACGTCCTGGTCCGATCGAACATTGGAAATGCGACTGGCTCTACGGCCCGCGCCTGAACAACCGACATCGGGTACAGACAAACGACGCACAGCGTCAGCCCCGCCAAATCGGGGCGTCATTTCCTGTCGGACGCCGGCGTCAGTGTAATTCTCCCGGCGGCACAACCGCAGTTTCATTTTACGCAGCGGGTAACGCATCTGTAAAATGGATTTCATGACGCGTGCCGCCAATTCAGCCCCCGGACCCGTCGGATCCGACTTTTGACGCCGGGCCTTATTCCCGCCGTAGCCGAATCTCAACCGGTGGGGCCGCCATGACCCGCAGGATTTCTGCATGACGCCGCAACACCCCCTGTTGTTGTACGGATTGGCCCTGACAGCCGTCCCGGTCGTACTGCATCTCTTGCTGCGAGCCAGGCCAAAGCGCCTGCCGTTTCCTGCATTGAGGCTGATTCAGCTCCGCCGTCGTCAAAACGTACAACGCCTGCAATTGCGGCATTTCCTGTTATTGCTGGCGCGCATGGCGGCCGTGGCGCTGATCGTGCTGGCGGTCGCCCGGCTTTCGGTGCCTGCGGCCGATTACTCACTCACGGGGCGCGACATCTTGGGTGGGTTGCTTGTACCCGGCTGTCTGGCCGCACTGTATATGGGCCTTGTGCGCGGCTGGCGCCGCAAGCTGCCCCCCCACGCCCTGGCCCACCGCCGGTCGCTGCTGCGCGCCGGTTTGTGCCTGGTGGGCGGCCTGCTGTTCGCCCTGCTCGTCGCCTGGCCGTATCAACGGCGAATTGCCGCGTCAGTTACGCAACCCACAATCACCGCCAATCAGAACCTGCCCGTGGCCGCCGTCTTGTTGTTCGATTCGAGCCTGAGCATGCAATACCGGTTTGAAAGCAAGACGCGGCTGGAAGCGGCACAGGAAATCGCCCGGCGGCACGTCAGCGGGTTGCCCTATGGCAGCAAGGTGGCGGTGGCCGACTCGGCCAGCGACGGACCGATCCGGTTTCAATCCGACCTGGGGGGAGCTCCCGCCAGAATCGCTGCTGTTGCCGTTCAACCCGCATCGCGTCCTCTGAACGACCGTCTGGAAGCCGCCGTCGAATTGCAAATCGAAGATCACGAGCGGACCGCTGCCGATGCCGGCTCTGATTCGAACCACAGTTCCGCAAGCGATGGGCTGGTCCGCGAAATTTACCTGCTGACCGACCTGGCGGCCAGCGGTTGGCGACCCGACCAAACCCACCGCCTGAAAGCACAACTGGCGCGAAACCCCTATGTCAACGTGTACCTGGTCGATGTCGGCCTGACGCCCGCCGCCAACGTCGGCCTGACCGGACTGTTGCTTTCAGACCCGACGTTGCCGTTGGGCAGTGATCTGACGATTCGCGGAACAGTAGCGGCGACGGGTCTTGGCGACGCCGAGCGGACGATCGAACTGTACCTCGTCAACGACGCGGGCAAACTGGTGAAGCAAGGTCAGGAAGCGGTGCACATCAAGGGCGACACAACGGCTCAGGTCGAATTCGCGGTGCAAGGATTGACCGGGCCGATCCGCCAGGGCGAACTGCGAATGGCGTCGAGCGACCCCTTGGGCTTCGACGACGTGAGGTATTTTACCGTGCAGGTGCAGGCCCCGCCCGAGGTGCTGATCGTGGCTGATTCGCGGGCCAACGCCCGGTTTGTCATGGAAGCGCTGGCGCCCTCTGAACTTGTTCGCACGGGCAAGGCTCGCTATCGCTGCACCTGGGCCAGCCCCGACCGGCTGGCTTCAGGAACACTGAAGAAGTTCGCGGCGATCTGGCTCCTCAACGTGGCCGACCCCAAACCTGCCGGCTGGAACGCGCTGGCCGAATACCTCGATCAGGGGGGCGGCGTGGCGATTGCTTTAGGGGGACGGGTGAATCAGCCGGCATACCTCTCGCCAGCGGCGCTGGCGATCCTGCCGGGAAAGCTGCTGGCCTCGCTGAAGTTCAACCCGCCGGAGTTTCTCGACCTGAACGAGCTGACGCACCCGATTTTCAAGCGGTTTGCCGATTGGGGCGTGGCCGATCTGAACACTGTTGAAATCCACCGCTACTGGCGGGTTGCGCCGGAACCTGACGGATCAGTCGTGGCCCGCTACACCGACCGGCGCTCGGCGCCGGCGATTCTCGAACGCTTGCGGGGCAAGGGGCGGACGATCGTGTTTACGAGTTCGCTCGGCCGCCAAGGCTGGAACGACCTGCCAGCCGCCGGTTGGCAATTTCTGGCGCTGATTGATCAAATCATGAAGCACCTGTCGCAGGCGTCGGAAGCCGAGTTGAATGTGCAGGCCGGCGCCGAGGTGCGCGTGTTGCTTGACGCGAACCTGCCGGGCCGCCGCTTTCTGCTCCGCAAACCAGGGAAGCAGCAGATTCCGATTTCAGCGCCGGCCGGCGCGCCGGAGATCGTCGTGCGCGAAACCGATCAATTGGGCAATTACCAGGTGATCGGGGCCGACGATTCGCCCTTTGTCCGCGGGTTCAGTGTCAACCCTGACCCCAATGAAAGCCGCCTGGCGCGTCTGACCGCCGACAACCTCGACGAATTCCTGGGCAAAGGCCGTTACAGCCTGGCAACCAGCATCGAGGGACTGGAACGTAAAGTTCAGGAGGGCCGCGTGGGCCGTGAAATTGCCGCGAGCCTCGTGTGGCTGCTGGTGCTGGTGTTCCTGTTCGAACAACTCATTGCGACCCGGTTTTACGAAGCGCCCGCACCGCACCCCACGCGCTGACGCCGCCGCGGGCAGCCGGCACGGCCGCAGGCCGAGGTTTATCTTCTGGGGCCGGCGTCTAGACGAGTCCGTACTTTTTTCGCAACCACCATTCGCACGACAGCCCCAGCACGAATAACATTGCCACCAGGCCGTTGTCCCACAGCGGCGCGGTGCGGGTTTTGGAAATCTCGGGGTTGATGCGCTGCCGCCTCAATTTGCGCAGGAACTCGGCGAGTTGTTCAGAGGGCACATGCGCACCTCCGGTGATTCGCGAGATTTCGTCGAGCAGCGCTGCGTCGGCCGCCGGGTTGTGCAACTCCAGATCCTGCTCGTACACCAGAAACCGCGCTTGTGCGCCAAACCCCAGCAACTTGCCGTTCTGCCGGGCTTCGACCCTGACGCGGTACTCGCCGGGCGTCTGCGTGTTGATGAACCGGGCGACGTTTTCCGATCCCGCGCGTTGGGGCAGCAGCGGCTGCTTTTCATCTTTTGGGCCAGCGACCTCGATGGTAAACGCCGCGTCTTCGACCGGGCGCTTGTCGGCGTCGCGCGCGCCGAATGTCATTTCCACCGGCTGGCCGGGGCGAAATCGGCGCTGATCGAGCCTGAGCCACACCGATTGATCGCCCTGCACATCCTTGTGCGCCAACCACAAAATCACCTGCTGCCAGAACCGCTGATGCAAATCCTCGTGCCCGCCGAGTACCCATTGAAAGGTCGTGTCGGCGGCAAACGCCATGCAGCGCGCCCGCCCCACATCCTGCGCCACGAGCAGCGGCGTTTTTTCCGGGGTTTCGGCCAGCACCCGCGCCACCGGCTTCAGCCCCGTGAACTTGTCGGCCCCGGCCAGCGGGGCCAGCGATTTCCAGGCGTCGAGGTTTTTCGCCGGCCCCTCCAGCCGCATCACGAAATCCTGCAGGCCGGCTGCGGCCGGAAGCATTTGCACCGGGGTGACATCGTGGCGGGCGGTGTCGCGTGCCCCATCGGCCAGCGCCTCATCGGCCCGCATTTCAACCGGCAACAGGTCAGCCAGAGGCGTTCGGGCATAGCCGCCGGGGCCGAAACTGTGAAACCCGGCGGTCATCATCAGGCCCGCCCCCTTGTCGACAGCCGCCGCCAGGCGGCGCAGCAGATCCGACCCGAAATACGCCGCCGGCACGTCACCGATGATGTACACATCGTACCGGCCGGGCGTAAACCATTCGGGCTCGGGCGGCTGCCACTTGCCGGCCAGGTTGGCCCGCACCGGTTTGAAGTCGAGTTGAATGTCGGGCGATTCGTTGATCAGCCGGATAAATTTCTGTTCGGGTCGCACCGCATCGAAATAGGCAACGTTCACGCCCCCCTTTTGCACAGTGATAAACGTGCTGACGGCGTTGTTCGAGACCACCGGCTCGCCCTCGAGCGGAACGGCTTCGAGCGTCAGCCGGTACTCGCCCGCCCGCTGCGGCGTCAGGCTCATTTCAACTGGCAGCACATCCTGGTTCTGAGCGGTCTGAAGTTTCAGCGGCGGAGCCGCCGGTTTCATCGGCGCGGGTTCGCCCACCGCCGGGTCTTCGAGTAGTAATCGAACGACAATGTCGCGGCCGGCCGCCCCCAAGGCCCTGATTTTCGCCGTGACAACGACCGTATTCTTTTCGAATACCACCGGGCTGACCTGCAAGTCCTCGGCGATCAAGTCGATCGCCGAGTCGGTCAGGCCTGAGGCGCCGAACGCCACGGTGTGCACTGGTGTTTGCGCATCGGCCAGTTGCCGCGCCGCCGCGCGGGGGTCAAGGTCGTAGGGCGGCAGGGCCCGCTGGGCGCCGTCGCTGAGCAGCAGCAGGCCGGCGATCCGTTTGCGTTGTGATCGCTTCGCCACGTCGTCGAGCACCGAACCAAGAGCGGTCTGTTCGCCGCGAGCGTCAGGGCTGCGGGTTTCGACCGGAATCAGTTCCTTGTCGAAGTCGAACTGCTCGACGTCGATCTCTTCGGCCAGCGCCTCGAGTTCGGGCTGAACTGCCGCCAGGGCGCCGAGCGCCGCCGAGCGCCGCGTAACGCCCGCCGGGCCATCGGGAACGGTCATGCTGCGGCTCGAATCGACGGCAACCATGAACACCGCCGACCGTTTGTCAATTTCGGTGTGCTCGATGGCAGGGCGACACATCAAAAAGGCAAGCACGCTCCAACTGAACACGCGCAGCGCGATCAGGACCCTCCGCCGGGGCGGCTCAAGGTGAATCAATTGGCGGCGATACAGCATCAATGCGCCGGCCAGAGCGGCAAATGCCGCCAGCAGCACCACGGGCCACGACCAGATTGGATCAAAAACGACCTTCATGGCGTCTGCGTCGAGTAGTGCGGAACCAGGTTCCAGATTCCGAGGATTTCGGCCTCGCGGCGGCGCATGAGCTTGCGTTCGCGGGCCGTCAGGTCGTCGTAGCCACACAGGTGCAGCAGCCCATGCACGAGATACAGCCTGAGTTCGTCCCGCGGGTTCCAACCGTATTCGCCGGCGCAACGCACCGCGGTTTCCGTGCTGATAATGACCTCGCCCGACAGGCTCGCGCCGGCGCCGCGAGGGTGCGGTTCTTGCGAACCGGGTGCCCGACGTGCCGCAGCCTCAGGCTCTTCATCGAGCAGAAAGCTGAGCACGTCGGTCGCGTAATCATGACCCAGGTAGCGGCGGTTCAGGTCGTGGATGCAATGGTCATCGACCAGGACGATTGAGATTTCGGCTGCGCGAACCTGCTCGGCCGCCAAGGTCTGCCGGGCGGCTTGCGCCAGCGCCCGGCGACCCGCATCGAGCAGGTTTTGACGGTCGGCGATCTGGACCCGAAATTGACGGGCCTGCCCGCGGCCGCCACCGGGCCGACCTGGTTCAGGCCGTGCGCTGTTCGGGGTATTTGATGCGGGCATGGTACATGGCAATCAGCGACTTTGTCAGCGAGTCTTGAATGATGCTCAGTTCCGTAATTGTCAAACCACTGTCGTCGAATTGCCCGTCGAGCAGTCGCTTGATCGCAATGTCATGCACGAGCCGCTCGATGCGTTTGGGGGTCGGCTCGCTGAGCGTTCGGCTGGCGCCCTCGACCGCGTCAGCCAGCATGAGCACCCCGGCTTCGCGCGTTTGCGGCTTGGGCCCGGGGTACCGAAAACTCGCCTCTTCAGCGTCAGTACGGTGGTCGGGTTGCAAATCAGCCTGGCGCGTCGCTTCGTGGTAAAAGTATTCGACCAGTGTTGTCCCGTGGTGCTGTTCAATGAAATCGACCAGCGGCCGCGGCAGGTTGTGCTGTTCGGCCAGATCGACGCCGTCCTTGACATGCCCGATGATAATCAGCGTGCTCATGGCCGGGGCCAGGTTTTCGTGGCGGTTCTCGCCGCCGGCAATCGTGTTTTCAACAAAATAGTGCGGCTTGAGCATTTTACCAATGTCATGGAAGTACGCGCCCACTCGCACCAGGAGACCGTTGGCTCCGATTGCATCGGCGGCGGTTTCGCCGATCGTCGCCACCGTGATGGAATGGTTGTATGTGCCCGGCGCGCGGCGGACCAGCTCCTGCAGGATCGGGTGCGACACGTCGCCCAATTCGAGCAGGCTGATGTCGGTGACAACGCCGAACGTTGTTTCGATAAAGGGCAGGCACCCCGAAACCAGGAACCCGGCGACGAGGCACCACGCTGAACCCCGCAGGCTGTGGATCAGGTCGGTCAGCAGTGTCAGGTTCGGTTGGTCGTCGGTGACGACTTCGGCCCCCCAACCGATCATCGCCGTGCCCCAGAACATCAGAAAGTAGGTTGCCGCCGAACCGATGCCCACGACGACCAGGGTTGAGCGCGACGACACGCTGGGCAGCAAAATCACCGCCGTGGCGCACACACTCATCATGATCACGAATTCGCTGAAGTCGGCCCCGGTCGACAACGTAAGCACCAGACACAGCGAAAACGCCGTGACCGTCGCCAGCACCTGGTCGTACGCAATCGCCAGCACCATCACTGCGGCGAGCAGCGGACCGACTTCGGCCCGCCACGGGTCAAACGAAAAGGCCCGCCCGAGCAGCACGGTCAGCACCAAGAGCCCCAGGTAAACGCTCAGGCGCAGCGGGCTGGCAATCAACCGGGGTTCGTTGTGAATCAGATAATGCGCGTTCAGCGCGGTCAGCACGAGAAACAGCAGAAACACCGTCGCCAGCCGCAAGACGCGCTGAGCCGCGGGAACCTGGCGTTCAATTTGATCGTACTCGGCCTGCAGTTCGGCAAGCTTCGGCTCGTCAATCGACTCGCCCGGCCGGACGAGCAGGTTTTCGCGATTGTACACCTTGTAGACTTCAGCCGCCGCCGCCCGGGCTTCCTGC
>JAJXXL010000323.1 GCA_021781115.1 Planctomycetota bacterium
CGGGTCCCTTAGCGTAACCGGCCTGCGTTTTTGGCGCAGCGAAAATTCCGCGGGGCGAGAAACTGCATCAGGGAGGATTTTAGCGCATGAGTGTCGTTACCCACCGCCCCATGTTTCACGAAGAGCGCTTCATCGACGCTGAAGCAGATCGCCGTCACGGGCCGCAGATCTGGCTGGTCGTCGAAGACCTGCTAGGCGAAGTCGCCCGCACCATCGTCGCGTTCCGCCGGCCGCGGGCGACGTATCGCGTACAATTCAACGCCGACTTGACCTTTCGCCGTGCCGCCGACTGGGTTGAATATTGGGGGCGGCTGGGCGTGAGCGATTGCTATGCATCGCCCCTCGTCAAATCAATGCCGGGCAGCCGACACGGGTACGACACGGTCGATTATTCACAGCTCAACCCCGACCTCGGTTCGCCGTCCGACTTCGTGGCATTGGACGCCAAATTGCGGGCGCAGGGCATGGGCCTGATTCTCGATTTCGTTCCGAACCATATGGGCATCGCCAGCGACGCCAACGCATTATGGCGAGACGTGCTCGAAAGCGGGCCCGGCTCGCAATTCGCCACGTTCTTCGACATCGACTGGCACCCGCTGAAGCCCGATCTTGAATGCAAGGTTTTGCTGCCCGTGCTGAGCGACCAGTATGGGCGGATCCTCGAAGAGCAGCAGTTGTTGCTTGGTTTTGAAAACGGCGAGTTTTTCATTTCCTATTTCGAACGGCGGTTTCCCATCGCGCCGCATTCATTTGGCACAGTTTTGCGACATCGGTGGAACGTCCTGGCTGCTGCGCTGCCCGAAACTGACCCGCACCTGATCGAATTTCAGAGTATTCTCACAGCGATCGGGCATTTGCCCGAATTGTGCGAATCCGACCCGGCCCGGCTCGAGGAAGGCCGCCGAGAAAAAGTGGTCGTCAAGCGCCGGTTGCACCAACTTTGCCAAACCTGCCCGGCGATTCACGACTTTGTTTATGAAAATGTCAGGATATTCAATGGCCGGCAGGGCGACACGCACAGTTTCGACCTGCTCGACGAATTGCTCCAGAAACAGGCATACCGGCTGTCGTACTGGCGCGTCGCGGCCGACGAAATCAATTACCGCCGGTTCTTCGACGTCAACGAACTCGCCGCGATTTGCATGGAACGCCCCGAAGTTTTTGAATTGGCGCACGAACTCGTGTTTCGCCTGCTGGCTGAGCGGCAGGCGGTCGGTCTGCGGGTCGATCATGCCGACGGGCTGTACAACCCCGCCGCCTATTTCTGGCAGCTTCAGGAGCGGCGGCTACTTCAATTGTGTCGGGCCGAGTTCGAGCGGCGATTCGGCCCGCCCGTAGACACGGTGTCGGGCGAATCCGCTGCGTCCCCCTCCTGGGCGGAAGTCGAAATCGCATTGCGCCGAGACTTTGCGCTGCTGCGCGAATTCGACCCCGGTTCGCCCCTGTTGCAACCGCTGTTTCTGCTCGTGGAGAAAATCCTGGGGCCCGATGAGCAGTTGCCCGATGATTGGCCCGTGGCGGGCGAGACGGGCTACAAATTCATGAATGAAGTCAACGGCTTGTTCATCGAACAGGCCAACGAGCGCGTCATTGACGCCGCGTATACCCGCTGTACCGGGTGGAAGACGCCCTTCGAAGAGCTGGCGTACGAATGTAAGCTGCTGATTCTCAATGTTTCGATGTCGAGCGAACTGAACGTGTTGGGCAGCCAGTTAGACCGCATTTCCGAACGCAATCGCTGGTCTCGCGATTTCACGCTCCGTGGGCTGACGCAGGCGCTGGGCGAGGTGGCTGCGTGTTTTCCCGTGTACCGCACGTATACTGTCGAGGGGCGCGTGCTCGAACGCGATCGACGCTACATCGCCGCCGCCGTCGCCCAAGCCAAACGCCGCAATCCGGCGGTCAATTCGGCTGTGTTCGATTTCATTGGCGACGTGCTGACCCTGCGCAATGCCGATACGATGCCGCCCGACGAGTTTGCTCAGATCGCCGCGTTCGTTGGGCGGTTTCAGCAGTTCACCGGCCCGCTTACGGCCAAGGCAGTCGAAGACACCGCGTTTTATCGCTTCCACCGCCTGACTTCGCTGAATGAAGTGGGGGGCGACCCGCAACGGTTCGGCATGGCGGTCGAGGAGTTTCATGAGGCGAATCAGGCGCGGTTGGCGCGGCGCCCCTTCGGAATGCTCGCGACCTCGACGCACGACACCAAGCGGTCCGAAGATGTGCGCGCCCGGATCAACGTGCTTTCTGAATTGCCGACGGCGTGGAAACAGCATGTTTCCCGCTGGTATCGTGTCAATAAACACAAGAAGGCGAAGTTCGACGGGCAACCCGCGCCGTCTCGCAATGACGAGTACCTGTTGTATCAAACGCTCGTCGGCGCTTGGCCGCTTGAACAGCCGCGTGGCGCCGTATTGACTGAATTCATCGCCCGCATTCAGGAATACATGGTCAAGGCGGTTCGTGAAGCCAAGGTGCATTCAAGCTGGATCGCGCCCAACGATGATTATGAACGCGAGTTGAAGAAGTTCATTGCCGAAATCATCGGTACGCCGCGGCAGACCGCCTTTCGGCGAGATTTCGAGCCGTTTGCGCGGCAGATCGCCGCGTGTGGAATGTGGAACTCGCTGAGCCAGTCGCTGCTGAAAATGACGTCGCCCGGGGTGCCCGATATTTACCAGGGAACGGAACTCTGGGATTTCAGCCTTGTCGATCCCGATAATCGCCGCAATGTCGATTTTGAGGCCCGCCGCTTTCTGCTCGACGATTTGCAGGCGGCGCTTGCGACCGCGCCAAGCCGTCTGGATTGTGCGCGGCGCTGGCTCGACTCGCCCGCCGATGGGCGGCTCAAGTTGTACGTCATTACCGAAGTGTTGCAATTGCGCCGAAAAAATCCAGACCTGTTTACGACCGGTGACTATGTTCCGCTCACGGCCGTCGGCGTCGGCCAGAAAAGTGTCTGTGCCTTCGCACGCCGGGCTTCCGCCGCTGCAGCCATCGTTGTGGCGCCACGGCTCACGGCCGGCCTGGGCGCATCACCAGGCGCGCCGCCGATCAGTCGTGCGTGGCGCGACACGGCGTTGCGCCTGCCCGATGATCTTGCCGAAATGGCGTGGTCCAACATTTATACGGGCGAGTCAATTAACGCGAACTCCGGCGCCGTCCAGCTCGCCGACGTGCTCGCATCATTTCCCGTCGCGGTCCTTGTCTCACGCGGCGAGCGGCGCGGGGCTGTTCCGTGAAAGCGTCATTCAAAGGATTGAATCTCTGCCATTCCTCAAAGTATTTGACTGCATCGGGTTCCTGGCTAGGGCGACCGGCAGAACCCGACTGCCTGGCGACCCCCAGCGGTTTCGCCGGCCCCCCATTTGAAGGCTGCCGCCCAATCCAGCGACCGCGCGTCTGAAGTGCTGACGCCTGGGAGATCGGGGGGCTGACTGTCCCCGCGCGGTAGCGAATGGTATTGACCCGTTTTTGTCAGTGTTGATAGTATTCGCCGCACGTCAGGCCCGCAGGGAGAAGCGGAGCCGCCAGTTCGCGAGTTTCTGAGGAGCACGCATGGACGCTGTCGACACACGGGCTGTGATCCGCAACATCTTGAACCGCGTTTCCGAAAGGGTGTTGCAAGCCACGACCGCGGTGGTGAACCGGCACCCTCGAGTCCGGCAGCTCCAGCAGGAAATCGCCGCACGTGACGAAGCGCTCAAATGGCACCGGCTGCCGGCGTTCATGCATAATTGTCATGGTGCCGCGGGGGCGCCCGGGTGTGTGGCGGCGTTCGATCAGCCGACGCCGCAAACCCGCGAAGCGGCGCGGCGGGTGATTGACGCGTTTCACCGCAGCAAAGCCGATGCCCGCGAGGCGGCGCCGTCGCTGTGGGGCATTGCCCGCGGCATTTTCTACCAGGAATTCATAGGGGCGATCGAGGCCCGCAACGTCGAACAGGTCGAGTCGATTCTGGCCAGAACGTTTCAGACGTCAATCATTTGGGGCACCTGCCACGGCAGCCCGCAATGCGCCACCGAACTCGCCCGTGGCCCGCGCGACCATTACCTCTGCTTGCGCGCCACCGATGTTTTGTGCAGCCTGGCCGAGGCGGTCGGCGTGCGCCCGCCGCCGTCGATCGAGCAGTTGCACAGCTACGGCGGCTATATGCAGCAGATGCACATCAACTTGGAAGAACTCGTCGCCCGGGTCGAATCGGCAACAGGCCTCGATCTGTCGTTTCCGCGCGTGGCGGGCGCCATGGGGGTCGAAATCGGTGGGCGGTTTTTCACGATCGGCAGTATTCATCATTCGTATTCGGTGTACCGCCTGCGAGAACTGGGCGCGCAACCTGAAGATTCGATCGTCGAGATCGGTGGCGGGTACGGCTGCCTCGCGAATCTTTTTGCCCGGGCCGGCTATAACAACTATGAAATCATTGACCTGCCCTGGATCAACGCGGTGCAGGGCTACTTTTTGCTTCGCTCGCTTCCCCCTGAATCGGTTTGCCTGTACGGCGAAGATCACGGCGGCGGTATTCGCGTCAGCCCCTGCTGGGCGTTCCACCAGCACGCCGAGCGGTCGATCGATTACGTCATGAATATCAATTCGTTGCCCGAAATTGGCTTGGCCGACGCCCGCGAATACCTGGCATCGATCGCGCGGGTGACCCGCAAGATGTTTTACTCGATCAATCAGGAAACACAGGCGGCGGTTCCCGGAGTGGGGCAGCAGGGTTGTGTGCCGGCGCTGGCTGCCGAAACACGGCGATTGCAGCGCGTCAGCCGCTTCCTGAACTGGATGGAGCAGGGCTACGTCGAAGAGCATTACGTGCCGCTGCGCGAAAACGCCGCCCTGCGGGCCGCGTAATCGCACGCCTCATGCGGGTCGAGTCGCAGGGCAATCCGATTTGTCGCGGCTTGAGCAGGCGTGCAGTCGCGCGCAGGAACCGGTAAAATGTGCCTGCCCGTCATTCGGCGGGCAGGCACACAATCCTCGACAGGATCCGGTTTTATGCCTCGGCAGGTGACTTTCATCGCAGTCGTTGCGGCGTTGGTGGCAGGTTGTGCTTTGCGACCGTGTGCGGCGGCAGACCCCCCCGGTGCCGTGGAAAACTGGGCCGACTCAACCCTGCCGAAAACGGGCAACCTCGTGCTGTGGCTCGATGCCAGCCGGCAAAATGACGCCCGGCAGGCATTGGGCGGCAAGCGCCTGCAGGAGGGCGACAAGGTCGACGTCTGGTACGACGGCTCGGGGCATGCCCTGCATGTGGCACAAGCGAAATCGGCCTGGCGACCGGTTTATTCTGAAACCGGCGGCTTGCGCACGATTCGCTTCGATGGCGAGCACACGTTTCTCGAACGGCGGGAGATTCGCCGTGAACTGCACGACTTCACCCTGTTTCTCGTCGCTGCCCCGTTTTCCAACCCCGGGGCGTTTGTCGCATTGATGGCGTTGAATCAGGCAGGCGCCAACGACTACCTGACCGGGCTGACGGTCGATCAGGGCGGCGAGGCAACCCCGCGGTTTCAGTCGATTAATCCCGAAGGCGGTGGGTTCAGCGGTGCTGCAAACCTGCTGCGCGACGCGGCGGATTTCGGCGTCGTGCAGCGACTATGCATCGCAGCAACTCCAGGAGAAAAGGGAGTCGAATTGTTCTCGAATGGTCGCTTGCAGGGCGCGCGGCGGCGTGGCGCCGCAGCGCTCAAACTCGACGAACTGCGCGTTGGTGCCCGGTATTACACCAATGGCGGGCCGCCCGAGCCACGCGGCTTTCTCGAAGGCGACATCGCCGAACTGCTGTTATTTGACAGGCGGCTGACCGACGCCGAACGCGGTGCGATCGACGAATACCTGGCACAAAAATATGCTGCGGCGCCGACAATCGCACGGCCGGGGCCGCGAGTCGGCAAGCGACTCGCGGCGTTAGCAAACCCGCCCGCGGTGCAGGTGTTTATGCCCGGTTTTACGGTGCGGCGGCTGCCCCTCGAACTGACAAATATCAACAATCTGAAATACCGGGCCGACGGTAAATTGATGGCACTGGCTTACAACGGCACGATTTACATTCTGTCCGACACTGATGGCGACAAGCTCGAAGATCGCGCTGACATTTTTTGGGACGCGAAGGGTGGTCTGCGCGGGCCGATCGGCTTCGACCTGACGCCGCCCAATGATCCGCGGGGCAATGGCGTGTTTGTGGCCTCGAAAGGGAAATGCTCGCTGATCATTGATCGCAACGCCGACGACAAGGCCGATGAAGAACTCATCATTGCCCAAGGCTGGCGGGAGATCTCACAGAACGTCGATGCGCTGGGGGTGGCGTACAACCCGCAAGATGGCAGCGTGTACTTCGGCCTGGGGTGCACCAATTACGCCAATGCGTACCAGATCGGTCCTGACAATGAAACAGGCTACAGCCTGAGCAGCGAACGGGGCACCATCTTGCGGGTTGCGCCTGATTTTCAATCCCGCGCGGTCGTTGCCACCGGAATTCGATTTCCTGTGGGGCTGCGGTTCAACCGCCAGGGCGATCTATTTTGCACCGACCAGGAAGGAGCGACATGGCTGGCCAATGGCAATCCGTTCGATGAACTGCTGCACATTCAGCCGGGACGGCACTACGGATTTCCCCCGCGGCACCCGGCGCGGCTGCCCAACGTCATTGACGAACCGAGCCTGTTCGATTACGGCCCGCAGCACCAGTCCTTGTGCGGGTTCAATTTCAATGAACCGGTCAACGGCGGGCCGTGCTTCGGCCCCGGCGATTGGCGCGGCGATGCGTTCATCGCCGGTTATTCACGGGGCAAGTTGTACCGCACGACCCTGGTGAAATCCGCCGCCGGTTATGTGGCCCGCAGCCAATTGCTGGCTTCTTTGAACATGCTCGCCTCTGAAGTTTGCATCTCGCCTGAAGGCGCGCTCGTGCTGGCGGCCCATGGCGGCGGCCCCGACTGGGGCGACGGCCCGAACGGCAAAGGCACGCTGTACAAATTGTTATACTCTGCACCCGAGTTACCGCAGCCCGCCGCCATCTGGGCGCAGGGGCCGCGCGAGGTGCGCATTGCGTTCGATCGACCGCTTGAGCCGAAATGGCTCAAGGAGCTGGCCGCGGGGACAACGGTCGAATTTGGCCAATATGTCGCGGCGGGCGATCGCTTCGAGCATTTGAGGCCCGGCTATCAGGTCGTCCAGGCGCAGCAGCGGGCGCCGCGGTTTGACCTGCCAGTTTACAGCGTGCAGGTCTCGGGCGACCGCCGCATGTTGCTGCTGGTCACCGCGCCCCACCCCGAGGCGTCGAACTATGCCGTCATCTTGCCGGGGCTTGGCCGAAGCGATGCGGCGGCGAATGAGCCTGCCGGGTTGGCCCAGATTGCAGAAACGGATTTGCATTACGACCTGTGCGGCGTCGAGGCGCGTTGGTCGCCCGCCGGCTCGCCCCCCGCGTGGATCGGCTGGCTGCCACACCTCGATCTTCAGGTGTCGCGCCTCCTGACACGCTCCAGTGCCGTACACGACGAACTCTGGTCACTATTGCGGCGACCGGGCGAGTTGAAGCTTGTCGCGCGGTTGAACGTAAAAGACATGCTCCGCCCGCAGATTCAACCCGGTTCAACAATCGACTACAAATGGCCGGCTGAGCAGGTCACGCTGGAATTCGCAGTGCCGGGCGGGCAACGCCATTCCGTTCGGGCATTCACAGAATCGGATGGCGCGAACCACGCGCTGCCTGTCGAAAGCCTGGTCGACCACCAGCAGGAGCGCGTGGCCCGGGTTGCCGCACCCGCCGATTTTGCAGGCTTGCTGACGGTGGAAATCCTGCTTGCCACCGGAACCGGCGATCTGGAGCACACGGCAAGATTTCATACAAACGAAGATTCCCGCCCGCGTGCATGGCCGCTGCGACGCATGTTTCCTCCCTGGACGCCGGAGAAACGAGTCGAGGCGCCCGCCGTGGTCGATCGTGATATTCCCGAATTAAAGGGAGGAAATTGGTCGCGCGGGCGGCGGGTCTTTTACGACGCCCAGACGGGGTGCTCAAAATGCCATGCGGTGGGTGGCATCGGGGGAGCGCTTGGCCCCAATCTGTCGAACCTGCCGCATCGCGATTACCCCTCGGTGCTCCGCGACGTGCTTGAACCGAATTACTCGATCAACCCCGACTACATCACGCAAGTCGTCGAACTGAAAAGTGGCCGCGTTCTGACAGGTTCGGTGCGCACGGTGAACGCCATGTTGGAAATTGGCGACCAGGACGGTCACGTGACGAGAGTCGCGCCCGCTGAAGTCGAGTCGATGCATAGCTCGTCGAAGTCGATCATGCCCGAAGGGCTGCTCAAGCATCTTGGCCCCGACAAGCTCAGGGATTTGCTGATGTTTTTGCTCAAACCGCCGCCGCACATGCCGGTCTACGGTCGCGAAATGCCTCCGCCGCCGCGCACGCGGGCCGAGGTCGACGCGGTTCTCGCCGGTCCGGCGGACCCCGGCCCCTTGCGGCCGCTGCGAATTGCCCTAGTCGCCGGAAAAAAGGACCACGGTGTTGGCGAGCATGATTACCCCGCATGGCTTACGGTTTGGAAGGACCTTCTGGAGATGGCCGACGCGACCGTAGCGACGACGGCCATGGAATGGCCGACCCCGGCCGAGTTGGATACGGCCCAAGTCATCGTTCTGTACCAGCACGGTCAATGGACTGTCGAGCGGGCCCGAGATATTGACGCTTTCCTGGCGCGTGGCGGAGGGCTGGTGCTGATTCACTACGCCGTCGATGGTCTTGACGATTCGGTCGGGTTCGCCCGGCGGATCGGTCTGGCTTGGCAGGCAGGGCAATCACGGTTTCGGCACGGGCCGCTGGATTTAAGTTTTGGCGCAGGAGCGGGGCACCCGATCGCCAGAAATCTGCACCACCTGCACCTGCATGACGAAAGCTATTGGAACCTGGCGGGCGACGCGAAACGGATTAACCTGTTGGCCGCCGCCCCGGAAGACGGCCGCGATCAGCCCTTGTTCTGGACCTTCGAACCTTCAAATGGACGGGTGTTTGTGTCAATTCCGGGCCATTTCGCCTGGACGTTCGACGACCCGTTATTTCGGATACTGGTGTTGCGTGGCATCGCCTGGGCCGCCCGTGCTCCGGTCGATCGGTTTAATGATCTGGCGACGCCTGGCGCGCGAATTCAAGACGTGCCGCCTGATGTTTCGCGGCCCTGAGTCTCCCGCTCGCAACCTCGGCCGATACAGGCCGGTGCGCCCTTGCCGCACGATTGCGGCACGTGGCGCGTCGCGTGAATTCATGCCCGATGGTTGATATGATCGGCATTCGCGGGTGGCATGTGCCCCCTCCGCCATCATAGGTCTGCCGTGTATTGCAACCTGATCTTCCGCCTGACTCGGAGAATGTTGATCATGAAAATGATGCTCGCCACGGTTGCGTTTCTGTTGTTCGTCGCGGCATCGTCGGCCAGCGCGGCCTTGCCGCGGGTGCTTCCCACGGGAACGCTTCCCGACGACAGCCGGCTGCAACCGCCGAAGGATTTGAACGGCTACTTTCCCTTTACGCCGCCCGCGACGAGATTCGAGTGGGACAGGCGGGCGCAATATGTCCGGCGGCAGATTCTTGTGTCGCAGGGGTTGTGGCCCATGCCCACGAAAACCGCGCTGAACGTGGTGCTGCACGGCAAGATCGACATGCCCGAATACACTGTCGAGAAAGGGTACTTCGAAAGCGTCCCCGGGTTTTTCGTCACTGGAAACCTGTATCGTCCCAAAAACGCGACGGGGCGCGTGCCGGGCGTGCTGTTCGCGCATGGTCACTGGAAAGATGCGCGGCTGTCTGAAGAAAACCCCGACGCGCTGCTGCGCGAAATCGCCAATGGCGAAGAGCGCTTCGAGCAGGGGGGCCGCAGCCGGTTTCAGTCGATGTGCGTTCAATTGGCGCGCATGGGGTGCGTCGTCTGGCAGTGGGACATGCTCAGCGATTCAGACTCGCACCAGTTGCCGCGGGCGGTGATTCATACCTTCGCTAAACAGCGGCCGGAAATGAACACCACCGAAAACTGGGGGCTGTTCAGCCCCCAGGCCGAAGCTCACCTGCAAAGCGTCATGGGCCTGCAAACCCTGAACGCCGTGCGTTCCCTTGATTTTCTGCTCAGCCTGCCGGAAATCGATCCTGAACGGATCGCCATCACGGGCGCCAGCGGGGGCGGCACGCAAACCATGCTGCTGGCGGCGATTGACCCCCGCGTCGCGCTGTCGTTTCCCGCCGTCATGGTCAGTACGGCCATGCAGGGCGGGTGCACCTGTGAAAACGCGTCGCTCTTGCGCGTGAACACCGGCAATATCGAGTTCGCCGCCCTATTTGCGCCCAAACCGCAAGGCATGACGACCGCCAACGACTGGACGAAGGAAATGGCGACCAAGGGATTCCCGCAAATCAAGCAGTTATACGCACTGCTCGGCGCCCCTGACAACGTCATGCTGCAGCGTGGCGAGCACTTCCCGCACAACTACAACGCGGTGACGCGGTCGGCGTTTTTCACGTTCCTCAACCGGCACTTCAAACTCGGTTTCAAGGAACCGGTCATTGAGCGCGATTACCAGGTGCTCAGCCCTGCGCAACTCACGGTCTGGGATGCGGCCCACCCCGCACCCCCGGCCGAAGACCCCAACTTCGAACGCCTCCTGCTGAAGTGGCTCACCGATGACGCCACGCGGCAATTGCAGGCCAGCACCCGCTCGCTCGACCAATTTCGCGACGAATTGAACAGCGCCGTCGAAGTTCTGGTCGGCCGCACGCTCGAAG
>JAJXXL010000591.1 GCA_021781115.1 Planctomycetota bacterium
ACTGCTTGAGCTGGGGCAGGCTGTCTTCGAGCGCCTTGCGGGCTTCGGGCGATTCGGCTCGCAATTGCGCCGTCAGTGCCCCATTCTTGATCGAGACGTCGATTTGCAGCGCACCCAATTCGGGCGGGCTGAGGCGCAGTTGCATCGACTGCCCCGTGCGATACGACGTTTGCACGCCGTACGCAACCTGGCCGAGCAATTGCTGGACATTGATCGGATCGGTACCCGCCCCAGCCGATGCGGTGGATTCGGTCGGCAAATCATTCATCGGGTTGGCGCTCACATCTGCCAGACTCGTCGGCGGCGCAGTGCCGGTCGCAGCTCCCGCCCCTGCGTTTTCTCCCGACATTTTCGTCGTACCCGCGGCCGCAGTCGGCTTGCCTGCCGACAGGCTCGCGGCCCCCGACGTCGAGGTGAGCGGGGTGACGGTGGTGACCACCGCAGCAGGCGTGATCGGCGGAACTGATGCCGCGACGTTCATCCCCAGCCCCAATGTCGCCAGCGACGGACCGGTTGCCGCAGTATTCGCAATATGTTGTGCCGCCCGATTCGCGGCTTCTTCAGGAGAAATCCGGGCGGCCGAATCAAGGTTCGTCGAGGTCAAACCGGGCGTCGGTCCGGCGGCCGGGTTGGTCGGCGACTGAGAATTCGCCTTAACCAGATTTTCTGCCCCCGGGTTCACGGTTGGCGGCTTGTCACTGGTTGGCAGCGCGGCGGGCAGGGGTGACGTGCTGGCGATGCTCGGTCTGGTGATGTCGACCGGTTTTGGCGGGGCGACATTTTGAGGCGTCGAACCCGGCGCCGCGGCGCCCGCGTCAGCGGGCGCGGTTGCCAAAGGAGCCGCACGCGCCGGCACAACGGGCACTCGCGGCACAGTACTTGTCGACGTCACGGGTGGGGCACTCGCGAATACGCGATCAGCCGTCGCGGTGGAGGCCGGTTCGGAAGGCGGTGGCATGGTTGCCGCCAGTTTCGGCGGCATGGCGGCCGCCGTGGTACTCGTGTTTTTGCTGGTTGGAGTCAGGGAAACGACGGGAACTGCGCTGGCCAGGGCTTTCGTTTCAGCGGCTGCCGTTGCGCTGGCTGAAGCCCCGGGCGCCTGCGCCGGCGTTTCGCGGCTGGTGGGAATTGCCGTCTGAGGTGCAGGGGTCGCGTTGATCGGCACCGGTTTGGATGATTGGCTGATCTGGGCCGCAAACGTGGCTGTCAGGCCGGCCGGAGGCGCGGCAGGGCTGCCGCCCGTCGATGTCGCCGTCATCGCAGCGCCAGAGCGTGTCTTGGTGGCGGCGTCCGCCGGGGCGACGACGGTTGTCAAGGCGGCAGCCAACGCCGCCGGGGGCGCACCCACCATTGCAGACGTGTTGCTGGCGCTCGTCGACGGCGTGCTCTGAGCAGGCATGTCGCCGTGATTCTGAGTTCGCTCCGGCTTGCGAGCCGGAGCTGGAGACGGCGTTGGCGGCGTTGGCGGCGAGGACGACGACGGGGGTGCGGGGTGCGATGCGACCGGCGGCGCCGCGCCGCGCGAGTTCTGGCCGCCCGCTGTGCTTGCCGGTTGCAGCCCGCTCTGTTCGACCTGCCGCTCTGTGACTGCCTGGCCGAGCGGCAACTCTGACGGAACTGCTCCGCCGCCCGGGTTGGGCGCTGTGGTCGGTGTGATGGCGCCCTGAAGCAGTTCGCCGAACGGCGTTGGGCCGCTGCCGGCGGCATTGCCCGCGAGGCCCGTTCCGGCGGTGGGCGAGCCGGCCGATGCGGCGGTCGCCGCATTCGTTGGCGCAGGGAAGAGCGAATTCATGAAGCACCGCCGCAAATCACAAAGTCTGAACTGAAACCTGGGCGACGACATACGACCGGCGTGCGACAGACGTCGGTGGTGACTTCAAACTGGTCCCGTTTTCGAGGGCGAGCGACTCCTACAGATTGCGTTCGGGTTGATCCTTGGCGTTCGCGTTGAACTGGCGACTGGCCTCGTCGAAGAACTCTTTTGCGGGCGAACCGCGACTGAGCGCTTCGAAGATTTTCCGCCCGCGCTCGAGTTGCTCGGGTGTACCGTTGAATTCTTCCAGAATTTTTGCAAGGGCCTTGTCTGCCATCCCCTTGAGCAACACGACATTTTCATCCAGCGGCAACTGCATCAGCTTTTCGACGGCGTCTTTGGCGGGCAACGCCAGCAACACGCCGCGCGCCTGCTCGGTTGCCGCCGACATGCCGGCCTCCTGCAACCGAGTGAGTTCTTCCTCGAACGCCTTACGCTGAGCCCTGAAGGTTTCCTGTTCGAGATTCAGATCGCTCTTTTTGCTGCCCGCCATGCCTTTCAGGACGTTCAATTCGCTTTCGCGTTTCTCAAGATCCAGAATTTTGACGGCTCGCGCCTGGGTGACTTCCTGCAATGAGGGCTGCGGTCTGGCGGGCAGCTCTTCGGCTTCCTGTTCCTTGGCGGCCGCTGTGCTGAACACCAGTCGGATTTCCTGCAGGTGGTGAGGCGTAAGCAGCCCGGCTTTCCACATCAGCAGGGCTGCCCCTGCCTCTGACAACACGATCGCCACGCAGGCGCAGGACAGAATCAGCACCAAGGCCCTGATCATGACTGCGGCTCCAGGGCGTGAACCGCTTGCCAGGTCTCTTCAAGTTCGCGCGCGGCGCGGCGTTCCTGATCGAATTCGAGTTCGGCCCGCTGCTTTTCGGCCAGCTTCTCAAGCGCCTGGACCGCTTGATCGGCCCGAATGAGCGATTGGCGGCACACCTTGATCTGCTGGACAAGCAACGCCTGATTCCGTTCGAGGAGGACAAGTTCGCCGATCAGGTTGTTGGCATAGAACCGGCGGGCGGTCGAGGCGTCGATGTTGACTCGGCCGCCACCGAGCAGCCGCCTGACTTCGTCGAGCTGCGCTGCGCGCTCCTGCTCGACGGCGCCGCGGCGGGCACGGAGCTCGGCATCGCGGCGAAGAATTTCGGCGAGCAACTGCTGGCACAGCTCGCGCTGGTTTTTCCGCAGTTTGAGAATGGGTTCGAATTGGAAAGCAAATTTCTTCACGATCAGACCGACGGTTTACGGCGAGGGCGGCAGTTCACGATTTCACGAGGTTGTTTCGCAGCCGCGCCAAATGCACCAGGGCCTCGACCGACGCAGGCAGCGCGGCCTTCTCCGACATCCCCTGCTGCAGGAATTTGCGTGTTTCTTCGCGAAGTTTGAGCGCGGCGTCGACCAGCGGGTTTGACCCCGCCTGGTAAGCGCCGATCAAAATCAGATCTTCCGACTGCTGGTACGCCGCGAGCATTTGCTTGATCGCCGCCGCAGCCTGGCGATGCTCGGGCGCGGTGACATCGGGCATCGACCGGCTGATGCTCGACAATACGTCGATCGCCGGCCAATGGGCCTGGTGCGCCAGTTTTCGAGAAAGCATGATGTGACCGTCGAGAATGCCGCGCACTGCATCTGAAATCGGCTCGTTGGCGTCGTCGGCTTCAACCAGGACGGTGTAAAATCCGGTAATACTTCCCTGATTTGTTTTACCGCTACGCTCGAGCAATCGGGGCAGCAGGGCGAAAACACTGGGCGGGTAGCCTCTTGTGGCCGGGGGTTCGCCCGCCGCCAGCCCGATTTCCCGCTGGGCAAGTGCAAACCGGGTAACGCTGTCCATCATCAACAGGACGTCGCGGCCGGCGTCGCGAAAGAACTCGGCAATCGCCGTTCCGACAAATGCCGCCCGCAGCCGGACGAGCGCGGGTTCATCACTGGTCGCCACCACAACCACGCTGCGGGCCAGCCCCTCCGGCCCTAAATCCTTGTCGAGGAATTCGCGGACTTCACGCCCGCGCTCGCCGACCAGCACGACCACGTTCACGTCGGCCGTGCTCGACCGCGCCATTTGCCCCATGAGGACACTTTTCCCCACACCGCTGCCAGCGAAAATCCCCAGGCGTTGCCCTTTGCCACATGTCAGCAAGGCGTCAATTGCGCGAATGCCGGTTCCCAGGGGCGCATCGATTCGCGGTCGGCGAAGCGGAGAGGTGGGCACAGTTCGGAGGTTGGCCCGATGCGGCAGCACGGGCGGGGGCAGGTCGTCGAGAAATCGGCCCCGCCCATCGAGCACGCGCCCCAGCAATCGCTCGCCCACGTGAATTCCCGGAACCGATTGCACGAGCGACACGCGATTGCCGCGGCGAACGCCGGTCAGGTCGCCATAGGGCAACAGCACCGTTTCCTCGTGATGAAACCCCACCACTTCACCGGCAATCTGGCCGCCGTCTTCGCACGCGATGTGGCACACGGCCCCCAGTGGTGCGGGAAACCCGGCCACCGACGCGGTCAGCCCCACGATGCGAGTCACGCTGCCCACCAGCCCGACTGGCAGAATCGATTGAACATGGTCTTCGACAGCCTGCATGAATCAGTTCCCTTCCAGCAACTCCGCGGCCACGCGGGCCAGTTGCGTTTCCAACCGCCCGTCGATTACGCCATGCCGCGTTTCAATCAGGCACCCTCCGCGCGAGACCTGTTCATCGGCCACGAGTACGGCATCGGCGACAGGGCAGAACCGATCGAGCACCTCCTGCCCCGTGGGGCCGAGTTCCGCCACGTCGAGCGGGTGCATGCGAATCTTCAATTGGGGAATGCCGGCAGCCAGTTGCAATAATTCGGGAATCATTTGCACGGCCCGAGATGGTTGCCGCTCGAGCTCGCCGCGCAGGATCTTTTCGGCGATCGCCACGCTCAGCCTGATCGCGGCGGTTTCCCAGGCGGCGATCCAGCGGTCGCGTTCGACGTGCAAGCCCGCCGTCACGGCTTCCAGCGCCGGCAGCGTAGTCCGCAGGCGATCGGCCGTCTGCTGGTTGGCCAGTTCGGCAGCGCGAGCCGCGATCGCCTGGCCGGCCGACTGCAACCCCTGGGCCTGGCCTTCAGCATGCCCGGCCGCGACGGCCTGGCGGCGAATTTCAGCAGCTTCGGCATGCGCGTCGGCCACCAATTTGCGGGCGTGTTCGCGGGTCTGGGCCAGGTATTCGTCGCACTGGCGGCGCAGATCGTCATAATTGAAGGCGACCGACGGCCCCAACCGCTGGGTTGAGTGGGCCTTGAGCAGCCGCTGAGGTTCCGGTGCAGGCATGACGAACTCGACCCCGATGATAAAACGGACGGTGAAATACGGCGGGCGGGGGCGGGGCATTCAGCCTGGCTGCTGCGGCGGCCGTCGTGGGCTTGGGCTAGGTGATCATGCGATCGGTATCGGCCCCCGATCCGATCGTGATTTCTCCAGTTTCTTCGAGGCGGCGAACGGCATCGACGATCAGTTGTTGCGTGGCTTCGACATCGCTGACACGCACCGGGCCGAGGTATTCCATTTCCTCGATCAGCAGCGCCGACGCGCGCTGCGACAGGTTTCCGAGGATCTTGTTCTTGAGTTCTTCCGACGCGCCTTTGAGCGACAGAGCCCACTGGCTGTTATCAACCTGCTTGAGCAGCGCCTGGATCGACTTGTCGTCGAGCTTGAGCAGGTCGTCGAACACGAACATCAACCGGCGAATGCGGTCGACCAGTTCGGGGTCGTCCTGTTCGAGGTTTTCGAGAATACCCTTGTTCGTCAGGCGATCGGTGACGTTCAGAATCTGGGCCACGGCCGAGACCCCGCCCGCCTTTTCCAGTTGCTGGCTGAACGTTGAAATCATCCGGGCTTCCAGGCTTTTCTCCACATCGCGCACAACTTCGGGGTTCGTTTGTTCCATGTGCGCCACGCGGCGGATGACCTCCAGTTGCTTGTTCGAAGGCAACCCGCCCAGAACTTCGGCCGCCAGCGATGTGGGCAAGTGCGACATGATCAGCGCGATGGTTTGCGGGTGCTCTTCGACAACGAATGTCAGCAGGTTTTCGGCGCCGGCCTTTTGCAAGAATCCAAAGGGCACCGAGCTCATCGACTGCTTGACGCTATCGAGAATTGCCGTGGCCTTTTCCTTGCCCAGCGATTGTTCAAGCAGGTCGTGGGCGTAATCCATGCCGCCGCGTTCAATATGCTTTCGCGCCAAGCCCAGATTGTAGAATTCTTCAATGACCGCTTCCTGCTCTTCGCGGGTCACGTCGTCGAGCTGCGCGATTTCCATCGTCACCGATTCGACCGACTCCTTGTTCATCTGGCTCAGAATCTCGGCGGCCAAGGGCTTGTCGAGACTGAGCAGCACAATGGCGGCTTTGCGGAGGCCGGTCATGGAGTCACGCCGTGTTAGGAAGAGATGCCGTGGTTCAGTTAAAGATCGGGGGGCAGATCGTATCAGGTCCGCCCATGAGATCAAACAGCGGTTTTGTGCCTCAACAGGCAGCCAGGCCGACTCATTTCGCCGGCCCGATCCAGCGGCTGATGACCGCCGCCGCCATTTCAGGGTTGTCTTTCACCAGCCCCTGCAATTGGTCACGCTTGGTGACTTCGCGCGGGGGCTCGTCGGCGGCCGGGGCAGCGGCTTTCGCTGGGGTATGGCCACCTGCGGCCGCCAGTTCGGGTCCGGTGGGCAGCTTTTTCAGGCTGCGGTTCAGCGCCCAGAGCGCCCAGAGCGCGAACAGGGCCAACCCCGCCGGCCCGCCCCAGTCGGCCAAGGCATCGTTGACGCGTTCGGCCACGGGAATCGGCGACGGAAGTTCGTTGGTTTCGACACCGACGAAGGTGTTCACATTCACACTGTCGGGGGGCGACCCCACGGGAACGAGCTTGGCCACGATTTGTTTGACCCGGGTGATTGTTTCCGTTTCGATCGGCTGCAACCGGGTTTCGAACGCCTGGCGGTCGGCGTCGGTGTCGCCGGGCTTAAGGCCCTGCTTGACGGCGACCTTACGGTAATAATCACGGGGAATACCCACGGTCACCTGCACCGACTTGGGCAGCAAGCCCACGAACTCTTTTTCGCTGATCGTCGTGGTGAGCGGCACGTTTTCGCTGGTATTCATGGTTTTCTTGAGCGACCGCGAGCTTTCGGTCGAGGCCTGTTGCCGCACGTCGCGGGGGGTATTGGTCTTGACGCCCGGTTCGCTGTTCGGTCGGCGTTCGCTGTCGAGGTCGGTTTGCGTCTGTTCGACGCTTTTGACGGGAAATGAAGTTTTGCCGATGTCGCGCTGCTGCACGCGCGACGTCTTGAGGTTTTCGAGATCGACATGCACCGCCACGCGCACATCGGGAATGTACGACAGGGCCTGCTCGATCGTTTTCTGATGCATGGCCGAAAACTGCTGAATCTGCTCGATGAACTGCGAATTGAACGGGTTGTTTTCATCGAGTTCGCGAATCGCCGTGCCCGTGAGCATATTGAACACGGTGACGTCGTCGGGCGCGAGGTCGGCGACGGCGCCCGCCACGAGAAACCGCAGCGAGCGCGCCAGTTCGGCCCGCAGGTCGCGGCCGCTGCGGGGCCGCACGCTGACGGTGGCCGTGACCCGCCCGGTCGCGCCGAAGGGCCGCGCGCGGGAACGCTCCCAGATTACGCTGGCATGTTCGATGTCAGGAATCGCACAGATGATCTTGGTCAGTTCGCGGGCCTTGGCGTGTTCGGCCATTTCGCGCCGTTCTGACTCGCTCGCAAACAGCGAAAACTTCTCATGCATTTTTTCCCATTCGGCCCCGAACCGCGCCGGCACCCCGCCTCCTTCGACCAGAGCCGCGTTGTACCGCGCCGCATCGGTGCGCGGAATTTGAATCTTTTGGCCCTCGATCACGAATTGCGTCAACCCCGCCTGCTGCAACGCCTCTTGAGCATGTTTCAGCTCCTCGGTTGAAAACGTCTTGCCCCCCAGCAGGTAGTCGTGCGGCGGCGTGCGCCCGGCGTACATCATCGCCGCCAGCGCCCCCACCACCAGCAACGGCAGGGCGGCCAGTGTCAGCCGCTGGCTCGGCGCCATGCCCTTGAATAAGTCGCGAAATTGCGCCAGCGTGCGTTGCAATGATTCCATGATGCGTCCTTTTCATCACGTTCTTTGGGGGGAGGGCGATTCGGGCTGAGCGTGGCATGCGGCCGCCGTGCTACATCCGAATCTGCTTGATCTCGTTGTACGCATCGACCAGCTTGTTGCGGATCTGCAACATGGTCCGCAATGCCAAATCGGCCTTCTTGACTGCCGTGAACACCTCGGCGGGGGTCAAATCGTTTTCCGCCAGACCGCTGGCAATGGCCGATTGGGCCTGCCGGTCAACCTGGTTTACGTTTTCCAGCGAGTTCAGCAACACGTCCTGGAAACTGAGGCCCGCCGGCGCGGCGGGTGCGGCCGCCGGCCCGACCACCGCCGGCGAAATCGGGCCCAGCGACGGAACCTGGCCAACGCCGCTCAAGGGGAAAGGCATGAAACTGTCCTTCAGGCAAGAATTCGCAGAGACTGGTTGAAAATGCTCTTGGTCATGTCGATCGCCGCCACGTTGGCTTCATACGCCCGCGACGCTTCGACCGCGTTCACGAACTCCTTCACGAGGTCAATACTCGGGTAGAGTACGTTGCCCTCGGCGTCGGCGTCGGGATGGGTGGGGTCATGAAACTTGCGCGGCCGGTTTTCGGAGTCGATCGCGACTTCGTATTTCACCCCCACCCCGCGGCCGGCATCGCCGCCGTCGTCATCCGCGGCAAATGTAACCATGCGCCGTTGAAAGGGCGACGGCTTTCCATTGGCGTCGCGCGTCGTGTTGATGTTGGCGATGTTGCCGGCAATCGTGTTCATCCGTTGCCGCTGGGCAGCCAGCCCGCTAGTGCTGACGTCGAGTGCACGAAACATGAGGAATCACGCTCTTCTAATGGTCAGGAACCACAAATGGGAGGCGCCGGCCACGCGCGGCTCACCGCATACCTGGGCAGTTCACGCCCGATACCGGGCCGAAAATCGTGTGTTTGGCGAGGGAAATGACTGGATAGTAACGGATGTGAATTCGAGATCTACGCGGCGGCATTCAGGCCGCCCGGGCTAGGGACGCTCACTGATGACCGCCTGCAGGCGGGTGAATTGTGCATTCATTAACTGTACCGCCATGCTTTGCATCAGCGAGTTCTTCGTAACCTGCATGGCCAGGAGTTCGATATTTCGATTATTGCCGTCCTGAAACGTCGGGCCGGGGTCGGCCGCCTCGACCGCCTGAAACAACTCGTCGCGAAAGACCTGAGCCGGCCGATTTTGCCCCGCGACGTCGTGAAATGCCCAGTTGGCCGAAGCAGGTTGGTCGGGCAGCGTGCGGGCTGCGACTGCGGCCCGCAGCGCCTCTTGAAACGCCTCGGTGGGCAAATCGCGCGACCGGTAGTCAGGAGTGCTGACGTTGGCCAGATTGCCCGCCAGAACCTCCTGCCGGCGTTCGGTGAACGCGGCCACCTTTTGCAGCAGCGGGATCGTCGAAGAATCAAACAGCGCATTGAACATTGGGCGCCCTCACTGGTCGATGTTCAGTTGCCGGTGCGACGCCGGCGATAGATTGTCCTGATACGCCCGCTGGGCCAGGGCCCCGGCGGTCACATGCTGCAATTGCAGCCGGGTCTGATCACGCCGCTGCGCCAGATGATCGGCCCCAATCTGCTCGTGTTGCAGGAGTTCAGCCAGGATTGACTCGGTTTCGGCGAGCGCCGCCTCGCAAGCGCTGCGTTCGGCCGCGGGCAACACCGCCCGCTGCAATTGCCAGTCGGCCAACAGACCGGGGCGATCGCGGGTCAGCGCTTCCAGCCGCCCGATGATCCGCTGCTTGCCGCCCAAAATCGACAGCAGCCGCGGGTAGTTATCGTCTTCAATGAACCGCAACTGCTCGCGCGACAGCGCGAGCAGGTCGGCGAAACAGCGCCGGCGATCATTAAAGATCCTCAGGAAATCGGTGTCAGACGCCACAATCATCAACAGGCCTCAAATTGAAAGGTCTTGCTGCATTCAATACGAACGAAACTCAAAGGGGGCGACATCGCGGCTGAAATCTCATGTGCGACAAATCCTGGCAGAACGAGTGGTTGCATGGCGCGGTCGGGGCCGCGGACTGAACGATCATTGATGCAGTCGCATGGCCCAGTCGAGCCAGCCTTGCCAGTCTTCGCGGCTCAAGTCGCCCGGGTCGGCGTGAAATGCCTCGTCGGGCAGTTGCTTCAGGATCAGCCGGGCCTGGGCCAGCGTGCTCAGGGCCTCGGCTTTTTTGTTCAGGCGGTCGTAGCAATTGGCAATTTGCACGTAGGCAGTCAGCGAGGCGGCTTCCTGCTGGAAGTGGCCCGCGCTGCTGCTGTACGCAGAGATCGCGTCTTCGTAATGTTCGAGGTCGAAAAAACAGTGCGCCACGTCGAAATAGCAGTTGCGCAGCATGGCCTGCCCCGCCCGGTCGAGTTTACCCGCCGCCTGCCGCGCTGCCAGGTCAGCCTGCAAGTGTTGAAACTCGCGCACGGCACGTTCCAACCCGGTGATGATTTGTCGGCGAAACTCCTGGCGGGCGTTTTCGGTTTCGGCCACTTTCAGCTTTTCCTGAGGCGTTTCGGCCCGTTTTTGCAGGGCTTTGGCCAGCAGAAACCGCGCGTCGAGCGATTCGGGCGCATTGGGGTAGCGTTCGAGGAATTCCTCGAGTCGGCCCACGGCTTCGTCGAACCCGGTGTATGCCGCACTCAACGCGTCGCGCCCCTCGACCCCCGCGCCCGCCTGCCGCGCCTGTTTGCCGCGGCGTTGGGTCAGGTCGGCGGTGAAATACAGCAGCTTGCCCAGCGAGAACAGGCTTTTTCGCCATTCGAGCGCGTCGGGCGTCAATTCGCCCGAGTCCAGGATCTTACGCCACGCCTTTTCGGCCAGTTCGGGCTCATTGCGTTCGAGCTGGCAGACCCCCACGAGGTACCGCGCCTGAAAGGCGGCCGGGTCGGTGGGAAACTCGGCGATCGTTTCTTCAAAATCGGCCAAGGCCTCTTCGAGCCGGTCGAGGTCCATCAAGGCTTGCCCCCGCCGCACCAGCGCCGAGCCCAGCAGGGCCTTGTTGCGCGAATGAATGAACTGCGTGAGCTGCGTCACAGCGTTCTCAAAATCGTGCCCTTTGATGTAGTCTTCGGCGCTGAGCCACAGGGCGTCGGTGTGCGCCGACATCGTCTTGCGCGTTTCGGCCAGCCGCGCATACGCGTCACCACAGCGCTTCCAGTGTTGTTGCAATTCGGCCTGCCGCAGTTCCTGGCGGTCGGACGGCAATTGCGCCACCTCGGTCGTCAGATGTTCGGCCCACCGCTGATTCGCGCGCGCCACGAGTTCGTAGGACTGGTCGCGCGGCACGGCGGGGCTCATCATTTCGGCCAAGCCAATCGCCTCGGCGAAAAAACCCTGCTCGGTCCAGGCGTTCCACGCTTCGAGCACCACCTCGCGGACCCGCTTCAGGCTGATCCAGCGGTTGCGAAAGCTCTTGGGCCGACGGATTGACCGCAGTACAACGCCGTAGTTTTCCAGCGACTCTTCGTTGCGCCCCACCTTGCGCAGGGCGTCGGCGGCGCCCAACCGGGCAGCCAGCGCCTCGTGCGACCGCTCGAACCGCTCGACAGTGCGTTCGTAAAAGGTGCGGGCGTAATCGAGTTCACCCAACCGGTCGTAACAAACCCCCATCAGGTAGCAGGCCTGGCTGGTAAACGTGCGTTCCAGCCCCTCGTCGAGCGCTACCCGCTCCAGCAGCTTGATGGCCTCACGATACTTTTCGGGCGTGCCCTCGGCCATGCAGGTTTGCGCCAGCAACACCACCCGCCCGCGATTGCCGCTGCGGGTACTGGTGACCTTGGCCAGGGCCTCTTCTGCCGCGGCGCGGCGACCCAGCGCCAGCAGGATCTGCGCCCGTTGCAAATAGCCGTGTTCGCGTTTTTCTCGCGGCAACTGCGCGTCTTCGAGCAGCGCCGTGTTCAGGGCCAGGGCGCGCTCGGCGTTTTCCCTGGTGGGCACGCAGAGATACGACTCGGCCAGCAGCAACGACCCTTCGCTGCGCCCGGGCACGTAGGTCTTCACGGCTTCCTCAAGCAACGGCATCGCTTCATCGGTGGCACCCAGGCGATGCAGGCACAACCCCAGGTTGTAGGCCCATTCGGGCCGTCGCTCAGGAATCAGCGACAGATGCGCCGCCTCGCGCAACTCGCCCGCGGCCAGAATGTCGCGCTGTTCACGTGTCTCTTCATCCAGCAAGGCGGCATCGCGAAACGTCGCCACCCCCAGTACGAAATTCGCCCCCCCGGCGAAATCCGGATCCTGGTATCCGATTTCCTTCAGACTTTGCGCAATTTCACGGGCCATCAGGTTCTTTCGCTCGTCGAGGAACCGCAACGCCTGTTTCAGTTTGAACGCTGGGGGAATTTCCGGTGGCAGCGTGACCAGGTACGCTCCATAGACCGCAGCCACAAACCCGATGCCCAACCCGAGCCAATGCACCAGCTTCAGCCGCCGGAACATCCCTTTGCGGGGTGCGGCTTCGCCTTCGGCCCGACCGGTCGCCACCGATTCGGCTTCGAGTTGTGTGTCGGCACGAGGCGCCATGCACGTTCGCCGCCTGCATGACCCACATCCGCCGCTCGCCAGCGTTCACGGCCGCTCCGGCAACAAACGGGCAGACTGCGAAACTCCGGCGAAATGACGCCGCTTGGGGTCAATCTGTTCACGGGGTTGTTGAGAGAAATGGAATTTGAGCGGCGTGTAATACCCGCAACGACCGCGGCCTGTCAAGCCGTCTTCACGCCTCTCGACTTCGTTGCCGCAGGAAGGGCCCTGGTGGGCCGCAGTATTAAGGGGGGATCTCTCCAACGGTCCCGTGCGTGTTGGGTCTTCAAGGCATTCTGGCACGCGTCCCGCTGAAATCCTTGAGTCGTACATTCACTACAACCGATACATTTTACGCAGTCCGCAATTTCATCAAAACCGGAGCGGTCCGTCATGTATGGAATGCCGCGTTGCCACGAACTCCATGCGGATCTGCAAGAAAATGTTGCAACACACTGAAATCAAATGAGTTTCGAAGAATCACCCCGCATCAATTCGTGTGGCTCGTAGCCGTGAATGATCTCCTCCCTCCGGTGACGCCGCTGTGCGGTTGGTTGCTCGCGTTTGCGATGCTCCTGCCGTGCGGATGTCAAACGACGACGTCCTCGACGACGGCGACAAAGGAGGTACGTTCGTATGTTCGCGACCGGTCGCCGCGATTCGCGTCGTCGAGTGAATCGAGCGCGTTTGGCAGCGACGGCGCGAACTCAACCGCGAAGCGGAGTCAGCCCCGGGCTGACGACAAACCGTCGCGGGTTGAGTTGGTCGCCTATGAAGAACCGGCCGATAGCACTCAAACCGCGCAGGACGATGCCGATTCCGAAATTCAAATCGCCGAGGGCGCAGGGGGCCGCCCGACTGTGACAAAGCACCGCAACCTGCTCGACCGCCTGAAAATTCCCCAGGAACTGCCTGGCTCAGAGGTTAAGCACATCACGTTGCCCAAGTACAACCCCGAGCGGGCCAACCCCGAACGCGACGCGGCGATTGAACATTTGTTTCCCGAATTGGCGCCGATTCCGCAAAAAGTGCAACCTGCAAAAGATGACGCTCGCCAACCGCTGTCGCTCGATGAACTCGAGGATATCGCCGTCAAGAACAACCCGCTGATCATGCAGGCCCAAGCCGATGTCGAAGCGGCGATCGGTACGGCCATCGACGTCGGGGCGTACCCCAACCCCATGGTCGGGTACGAATCGGATACGGTCGGTTCCGCCGGTACACGCGACTACCAAGGGTTCTATTTCTCACAAATCATCAAGACCGGCGGCAAGCTCGAACTGGCACAGGCGGCGGCAAATGTCAACGTCATGAACAAGCAGCTCGCCTTGCGGCGGGCGAAAATCGACCTGCTGACCCGGGTGCGGGCGGCGTACTATGCCGTACTCGTCGCCAAGGAAAACGAAAACGTGACCCAGGCGCTGACCCGCTTTGCAGAAGAAGCGTTTCGCATTCAGCGCGAACAATTGTCCGGGGGGATCGGAGCCGCCTACGAACCGACCTGGTTGCGCGCGCAATCAGACCAGATGCGCGCCGCCCTGAGCTTGGCACAAATCCGGTACATTTCGGCCTGGAAGCAGTTGGCCGCCACGCTCGGCACGCCGAGTTTGCCCTCGACCGAAGTCGAGGGGCGGTTTGACGATTTTATTCCCGTCATGAATTTCGACGACGCCCTGGAGCGTACGCTGAGCGTGCATACCGACATGCTCACCGCCCGCAACATGGAGGTTCAGGCGCGGTTCCTGCTCAAGCTCGAAGAGGTGCAGCCTGTTCCCGACGTGTACCTGTATTCGACCTATCAGAAGGACTTCACCGGCGCCCCGCTGTATCGTACGACATACAACGTGCAGCTTGGAATTCCCTTGCCGATCTTCGACCGGAACAAGGGCGGCATCAAGAACGCGCACGGCAACCTGGTGCGAGCCGCCGAGGAAATCAATCGCGTGCGGAATACGCTCAGCCAGAGCCTGGCCGACGCATTCGAGCGGTACCAAAGCAACCGCGTGCTCGTCGAAACGTATCGCAAGCAGATCATTCCGGATTTGACGCGAACATTTCGCGGGGCGTTTGAACGGCATCAGGTCGACACCGAAAGCGTGGGCTTTGCCGATGTCGCCGTCGCCCAGCAAAACCTGTTGACATCGATCACAACGTACATCAGCGCCCTGGGCGCGTATTGGACGGCGTTCACCGACGTGGCCGGCCTGTTGCAGGTCGAGCAATTGCACGACATCAGCACGCCCCGCGAAATGCCCCCGGCGCCGTTGCCACCCGCCGAACCACAGCCTTGACGGCTTGCTGCGGCACGAATTACCGGATTTTCCGATCCGGGTGGACGTTTAGAGTTTTACGGTTCTGACAGCAGTGCCGGTTTCGACAGATTCAAGTCTTGCAACGATCGTGCCGATAATTCCTTAAGCGACACCTAGTCCAACCGGGGGGCCAGGCCCCGAACCAACGCGCCTGCCGCGTTCCCCAGTCTCGAGAGAGAGCCTATTCATGAAACGGATTTCACTGCTGCTGTTGGGGTTGAGTTTCGTCACCTGGGCTGCCGGTTGCTGCTGCTGGATGCCCAGTCGTTGCGGTCGCTGCTCACGCTGCTCGTCCTGCGGCGATTCGTGCGGAGGCGGCATGCCGATGGCGACCGGCGGATGCTGTGGCGACGGCGGCATCGCAAACGCAGAATACGGCATGCCCGGCCAGATGTCAGGCGGTTGCGCCAGCGGCAACTGCGCACACGGCGGAATGCCACAATACGACGAAGGCGGCGGTTGGACGAACATGACGCCCATGCCCGCGCCCGGCACGCCCCAGGGTCAACCGACGCCGATTCAACCGGTTCCCGGCGTCAAATAGAATCGGGTCACCTCGTTGCCAGTCAAACCGCATCACCGGCCCCGTCGCGCCACACCGCCGGGGCCGGTTTGCATTGGCAGGCAAGGGTTTCCGTTTCCGGTGCACACACCACCGAACGCTCGCCCTGATGTCGCCCGAATACCGGAAATGGCGCACCGGGCGGCACCCTCGATGTGGAACACGCGGGGCAGCGAACCATGCGGCGTGCCGCAACCGCCTGGCGCACGCGGGCTGATGCGAAATCTGGTGCGAAGCCGCACGCCGGTCGCTGGTTTTCAACAGCGACATGGTGTATCCTGCCTGATCCTCTTCAACCCGCGGCAAATGCGAGCGAGTTCAAGAGCGCGTACCTGATTTTGCACCGTCAGATTGCCACCCGTAAAGCGCGTGCCGGCAATTGACCGAGGGCGTAGCTCAGTTGGTAGAGCAACGGACTTTTAATCCGTAGGTCTTGGGTTCGAGTCCCAACGCCCTCAATCGAAAATCCTCGGGAAAATCGCTGTTTTCTCGGGGATTTTTGCATTCTTTGGGATTGTTGAGAGTATCAGGCAGTATCATGTTGTTTCCCAAAATATCAGGGTTTGGGCACAATCTGGGCACAATGGCGGGCACAATGGAATCGGTCGTTCCGGTCGCTCGAACACGCAAGCCGACGTAAAAAGAATCGGATTTGAGGCGTGAGCGTCGGACGGGTTGGCGCTGCGGCCAGAATTTGGCTCTGCATTGGGCCGACGTGGACCTTGACCCCGGAATCGCCCTTTCCTATGCCGCCGCGAACGAAGGCGGGCGCGATAGGAAGATTCCGTTGCACTCGTGCCTCGTCGATCACCTACGAAAGCGGGCGGGCAAGCGGGGGGCTGGTACAACTTCCGCGACTTCCGCCGCAGGTTCGCCACGTCGCACGCGGCGGGAAGGGACCTGTTCAGACTTCGGGCCCTGATATGCCCCACCGTGACTTGGAATCCACCCGCGGATATGTCAGCATGTCGAAATCGTGGAACGACACGGATGCCGGGCTGTTCGCGCCGCCCATGCGGAAGCGGGCAAAAGCCGTAGTGTCGAACGGATGTTTTTCGGGTTACCTCGATTTTCGACGCAACTCTTTAGACCAAAGGCACAAGGGGCCGTAGCTCAATCGGTTAGAGCAGCAGACTCATAATCTGTTGGTTCTGGGTTCGAGTCCCAGCGGCCCCACTCGCATAATCCTCGGGAAAGCGCCTGTTTTCTCCGGGGTTTTTGTATTGGTGCCGGGCAGGTTTCAAAGCCTGGGGTCGCCAGGCCCCTACCCAGCCTGGGGGAGGTGCAGGAATGCCGAAGCGCATGGGGCAGAGCCGCAAGACTCGACACGACCCCGATTCTCAGGAGTTATCGAGCGTATCGGACATTATCATTAGACGTCCTCGACGGTCGCCTGTCTGTGAGGATTCTTTACACGCCCTGACCAAGCGGGAATCGTCGGTTCCCCGCCCAAGTCCAAGATTTTCGGGGCCGGAAAACATGCTCGGAATTGCTTCGGCCGCGCCTGCCAGATCGGCAACCGAACGATGCGTGTATAACGTTTACCGTCGGGGTGGTGTCGCCGAATGTCGGGCCAGTTTCTGAACCGTTGCCCCGAAAATTCGCCCGTGTTTCTTCCGTTGCCTGCCCCACGGCCCGCGTTTTCACGAATTTCACGCCCACCGCATTAGCCTGATTCGACCCGCGTGCTGTATAGTTGACGTTTCACGGCGAGCTGGCCCTGCCCGCGCGGGGACGGCGTCGATTGGTCTGTCATTGCTGGAAATCAGTTCGGATCGCCCGACATGAAAATTGCGCTGGCCCAGTTGAACCCGGTCGTGGGCGACCTGCGGGGCAACATGGCACTTGTCGCCGCCGCCGCCCGCCGCGCCGCGCTCGCCGGGGCCGACCTGCTGGCAACGTCAGAGCTGCTTGTCAGCGGCTACCCGCCCAAAGACCTGCTGCTTCGCGAAGGTTTTGCCGAGGCGTGCGATCGCGCGGTTGCCCAATTGGCCGGCGAGCTTCCCCCGCAAGTTGCGGTACTCGTGGGCCACCCCACGGTTCAGGATATGCCCGCGGGTCGGGTGGCCAATGCCGCGAGCCTGCTCTGTGCCGGGCGCATCGCAGGCGTGGCGCAGAAGTGCCTGCTGCCCAACTACGACGTGTTCGACGAACGGCGGTACTTTCTTCCGGCTGAAAACGCTGCGCCGCTGGCCTTGAGGAACTGGCGACTGGGCGTGCATATTTGCGAAGACGCCTGGTTTGGAGAAGCGGCGACGGCATACCACCTCAAACCCGAAAACCGCCGCGACCCGGTTGCCGAACTTGCGGCGGCGGGCGTCGATCTGTTCATCAACCTGTCGGCCAGCCCGTTTGAAATCGACAAGCCGCATCGCCGGCTGCAAATCGCTGCCCGCCACGCAACGCGGCACAAGAGGCCTTTCGTGCTGGTGAATCAGGTGGGGGGCAATGACGATCTGGTGTTCGACGGCAACAGCCTCGTGGTCGATGACCAGGGGCGCTGCGTTGGCCAACTGGCCCCATTTGAAGAAGATTTCAGGGTGTTCGAACTGCCCGCCGCCCCGCTGCCCCCTGCGGCAGCCCGACCGCGTGCCGCCGACTTGCTCGACGCCCTTGTACTGGGGCTGCGCGACTACGCCAAAAAATGCGGATTTAAGGATTGCGTGCTGGGCCTTTCGGGCGGCATCGACAGCGCGGTGGCCGGGTATATCGCGGCGGCAGCGCTGGGGCCGCGGCACGTGCACGGGCTGGCGTTGCCCAGCCGGCACAGCAGCGACCACAGCGTGGCCGACGCCCGCGCGCTCGCGGAGTCGCTGGAAATTGACTTCCAGATCGTGCCAATCGACGCGGTGCACCGGGCGTATGAAGCTTTAGACGTCATTGCCGAAGACCTCGCAACGCAACCGGGCGGTCTGGCCGACCAGAACCTGCAAGCCCGCATTCGCGGCGCGGCGGTCATGGTGCGCAGCAACCGCCACGGCTGGCTGGCCCTCGCCACGGGCAACAAAAGCGAGCTGGCGGTGGGCTATTGCACACTGTATGGCGACATGGCCGGGGGCTTTGCCGTGCTGGCCGACGTGTTCAAACGCGACGTGTATGCCGTGGCCCGGTACATCAATGAACAGCGCGAGCGGCGGCCGGTCATACCGGCCGGGTCAATGGAAAAACCTCCCAGCGCCGAACTGGCGCCGAACCAGTTCGACCAGGATACGCTGCCCCCCTACCCGGTACTCGACGCGATTCTCGAAGGCCTGATTGAGCGCGAAGCGTCGGTTGCCACATTGTGCCGCGAATTCCCCGCGGAAACGGTGCGGTGGGTTGCCTCGCGGCTGGATCGCAACGAATTCAAACGGCGGCAAATGCCGCCGGGCATTAAACTTTCACAGCGGGCGTTTGGCAGCGGCCGCCGCATGCCCATGGCCGCCCGGTTCGATCAATACGACGCCGTCTAGCGCGGCGTAACTGTCAATCCTCTGAAATTTGCCGGCCCCGTACCGGCGTGCATCATCGACACGCATTGACAAGGGTTTGTGTTTATGGCCCCGCCGCTCAATCTGATCGTGGTCGCTGATACGCAAATTCACCGCGTTCGCAGTGCCTGGCCCGAATTGCGGGCATTTCTCGAAAACAGGCAGGTGACGATTTCGGGGGTTGACGACGGCTGCGGAACGGTGCTGGCCGACTGCCAGGCCGAACTGGCCGTCGTATTGGGTGGCGACGGCGCAATCTTGCGGGCGTGTCGCCAGATGGGCGTACGACAGATGCCGGTGCTGGGCGTGAACCTCGGCCGGCTCGGTTTTCTGGCCGACCTGTCGCCCGGGGAATTCCGCCGCCAATTTCACGAAATCGAGCAGCGGAACTACAGCGTGGGCCGATACCTGATGTTTGAGTGCACGCTGACGCGGACCGACGGCACGACCGAATCGCACTTGGGCCTGAATGAAGCGGCGGTTTCTTCAGGCGGCGCCCTGCGCATGATTGACATGCACCTGGCAATCGACGGCGAGCCGGTGGCCGCCTACAGCGGCGACGGCCTGATCCTGAGCACGCCGATCGGGTCGACGGCGCACAGCCTGTCGGCCGGCGGGCCGATTCTTGGGCAGGATCTGCAAGCGTTCGTCATTACCCCGATCTGCCCACACACGCTGACAAATCGTCCGCTGGTCGACCATGCCGACCGGCTGTACACGGTCACGTTGCCCGCGATTCCTGTGGGGGTCACGCTGGTCATCGATGGGCAAGTTCGCCTGCCGCTGGCTGCGGGCGATCGCATTGACGTCCGCAAAGCGGCAGTCAGCTTTCTGATGGCCAAGATACCGCAATGCCGCTATTACGCAACCCTGCATCGCAAGCTGAATTGGGGCGGTCAGCCGAATTATCACACCGACTGACCGCGCTTCCGCACAGGCCCTACCAGCCAAAACCGGGCAGATCCTGTCGATCAATCGCAAATGCCCACAGCAAAATGGGCCGCTCGGCGACGTGATCATTATCGACCGCCACGACCAGCAGCCGCCGGCCGTCGGGCAGGTCGGGGCCGAATGCCAGGCCTTCGAGCTTTTCAGGGAAATCGGAGCCGGCCAAGCCAAATCGAGGCGCAAGCAGATCGATGAACGGTGTTTTTCGGGCCGGCTTGATGTCGGCAGGAATCTCGCTGGCAGGCAACGTATCGCGCGACGAAATGTCGGTTGCCCCCTGCAAATCGACCCGGTAGATCCGCTTGTTGACCGCCTCGGCCCCACCCCGCCCGTCGCGCTCGAGCACCAGAAATTCATGCCCGTTCACAGCGAGAATCTCGCTGACGCCGTTGGCTGTGACGTCGAGCGGGTACAGGAATTCGCGCGTGGAGCCTGATTTCAGATCGAACTCAATCACGCGGGTGTTGGTGCCGGTGCGTTTTTTGCCAGGCTGGCTGTCTTGCAGCAGCGGGCGTTGCATGGCAGCAAACAGCTTCAGGCCGTCGGGCGAAATCGCCAGGCCCTCCAGCCCGCCGTTCGTCTGTCGGCCCGCAGTATTCTTCGCGCTCTCTTCGGCGGGGGTCGCCGCGGGGTGCGCGATCTGAAAACGCCGGGGCACATTGAGCACGGCGGTGCGGCGGCCCGAGGGGGCAAAGCGATACACGCTGGGACCATACTCGTCAGAAATGAACAACTGGCCCTGGCGATCGATGCGAATTCCTTCAGGGTCGAACCGCAGGCTTTGCGCGGCGCCGCGCTCGTCAAACGCCCATGCACTGCCCACGAAATTCGCGGCGCGCTCTGTTTGCAACATCGTGGTGGCAGTAATCTTGGCCGTCAGAGGCGTTGTGCCGCCGGGGTTGGCAATCAATTCGAGCGCGTGAAACCGGCAGCGATATTCGGAATCGCCGTCGTTCGGGCCGCGGTCGGGCAGCAACAGGTACATGTTGCCGTGACCGGTGTATTCGATGGCCGAGATCCCGCCCAGGCGGTTGTGTGGAATATCGCCCTTGAGCTTGTCGGTCAGCCCGGAATGATCGGTCGCTTCGCCCGGAAATCGGGCCGTGCCGATCAGTTGAATGTCGGCCCGCAGCACAGCGGGACCGGCTGCCAGAAACAGTGCCGCGCTGCATAATGTCAAACTGACCGCTCTGCTGGTCGCCAATCTCATCGCCATTCTCCGAATCTGAATTAATACGCGTGTTCGAGTTGCAATGCACCATGCCAACGGCAGGAGCCCGAAGCAACTGGCCGCGATCAGGCCGCCACAGGAAAGTTGGCAAACCCGCCCTGCGCCGTGTGACATGCTAGTCGATGGAAGTGTGCATAGTGTGTGCGTTTGATGAAGGTTCCATGAGGATGGGCCGCCCCACGGCCATTGCGGCCGACACTTCGACGCACCGAGCGCAGGCCCGACGATTTCTGCGAATCACGCCGGGTGTCGCATTCCCCTTGTAACGGCTGGTTGCAACGGTCAGAATGATTGAAGGTGGCGGGCCGTCGGCCCCATTCGTACAAGTCTCTGACAACACTGCCATCGCGTCATACCCCGGTGCAGGAGCTTTCGATGTCCCGCGCACTTCCTGTTCGGCTGTCTGCGACTGATTCTCTGCGCACTGCCGTAGCCCTTGGCGGCTCAGTTTTTCGCCTGGGCTGGTTTCTGCCGCCGTTGGCCGGCGTGCTCTTCGTGCTGCCGCTCGCAACGGCTTGGGCCGACGAATCAATCGGAGTGGCGATCGAAGCCGGCAGCGATGAGACGTCGCGTGCGATTGAAGCGGGCATTGTGAAAGCGATGCAAACGCCCGTTGATGTCGATTTCAATGAAACCCCGCTGGCTGATGCGTTTCGCACGCTGGGCAACAAGTACGGTGTGCCGTTTGACATTGACGAAACCGCCATCTCAGATGAGGGAATTCGAACCGACACGCCGATCACGCTGAAATTGAGCGGCGTCACGCTGGGGTCGGTGTTGAAGCTCATGTTGACGTCACTTCAAATGACGACTCTGTGCGAAAATGGCGTTGTACGGGTGACAACAACGGTGAAAGCGGGCGAGCGGCTGCAGACGCGCACCTATGACCTGAACGGGTTGCTGCGCGTCGACGACGATCACAATGCGATTGTACGCGTGCTGAATGAAGTCATTGAGCCCGACTCATGGTCCGATACCGGCGGGCCGGGTACGATGACAAAAATCCGAAACGGCCTGGTCATTCGGCAAACCGAGGCCGTCCATGCCAGGATCGACGCGCTGCTGGGCGACCTCGAACGAGTTCTGTCTGTCGCCACGGGGCAACCCCAGCCGCCGCCGGCCACGAACCCGGTACACGACCATGACGCGATCATTTACCGCAAGCTGGCCGGTCGCGCCAGCCTCAAATGCGAGGAACAGCCGTTGAAGGACGTGCTGGCAGCGCTGAGCCGATTTCATGGCGTGCCGATCTGGCTGGATGAAACGGCTATCAGCGACGAGGGGATCCAGACCGACACGCCCATCACGTTCAATCACGAGAATTTGCGGCTCGAGCAAATCCTGAACCTGATCTTTGATTCAATGCAGCTCACCTGGGTCGTCGAAGATGAGGTGTTGAAAATTACGTCTTCGGTCAGGGCGAGTGAAGCCTTGATCACTCGAACCTTCGACGTGCGCGACCTGATTACCGCTGCGGAGCTGCCGGTTCCCGCCTCGAACAGTTATTTTGAAGACGCCAGCGTTTCCGATACGACTTCAGGATGGTCGGGAATTCCCGTGAAGCGTGGCGTATCGCACGTCCACTGGATTCGTGAACCATCAACCGCAGACCGGCAGTGCACGGCACTGAAAATCCTGTTGATGGAAACCGTTCAACCTGACACGTGGGCCGACACGGGGGGGCCGGGTTCGATCGATCATGTTGCCGGCGTGCTCATCGTCCGCCAGACGCAAAGCGTGCATCGCGAAATTGAACAACTGTTGCCGCGATTGCGGCAGGTGTCGCGGCCGGCCGAACCGGCCGACCAGGCTGCGAAAGCCGCACCGCGGCTGGACCTCGTCGTCTATCGAATTGGCGGCGACCGTGCGCGCGAGTTGGCGCCGGTCATCGAAGCGGTCATCGCGCCCGAGTCGTGGAACAGGGATCGCGGCATGATGATGCCGCCCGGCGCGGGGTTGAACAACCGCGGCGGCAAGGGAACCATTCACGGTGTCGAAGGAGCGCTCATCGTTCGGCAAACGCGCGACGTGCACCAGCAAATCTGGACGTTGATCAACGCCATGCCCGGCATGCGGCTTGATCCGTCAGACATGCCGGCGATGACCAATGACGCGGCGGCGGCGGCCCAACCCGGCAACGCCGGGGGCAAAGGCCCGCCCGCCTGTTGTTGCTGCCCGGCAAAGCCCCAGCAAAACAAGCCGCCGCCCGCAGACAACGCCAAGCCGCCCGAACCGAAGACCGATTGACCGGAGAAGGATTCAGAGTTTTTGTGTCAGCCCAGCGTTCGCTGGCGAAATTCGCCCGCCTCGTTTGCCTGAAACAGTTCATTGCAGCCCACGTCGAGGCAGCTCAGCCAGCCGCCACCAAACGCGTACGTATCGATGCAGACCCAACCGGGAAGAACCTTCGGCACACCGTACGGCTGCGGCGTATGCCCGCAAACCACGCGCTTGCCCGAAGGATGCGGCCGCTCTTTGCCCGTCAGGTGCGTCCAGCGCAACCATTCGGCCGACTGCAGTGCCAGCTCGACCCCCGGCTGAAGATTCGCATGAACGAACAGTTCGTGTTCGCCCACCCAGTAGTCTTCGCCCGACGCCAGAAACTCAATATGTTCTGCCGGGATGTTGCCAGGGTCGCCCTGGTACGACTCCACGGTTTCCAGGCCGCCAACGTCCAGCCATTCGCTCAGCAGGTTGCCGTCGACAAGCACGTCGAGCATCAGTTCTTCATGATTGCCCAGAATGTATACCAGGTTGCAGCGGCTGCGCATGTCGAGCAGCCGCTCAATGACCTGGCGCGAACCGGGGCCGCGATCGACGATGTCGCCTAAAATGACAACCGTATCGGCGGCGGCAACCTGCACCCCGGCCAGCAGCGCGTTCAGTGCCGTATTGCAACCATGAATGTCGCCAATGGCAAGGGTTCGGCCGGCCAAGCAATGTCTTTCACAAAGGGGTCAGCGGCAAGGGTCCGACCGGGCGCACCTTGGCAGCGCGGCAAGCCGCGCACGAAACACGAAACACGAGCGAGCCGGCGGCGTTACGAGCCGGCGGGCGGCATGATGCGGGCCGGCTGCACGCTCGGCTCGCCCTTGAGCAATTGCTGGCGGGCCTGGGTCTGCTGGGCCAACCCGTGAATCTTGATAAACCCAACCGCCGTTTCGTGCGGAAATTGATCGCCCGCCTCATACGTGGCCAGTGCCGGGCTGTACAAACTGTAATCGCTTTTGCGGCCCATGACGTTGCACCCGCCCTTGTACAGTTGCATTCGCACGGCGCCAGTGACAAACCGCTGGTTCTTTTCGACGAACCCCATCAGATCCTGGTGGAATGCGCTGAACCACAAGCCGTCGTAAATTATGTCGGCGCAAGTCTGACTGACGTAGGTCTTGAATCGCTGGGCCTGCCGGCTGAGTGTCAGATACTCCAGCTCCTGGTGTGCCTTATGCAGGATGATGGCCGCCGGGGCTTCGTAGATTTCGCGGCTCTTGATGCCAACCAGCCGGTTTTCAACATGATCAACCCGGCCTACACCGTGGGCCCCGCCCAGCTTGTTCAGTTTCTCGATCAGCGACACACCATCGAGTTTCTCGCCGTCAAGCACCGTGGGGCGGCCCTGGTCGAACTCGATCACGACTTCGATCGGCGCATCGGGCGCCTGCCGCGGGTCGACCGTCCACTGGTAGGTATCGGCGGGGGGGGCGACCCAGGGGTCTTCGAGCACGCCGGCTTCAATCGACCGGCCCCACAAGTTCTGATCGACGCTGTAAATGCTTTGCTTCGTGGCCTGCACTTCAATGCCGTGCTGGGCGGCGTATTCGAGTTCCTCGGTGCGCGTCCAGTGCCACTCGCGAACCGGGGCAATCACCTTGAGGTGCGGCGCCAGCGTTTGCACCGAAACATCGAACCGCACCTGGTCGTTTCCCTTGCCGGTGCAGCCGTGGGCCACGGCGACCGCCCCGAATTCTCGGGCGACTTCGACCATTTGCCAGGCAATCAGCGGGCGGCCGAGTGCGGTGGCAAGCGGGTACTTCCCCTCGTACATCGTGCCCGCCAGCAGCGACGGCCAGACGAAATAATCGACGAACAGGTTCCGCGCGTCTTTGATGACCGCTTCGACCGCGCCGGTCTTGAGCGCCTTCTGCCGAATGCCCTCCAGCTCGCGCCCCTGGCCCAGGTCACACGTGAACGTAATCACGTCGAGGTTGTATTTTTCCTGAATCCATTTCACGGCGACCGACGTATCGAGACCGCCGCTATATGCCAGAATGACTTTGTCTCGCGCCACAGGTGTTCGTCCTCAATGGTTCAGAAACCGAAAACAGATTCGACGCCGGGAATTAATACAACGCCTCAGCCATCGCCGGGGCCGGGCCATGATTATAGCACGCCCCTGCGCCGTGCCAACTGGCCCGCCCCGGCTGCCGACCCTACTGACACCGCTCCCCTCAACACCTGCGCCGTGGCCCTGATGACTTGCGATTTCAGCCCAAACATTTCAAAGGTTGCGAATGTGATTGAAATTCACGACCGGCATTTTGCGACGCAATGCTGCCTCATACAAGTCGACATCCGTTGTCAGAAGCCTCCCCTTGTACACGGAATAGTTCAACAGGGTAGCGCCGGTAAGTCCAAGTCGGGTAAATGCCTGCTGTTTGACGGCTGATTGGCTGGCGATGTCGGTCTCGGCGGTGGAATCGACAATTGCGCGAAATACCTCGAAATACTCGGGTTCGCGCCGGTTCTTTAACCTGGCCAACCAGGTTTGAAGCCTCGGTCAACGTATTGGGCGTGACGAACGCCTGGAGCCGCTAGTGCGTGTGATGTCGTCTCGCGATGTGCAGCCCGCCACAAGTAGAACCAGCAGGTTCGAATCGAGGATCAGCGGCAGCCCGGTCAACTGACGGTCTGCCGCTCCTTGACCGAAAGCACCTGCTGGCTCGGATCGGCGATGCGGACGATCTTGAAGATCCGCCGCGGGAAATCCGGCGGAGACGATACGGGGTTGCGCGGCTCACCCCAAGGCCGCGAGAACCCGCGCGTTATGACCCATTCCTGGCGTGCTTCATCCCGTTCGACTTCTTCAAGGCCGAGGTGCTTCAACTGCTCGTTCGAAAACAGATCAAGAATATGTGCGTTTGAAAGGGCGACTGCCTCATTAACGTTCAAATCGAGCTCCTTTCTGCAACGCGAACCGCACCGTCCCCGGAAATCGTCAACGCGCGCGGTAATGTCATCATCACCGACCGCCACCGATGTGTCACTTATTAGTTTTCGCAGGCAGTCAGGCTGAACGGCGGCGGCACCTCGCCACTCGGGCTGCACGCCATCGCCTGCAACCCCTGAAAACTGGCGAAACACCGACCCCGTTCAATTCTGGCGTGGGGCACGACAAATTCACCACGCTCGCTTATGATATTGAGCAAGTCAAGCGGTGCGGCTGGCTGCCAACGACCTTCAGGAATTGAACATGATTTTACGGCAAGCAGGGGTGTATTGCGGGGTCGTCGTGGTGCTGAGCCTGGCCGCCGACGTGGGATGTTTCTGCGCCGCAGCCGACACCAACCGATCATCAGCGGCCCCCGGGGGTGCAACGATCGACCAGCAGTTTGAACAGCTCTCGGCCCGATTTATCGACGAATACCCGGCGCTGTCGCCCGTGGGGGCGACGTCGCTGGGCGATCATCGCTTCGACGACCAGCTTGACGAGGTAAGCGACGCTGCCCGCGAGCGCCAGCGAGCATTTTATCGGCAGCTTCAATCAGAGCTTGAACGGATCCCGCAGGCGCGTCTGGGGCGCGAAAATCAGGTCGATTACCAGTTGCTCGCCGCGCACATTCGTGCCGAACTCTGGGGCTTGGATACGTTGCAGGAGTGGGCTTGGAACCCACTGAGCTACACGCAACTGGCGGGCGGCGCCGTGTACGGGTTGATGGCGCGCGATTTCGCGCCACTCGAACGCCGACTGATGCATGTCGCCGCCCGATTGGAAAAATTTCCCCGTTTGTTCGAGCAGGTGCGTACGACCCTCGACAAGCGGCGCGTGCCACCCGTGCATGCCGAAACGGCAATCAAACAAAACCGCGGCGTGCTGGCGACGCTCGAGGAAATGGTGCGTCCGCACATTAGCCGTTTATCAGAAGCCAATCGCCTGCGACTGACCAAGGCCATGGAAACGGCCACGCACGAAGTCGAACGCCAACAAAACTGGCTGGAGCGCGAACTGCTGTCGGCCGCGCAGGGCGAATGCCGCCTGGGGCCGGCGCTGTACGACGCCAAGCTGACGTTCACGCTGGCATCGCGGTTGAGCCGGCAGGAAATCCGCGAGCGGGCCGAATTCGAACTCCGCCGCGTGCGGAAGGAAATGTACGCCTTGGCCTGCGGCGTATTGCGGGGCCGCAACCCGCAGGCGAGTTTTCCCGCCGCCCCTGAACCCGACGTGCAACAGCGCGTGATCGTCGACGCGCTGAACCTGGCGTGCAGCGAGGTCCCGCCGCGCGACGGCGTGGTGCCTGCGGCGCGGCGGTCGCTGGAATTGACGACGCGGTTCGTGCGCGAGCACGATCTGGCCACGATTCCGGACGATCCGCTCGACATTATTGAAATGCCCGAGTTTCAGCGGGGCGTGGCAGCGGCATATTGCGATTCGCCCGGCCCGCTCGAAGTCGGCCAGAAGACGTTTTACGCCGTAGCCCCATTGCCCGCCGACTGGACTGAAACCCAATGCGCGTCATTTTTGCGCGAGTATAATTTACGTTCGATTCACAACCTGACGGTGCACGAAGCAATGCCCGGCCATTTTTTGCAAATCGCGCACGCCAATCGCAACCCCCGCCCGCTGCGGGCCGTGCTATCGTCGGGCGTGTTCGTCGAGGGTTGGGCGTGCTACACCGAGCAAATGCTGTCGGAAGAAAAGTTTCTTGATGGCGACCCGCTGATGCGGTTGATCACGCTGAAATGGTACCTGCGCACGATTGCCAACGCGATTTTGGATCAGGCGGTACATGTCGACGGCATCCGCCGCGAAGAGGCAATGCGGCTCATGGTTCACGACACGTTTCAGGAAGAGCGTGAAGCCGCTGGCAAATGGACCCGGGCCCAATTGACTTCGGCACAATTGGCAACGTACTTCGTCGGTTTTCAGGAACATCGCGATCTGCGGGAGGCGGCGAAGACCGCCTGGGGCGAAGGCTTTCGGCTCAAGCGTTACCATGACGGCGTCATCTCGTTTGGTTCGCCGCCGCTGCGGTTCGTGCGGGCGCTGTTGCTCAACGAACCGATACCCGAATGAGCGGCGCCCGCTCAGTCCCGGCTGGCAGATTCCATGCCATTTCTCATCGGGCTTTTGGTACACTGCATCGGGCGTATGGAATTTGATAAGGGCGAAGATTGATCAGAATCGAACCCGGGAGTTGCGAACACGGGTGGGCAGGCTCTGCCAACTGTCGCGTTTCGACAGGTTCAGTGCGAGACGCATGCGATGCGAATCATGACACACGGCTATTGGGTGATTCTAGCCGCGGCTGTGGCGGCCCAGGCAAGCGACACCCCACCCCCTGCGGTCCCGCCGTTGCCGCCGGCTGCCCCCGAATTGCAGTTTGCCGCCGAGGACCTCGATTTTTTTGAGAAAAAAATCCGCCCCGTCCTGGTCGAGCAGTGCTATCAATGTCATTCGGCCGCAGCAGAACAGGCGGGCAAGTTGAAGGGCGGGTTGCGTCTCGACAGCCGGGCCGCCCTGCTGCGCGGCGGCGAAAGCGGCCCGGCGATCGCGCCCGGCAATGCCGACGAAAGCCTGCTTCTCGACGCGCTGCGCTACGAGTCGTTTCAAATGCCGCCTCGCGGGCGATTGCCGGCCGCCGTGGTCGCCGATTTCAAAACCTGGGTCGAACGCGGCGCCGCAGACCCGCGAACCGAGGTCGCCGCCCCCGCCCGGCGCGGCATTGACCTCGAAGCGGGGCGCAGGCATTGGTCGTACCGACCGCTGAGCAAGCCCCAGCCCCCGCAGGTTGCCAACGCGGGCGGCCCGATCGACGCATTCATCCTGGCAAGACTGGCCGAACAGGGCCTGCATGCCGTGGCCCTGGCCGATCGCGCAACGCTCGCCCGGCGGCTGCATTTCGATCTGATCGGCCTGCCCCCGACACCGGCCGAAATTGATAACTTCACTGCCGACGAATCGCCCGAAAGTTACGAGCGGCTGGTCGACCGGCTGCTGGCTTCGCCGCAATTCGGCGAACGCTGGGGGCGGCATTGGCTCGATGTGGCCCGATTTGCCGAATCGCTGACATTGCGGGGGTTCGTGCTGCCTGAAGCGTGGCGGTACCGCGACTATGTCGTGGCCGCGTTCAACGCCGACCTGCCGTTTGACCGGTTCATCGAACAGCAAATTGCCGGCGACCTGCTGCCCGCCTCTTCAATTGCCGATCGCCAGCGTAACCTGACGGCGACAACGTTTCTCGTGCTGGGCAATACGAACCTCGAAGAGCAGGACAAGCAGCAGTTGCGCATGGACGTTGTCGACGAGCAGCTCGATGCCATTGGCCGCGGGTTTTTGGCGCAAACGATCGGTTGCGCCCGCTGCCACGACCACAAATTCGACCCGATTCCCACGCGCGATTACTATGCGCTCGCCGGAATTCTGGCGAACGCCAAGTCGCTCGAACACGCCAACGTTTCCAAATGGCTGGAGCTTCCGCTGCCACTCGAACCCGATGAAGACGCCCGGCTGAAAGACCACGAGGCACGGGTCGCCGCGCTCGAATCGCAAATCAACTCGCTCAAGGAAACGGTCAAGCTCGCTGCGGCCGGCAACCCGGCCCGCGAAGGCGTTGTGCCGCCCGGTGATCTTCCGGGAATTGTCGTCGACGACAAGCAGGCGAAACTGGTCGGCGACTGGAAGCTTTCACAATATACGCGGCACTACGTTGGCGAGGGGTATATTCACGATCTGAACACGGGCAAGGGCGAAAAGACCGCCACGCTGATTCCCGAGTTCAAGCAGCCGGGGCGGTATGAAGTACGCCTGGCGTACACGGCAGGCGTCAATCGCTGCGAAGCGACGCCGGTGACGGTATTCAGCGCCGACGGCGAAAAGACAATCAAGGTCAATCAGCGCGAAACGCCGCCGATCGACGGGCGGTTCATTTCCCTGGGCATGTTCCGGTTTGAATTGAACGGGCAGGGGTTCGTCATCGTTTCGAACGAAGGCACGCAGGGGCATGTGATCGTCGACGCCGTACAGTTTCTGCCCGTCGAGCCGCCGCGCAACGCACCGGCCACCGCCACGCAAGTCGCCGCCGCTTCCGGCGGTGCCGCAAAGCCTGCCACGGGCACCCCTCCCGGCGCGAATGCGCCGGGCGATGCCACGGCCCGCGAATCGGCGGCCAAAGCGAAAGAGGAAGTTGCGCTGCGCGAGGCCGAACTGAAAATGCTGCGCGAACGCGGGCCGCGGCGGCCTATGGTCATGTCGGTACAGGAAGAATCGCGGATTGCCGATCTGAATGTGCATATTCGCGGCACCGTACACAACTTGGGCGAGCGTGTACCTCGCGGTTTCCTGCAGGTCGTTTCGACCGCGGCGCCGCCTATTCTGGCAGAGCACAGCGGGCGCCAGGAACTGGCCGCATGGATCGCCAACCGCAATAACCCACTCACCCCGCGCGTGTACGCCAACCGCATCTGGCACTGGTTGTTCGGCGCGGGCCTGGTGCGCACGCCCGACAATTTTGGTTCCACCGGCGAAATGCCGTCGCACCCCGAGTTGCTCGATTACCTGGCCGCGAGCCTGATCGAACACGATTGGTCGACGAAAGCGGTCATTCGCGAAATCGTGCTGTCGCACGCGTACCAGCGAGCCTCGACAGGCGACGCGACCGCCTTGGCCGCGGATCCCGAAAACCGCCTGCTGTGGCGAATGAACCGCCGCCGGCTCGACGCCGAATGCCTGCTTGACGCCATTCAAAGCGTCAGCGGGCGTTTGCAGCTTGAGCCCGGTGGCCCGGGCGTGAAACCGGGCACTGCGGCAGATTATGGCTATGTGCAAGACAGCCCGAGACGGGCCATTTACTGGCCCGTCTTTCGCAACGCGTTGCCGCCGATCTTCGAAGTATTTGACTTCGCCGACCCCGGCACAACGACCGGTCGCCGGAATACGAGCACTGCGGCCCCGCAGGCGCTGTACCTGATGAACGACTCGTGGGTGACGTTGCAGGCCCGCACGGCGGCGCAGCGGCTGTTGGCCGGCCCTCCGGGCGACGATGCGGCCCGCGTGCGCACGGCATTTCGGCTCGCCTTGGGCCGCGAACCGACGGCGGCGGAAATGCAACTGACGCTCAAACAGGTTGCCGGCACATCGGCCACGGGGCCGCCCGACGCCGCTGTTGTCGAATTGCGGTACGCACGCCTGGTTCAGGCGCTGTTTGCCTCGCTCGATTTTCGCTTTCAGGATTAACTCGATGCTGTCAGACCATCCATTTCTTACCCGCCGACAATGGCTGCAATCTGCGGCGTGCGGCTTTGGTTCGATGGCCCTGGCCGGCTTGGCCGCGCGCGACGCCGCTGCGGCGGCGAGCCCGCTCGCCGGCAGGCCGCCGCACCTGCCCCAGCGCGCCAAGCGCATCATTTTTCTGTTCATGCAGGGCGGGCCGAGCCACGTCGACTCGTTCGACTATAAGCCGCTGCTCGAGCAGCACGACGGCAAGAACTTCGCGTTCGACGACGCCCGCGTGCTGGCCAACACGGGCCAAAAAGGGTCCTCGCAGCGGGTCATGAAATCGCCTTGGAAGTTCCGCCAATATGGCGACAGTGGGCGCTGGGTTTCCGAACTGTTTCCGGAAATCGGTCAATGGGTCGACGACCTGTGCTTTGTACATTCGCTGCATACCGAAGGCGTGGCCCACGGACCGGCCACGCTGTTTCTGCATTGCGGTTCGACGAACCTCGCGCGGCCGTCGTTCGGCTCGTGGGTCACCTACGGGTTGGGCACCGAAAATGAAAACCTGCCTGGGTTCGTGTCGATCAGTCCTTCGTTAGGAAACGGCGGCGCACGAAATTACGGCAACGCCTTTTTGCCCGCCGTTTTTCAGGGCACGGCCCTGGGCAAGGCCGGCGGGTCGGCGGCAGAAGCCACCATTCGCAACCTGGCCAACCCCCTGCAAAATGCCGACGAGTGCCAGCGCCAGTTTGAATTGATCCAGGCGCTGAATGCCGAGCAGGCCCGCCGCACGCCGGACGATTCAGAACTCGCCGCCGTCATCAACTCCTATGAACTCGCCTGGCGGATGCAACACCACGCGCCGCACACGCTCGATCTGTCGCACGAAACTGCCGAAACCCAGGCGCTGTACGGCATCGGCGAAAAAGAAACCGACAATTTCGGCCGGCAATGCCTGATGGCCCGGCGGCTGTGCGAAGCGGGTGTGCGGTTCGTGCAGGTGTCCTACGGCGATAACACCGCCAACCCTGCTTGGGACCAGCACTCGAACCTGCCGGTGCATGCGCAGCACGCTCGGCGCGTCGATCGACCGGTCGCCGGGCTGTTGTGCGACCTGAAGCGACGGGGCCTGCTCGACGACACCCTCGTGTGGTGGGGGGGTGAATTCGGGCGCACGCCATACGCTGAGAAAAACGGAACCGGCCGCGATCACAACCCCGGCGGGTTTACCGTTTGGCTGGCCGGCGGAGGGGTCAAGCCGGGGGTTGCCTTCGGTCGCACTGATGACTACGGCCATATGGCTGTCGAAGACAAGGTGCACATGCACGACCTGCATGCCACCCTGCTGCACCTGCTGGGGCTTGACCACCTGCGGCTGACGTATCGCTACCAAGGCCGCAATTTCCGGCTGACTGACGTGCACGGCAACGTAGTTCGAGAAATCATCGCCTGACGATGGCTAGGGTGCGCCCCATGCCGATTTCAGGCCGAATGCTTCGAGTGAGGTTGCCGTCGCGGCACCGCCCTGAACCACGATTTTCAGCGTGTTGTCTTCGCTGTCGGGCGCCATCGCCACGGGCATGTATACCAGGCCGTCATCTGCCCAGACTTCCATCGTCGTCCGGTCGAGAATCGCCCGCAGGCGGAGCTTGCCGCCGGCCGGCCGCACCGCCGCGCGGCGGTCAAGACAGGAGATTTCCTGCTTCCGCGGGTTGTAACTGACGCGCACGCCGCGAACGTTGAGGATTATGTTGCCCGCCTTGCCTGGGTCGATTTCAGCCCGCACGTCGAGGACGTCGTCTTCGAGGTTGAGCACTTCGATTTCTCCATTGGGGCTGGCCGGCAGCTTTTGCCCGCGCAGCGGGGTCTGAAGCAGATCGAACTCTTTCACCGGCGCGCAGGCCAGCCGCAACCCGGCAGGCGTCGACCGCAGGCTGAGTTCGGCGGGAATGCTCATGCACTGGTTGAATGCCATGTTGGGCGAGGCGGCCCGCAGCCAACCGATGATGATCCGCCGCCCGTCCAGTGCGTTGCTGAAGGTTTGGGCCGCATAAAAGCAGTTGCCATAGTTGCCCGTGAGCTTTTCCGACTCTTTGGTAAAGGACTTGCCGTCGAACCGGCCGACGAGGTAATTGCCGTCGGCTGCCGAAAGCACCCACCGCGTGCTGGCCGGGTCGCCATCGACCGGCAGTTCGTACAGATCGGGGCATTCAAAAAACCCGTCAATGCGGCTTTCGAATGACCATTCTTTGAGGTTGGCCGAGCTGTAAAACGAAATGTTCTGTGTCTTGTCCGTTTCGTCGTAAACCGCCATGACCCATCGCGCCCTGGGGGCGTGCCACAAGAGCCGCGGGTCGCGACCGGCGTGTTTGACAACGGGGTTGCCCGTGAATTCGGCCCAGGTGCGGCCGCGATCTGTGCTGTATACGATGCATTCGCCGCGCCCCGTACTCGTGTAGGCCGCCACGAGTGCCGGTTGCCCCGCCGCCCCGAAGCCGCTCGTGTTGCCGGTATCAACCACGGCGCTGCCTGAAAAGGCCCAATCGCCAAACTGCTGCGGGTACAGCGCGATCGGCAACTGCTTCCAGTGCACGAGGTCAGCCGAGACCGCGTGCCCCCAATGCATGTTGCCCCAGTTCCAACCGTAAGGGTTGTGCTGAAAGTACAGGTGCCATTCGCCCTCGAAATACACCAAGCCGTTGGGGTCGTTCGTCCATCCCCGCAGGGGCGAAAAGTGCACTTGCGGGCGCAGTCGCTCGCGATAGGCGTTGGCCATGCCGCGGATTTCGTCGGCCTGTTCGATCGCGGCCAACCCGCGCGAACCTTCGGACAACTGATCGACCTGCAACACCGCCGATTTGCCCGCAAAGGGGGCCAGATCAAGAAACGCCCACCATTCGGGGCGGGCGTCGGCCAACTCGATTTCGAATTCGCGCTGAACTCGGCCGTCGATGATCAGGCTGACGCGGCGCTTCGCCGCCCCGGTCTTCACGGGCAGGTTGAGGTAGCGTTTCTCGACCAGAATTTCCCGCCGGGCGTTGATGATCGTTTCGGGCAGTTTCGCGTCGGTTTGCACAATCTGATCGATGTTGATGTGCCCCCACCCGCCAACCGCCTGGTCGACGATTTCAAACACGGCGTCCCGCCCGGCGAATTCGCCCACCTCCCACTGCCGCCATTCCAGCCGTTCTGTTCCACCTGGTTTGTCGTTGGGGCCGGTGGCGGTCCGCACGACCTGCCCGTCGATTTTCAGATTGATGCAGGTCTTGCCGGGTGCATTCCCGCCGCCGATCAGGAATTTGACATATCGTCGCTGGAGCTTGACTGGCGGCGATGTCAATTCGCCCGTGGTGCCGTCACCTCGCAGAAAGGAATTGATCAGGCCTTTGCCGATGAACCCGTCGACGGCCATTTGGCCCGGCAACGAACCCCGCGCCGGGCCGCTGCCGAACGCCTCGCCCGTTGCCTGCCACGCACCGTAATCGGGGCCTTCAAAATCAGCCACAATCAGGTCCGGTTCGGCGGCAGACGCCAGGGCAACCAACGCCAGCCAAACCAACACACCCATACCGACAATTCGCATGATGAACCAACTCCTGAAAGGTCAGACGATTTCCGCCAGTATGCACCGCCCTCCACCGACCCGCAAGCCCCTGCCAATATCCCGCCCCTCGGCTCACCCGAAACACGCTTGCCATGCGAGTTCCGAAAACGCGGCACAGGTTTCACGTGCAGCGCGTTGTGCCGGCTGGTGAGCGGAGCATGAATACCGCGCGCAGCACATCGCGTCTCGCGACCGCAAGCAGCGGAAATGAATTTCTGCCTTGGCAGAATCAGGAAATAATGAGCAGCCCGGGGCGAAATCGGCAGACTCTGGCGGCAATTCCTGCGTCGCCCCGGATCCCTGTCAGTTCCAATGATCGTCGGTAAACGGCTCAGCCCGTGGTGGTCGGGCGAGCGGCTCTGCCGCAGGCAGGCTTTCGAGCGTCTGGCGAATCCTGAGTTCTTTTTCGCGGGCGAGATCGACGATTTCAGGCGGCTCATCATGCCGGCCGGGCAGCCACGCTTCTACAACGGGCTGCGCGTAATGTTCGCCGTTGGCCCGCACGACCCTGCCAACGCGGTTGTCGGTGAGTTCGATGAAGGAACCAAGCGGAAACAGCGACACGGTGTGCAACAGGCCGCGCACGACTTCGGGGTCGTACAAGCCCTGGGGCACGCCCTCGATGATCCGCCGCATCGCCTGGTCGGGGCGCAACCCGGGCCGATGCGGTCTGGGCGAAACGAGTGCCACGAACACATCGGCGACGCCGGCAATGCGGGCCAGCGGGTGAATTTGCTTGCCCTGCCGCCGCCGCGGGTAGCCCGAACCGTTCCAGCGTTCGTGTATCTGGTACGCCACCATTCTCGCCCCGGTCGAAAGATCGGGCAGTTCCTTGATCATTTCAAAGGTCAGCGTGGGGTGCTTGGTCACTTCCAGGAATTCAAACGGCTTGAGAGCCCGCGTCACCGTCAGCAGTTTCGGATTAATCTTCAACATGCCGGCATCATGAACCAGGCAACCCATGCCCAGTTCCAAAAGCTCCGATTCCTTTAACCCCATGATCGCCCCGACAGACATCGCCAGCATCGACGCCTGTAATCCGTGGCCATAAGGGTATTCGTCGGGCTGGGGCGAAATTCCCAATGACACGAACAGATCGAGATCCCCCGCCAGGCGCTCGAGCGAATCGCGGGTGACGCCGGCCACAACCCGGCCTTCAGTCGCATCGCCCCGCCCCAGGCATTCAAACAGACACGCGACCTGCTTGACGGATTCATGGCGGCGTTGGGTCAACTCCTGCACTTTCAGGGCGTCGACCGGCGCTGCCCCATGCCGCTGCACCCTGTTGACAAACGAATCAGCGTCGACCGACCACGCCGACTGGCCTGCGGCTGGCGCGAACACGAGGTTGGCGGCGGAATGTTGGACCGCGCTGACGACGGGTGCGCTGCGACGGGCAGCCCGCGCCGGCTCGCCGCCGCCTGTCAGCCGGGCGAGTTCACCCGCCTTCACCTTGACCTGCACGATGCCCCGCTGCTGCAAGCCGTCGAGCACGGCCGACGAAATCACGGCACCGGCGGCCAGCAGCAAAACGTTTTGATCGGCGCGATCTTCGAGAATCGGTTCGCCCAGCCGCGCGCCGATCTTCAGTTGCGAGACTAAAACAGTCTTGAACTGCGCGCTGACGACTCGCGACTTGACGCACCCGACCACAATGTTGGTTCCCAGGTGAAGAAGGCGGCGTTGGGAAATCATGCGCCGACCCGCCCGCAGCGCCGATTTGGATCGCTTTGCAGAAGACGTACGCAGCGTTCACCCGACGACCGGCCGCGGCGCTTCAACCGAAGCTTAGGTTATGAATGGCCCGCAGTCGCGAAATCGCGGGGGTGCCGACCGGATTGTGACAGTCGGCACGGGCCGATTGCACCAATTGCAGCAATTCTCACGGCATTCGCGCCACTGGCATATTGAAGCCGCCGTAAATCAGCTACGATTCGCTGCCGGAAATCAGGCGAGGTCGCAGCGAATTGAGAGTGGCGTTCGCTTGCGCGCCAGCGCCAACCCACCGCGGCCTGAGCCGCGTCATGCCCCCTGCCTGCGACCATGAACACCGCGTCGGATTCTGAGCCTGAAATCGTCGTTCACTCGCATTCTGGCCATGACCCGTACGCCGCCCTGCGCCAGCGTGACTTCCAGGTTTACCTGACGGGAAACTTTCTGTCGGTTCTCGGAACACAGATGCAAACGTTTGCGGTCGGGTGGGAGGTTTACGAACGCACGGGGTCGGCGCTGGCCCTGGCGTGGGTCGGGCTGGCGCAGTTTCTGCCGATCATCACGCTGACCTTGACCGGTGGCTACACGGCCGATCGTTACGACCGCAAACCGATCCTGATCATCAGCCTCGTCGCAATCGCCCTGTGTTCGTGCGGTCTGGCGTGGATTTCGACGACGCAGGGTTCGATCCTGGCATTGTACGCCTGCCTGTTCGGCGCCGGAATCGCACGGGCATTTCTGCAGCCGGCGAAGTCGGCGTTCCTGCCCCAGTTCGTGTCCCCGGCCCGGTTCAGCAACGCCGTCACCTGGAACATGGGCGCATTTCAACTTGCCTCGGTGCTGGGACCAGCGCTGGGGGGGGTGGTCGTCAGCCAGACGCACAGCGCCGCCATCGTGTACCTGCTCGACGCGCTGGCTACGGGGTTGTTCGCCGTGATACTGCCGCTCATCGCCGCGCCGCGGTTCGTGCCCGGACCGGTGGCGCCGCGGGCGGCCATGCTGGCGGCCGGGCTGCGGTTTGTGTGGCGCACGAAAGTGATCCTGGCGGCGATGACGCTCGACATGCTGGCCGTGCTGCTGGGCGGGGCGGTTTCACTCCTGCCGGTGTACGCGAAGGACATTCTTGACGTCGACGCCAACGGCCTGGGGTGGATGCGAACGGCCCCGGCGATCGGAGCGCTCATCACCTCGTTCGTACTCGCCTACCGTCCCCCGCTGGCCAGGGCGGGCCGCGCACTGTTGTGGGCGGTGGCCGGGTTTGGCGCTGCGACAATTGTGTTCGGGCTGTCGCGCTCCTACCCCCTGTCGCTGGCGATGCTGTTTCTGACGGGCGCCTTTGACATCGTCAGTGTGGTTATTCGACATACGCTCGTGCAACTGCTGACACCCGACGAGATGCGCGGTCGGGTTTCGGCGGTGAACGGCGTGTTCATCAGCGCCTCGAACGAACTCGGCGGGTTCGAATCGGGAATCGTCGCACACCTCTTTCGCGACAACCACAACCTCACCTGGGGCCCCACCATTTCAGTCGTCAGCGGCGGCATGGGAACACTCGTTGTCGTCGGCATGGTCGCCTTGCTGTGGCCCGAACTGCGGCGCTACGGCCGCCTGACGGGCAGCCCGCAACCGGATAAATCCCCTTGAACGCGGGCAATTTACGTGCGAAATCGGGCATCAAGGCTGCCGCAGCGCACGCAACCCGAACCGGACCTCAGAAGCCACGACGGCCGGCGACGGAGTGCCGGTCAGGCCGCGCAGGTACGCCGTCACCCCTGGAGCGCCGCGGGCAATCAGGCCGTCGAGAGCGCCCGCCCGCAACCAGACGTTGTCGCTGGCCAGCAAACCGGCCGCCGGAGGACGCGCGGGGTCGCCGCCGATCATGCCCAATGCCCGAGCCGCGGCAAACCCGTACGCCATGCCGATCGGCCCCCAGGTCTTGGGCCAGGTCGTTTCGACAGCGAAGCGGTCGAGCGTCTCGGCGGCAGCATCGGCCCTGAGCCGCCCCAAGGCATCGGCCGCCCAGTAAAAACCCACGGTATCGGCCGCCTCGACATACAGGGGCAGCTTGTGCACAAGCTGCGCAATGAATCGCTCGTCGCCGCGCGCCGCGATGAATCTTGCCGCGAGATAATGCGCATATGGGTAGGGGCTGTCGAGCGCAGCGGCCAGGGCCTGATCGAGTTCGGCGTTCGCCGGGTAACGCACCGCCCCGTCATTGTCGAGCACTTTGGCCAGCGCATGCGCATCGACGATTCGCATGCGCTCGGCGTTGCGGGCAAACGTGTTGCCCACGCTGGCGTAACACGTCGCGTCAACCGCCGACTGCAATGCCCGCACTGCTGCCCCTGGATCGGCCGGGTCCAGGTCGATCTTTCCTGCGAGAAACTGGGGGTCGGGGGTATGGTCGGCAAAGGCATAGGCGCCAGGGGCAGCCGTACCCGGCGCCAAGGGTTGCCAAGCCGGCAACTCGATCACGCAGAGCCGGCCGGCGAGCAGTTCCTTGCCGACGATCTGAACGGTGGCGTGTGCCGCTTCGCGATGCACGCTGAACAGCGGGTCGTGCGATAACTGCGTCAGCAACTCGCGTGCGATGTTGTCATTGGTGGCCCGAAAGCCCAATCCCAGCGCCAACCCCAGCCGAACGTCGCGGTAGGTCGCCGGGTCGTCGGCCAGTGGAACCAGTGATTGAAGATTGGCGGCGTGTGCCGCCAAGGCCATGCTGAAGTACGCCTTGTCGCGGTAGTTTTCATCGAACCGCCCCTTGCCAATGCTCCAGATTTCACGAAAGGCATACGGGCGACGGATTTCCTCGAGCAAGACCTGTTCTGCGGCGGGGCTGAACCCCCACAACCGCAGGACAACGGCGGCTTCGATTCGTTCGCGTGCAGCGGTTTCGCGGTCAGAGCGGTTCGGGGCGGTACGCAGGAGCTCAATGATTTGCGGTTCAGGAATCTCGGCCCGGCTTACCGCCAGACAGGCCAACAGGTGCAGCGCTTCCTGGGCGTCGAGCCGGGCCTTGACGGGAAACGGGTGCCCATGTTCGGAATAGGGACGGTCAAGGTTGATTCCCGCCAGCAATTGGCGATAGAGGGGCGAATCGGCGGCAGCCGCGCCCCGCAGCACGTCGGCGGCGATATGGGTTGCCGGCTGCCGCAGGCCGGCGCGCTCCAGCAGAATTCGGGGCAGCGCCACGCGTTGGGATTCATCCTTTGTGCGATCTTCGAACCGGGGTTTTTCGCCGAACGTCGAGGGCAGCAGGGCGACGAGGAGCGGAACCTGTTCAAACTTGGGCACAGCGCCGGCAGAGATCAGCGCCCGGAGATAGGTGTACTCTTCAGGGCGCGGGCCGGTTTGATAATGCCGGCTGGCAACGGGGGCCTTGTTGGGTACGGCGACAGCCAGTGCTTGCCACAGCGCAGCGACAGCCGCTTCGTCGCCGATTCGCCCCAGCGCCCACGCGGCTTCCTTCGCCAGCATTGTTCCCTGAAATTCCCGTTGCAGGGCGTCGTCGCTGTCAGGGGTGGCCTCTTCGACTTGCACCCGCGCGCCGCGAATCAGCCACGGAGCAACCAACCCCACGGCCTGCGAATCGGCCAGCAGGCCCGCCGCCCGCACCACGGCGACAGGCGGCGGCTCTGCCGCCAGCAGAGTGCGGATCAACGCTAGCCAGCCGGGTCGCGCAAGGGCTGCGATTTCCTGCGCGGCCGGTTCGGCGAGCCAGCGTGTGCGCCCGACCGCGTCAAGCCAGGCGTCGCGCGCAAATTCGTCGTTCGGCGCTGGGCCGCGGGCGGCCAGCGACTTGACGAACCCCGCAACTGAGCCGGTTTGCCGCCACCAGGCGCGCCACACGGGTGGAGCCGTCTTGACGTCGGCTTTCAGGCCCAGGTTGTCGCCAGTGATCGCTTCCAGGGCCATTGACGCATAATGTACGGTTTGCCAGTCGGTGTCATCGAGCGCCCGCACGAGCGCGGGAATCTGGTCAGCCGAGCCGGTCATCGCCAGCGTATGCGCCGCCTGCCGGCGAACGTCGCTCGCCGGGTCGGCCAGCAGCAGGACAAACCGGGCGCGATCAACGGACGTGATTTCATCGGGCAGGTAGCCCAGCATTTCCAGCCCCCGGCGGCGAACCTCGGCCAGCGGCGATTCGAGCCAGCCGCGATACCGTGGCGATTGCGTAATTTGCGCCTGCCGGCGATATTCGTCGGGGTCATTGCGGCGGTAGCTCAGGTCGGTGCTGTCGCGGACGATGCGGGGCAGCAACAGTTCGAGCGCCTGCATCGAAACATTTGGTACCGCTTCGCCCGGTGAAACGTGGCAACCGAAACACGATTTGACCTCTCCCGCACGGGCCGTCATGTAGCCCCTCTGCGTGACGAGCCGATTGCCGCGGGCGTCGAGCGTTTCGAGAAACAGCGGCGTTTCGGCCGGGGCCTCAAACGCAATCGAACCATCGAACTGAATCGGCACGGTTCCCAGAATTCGAGTTTCAAGACTCGTGTGGCTGGATACCGCCAGGTCGGTGTATTCGGCAGCCAGCATCCGCACGAATCGCGCCCGCTCATTCAACTTGTCGCGCGCGGGCGAGTCGCTGCGTCCTGCCGCGGCGACTACAAATGTGGCCCAGGCCGACGCCGCGTCGCGCGCCTTGTCGGGCAAAATATGCGGCACGGGGCGGGGCACGCCGATTGGCACCGGATCCCACTCGCTGAGGTTGGGGCGATCATAAAGCAATTGTACTTCGCGCGTTTCAGTCTGAACCACGTACAACCCGAAGTCGCGGCTGCCGGGCAAGGTGGCCGCCATGAGAAACCGGCCGTCGGGCAGCGGGTACGGAGTGCTGCGCGTGCCCAGCGGCGACAAATGCGCCGTATGCGTCGTGCCTCCGATCTGGGCCGAGACTGTGGCTGGAAACACCGGCTCCAGTGCGCGGGCCAGCGGCGCGGCCTGATCGGGGTCATAAATCGAAGGCCCCATCTCGCTTTGCACGAGAATTCGCCCGTCAGGCAACTCGCCCGGTTTGGTCAGCCCGATCGAAGCGTGCCGCGTGCGATTGTAAAACCTGTACTCGCCCGCGCCAAAAAACGGACGCTCTTCAGTGCCATCGGGCCGCAGCGTGACGAGGTAGGTTTCATGCTTGAGGAACGGCGGAACCGAAATGTGAAACGCGTCCCAGAAGGAGCACAGGATCAGCCCGTTTTGCAGCACCGTCGGCTCAAAATAGATACCGGGCGTGAATGTCAGTTGCTGCATCTGCCTGCCGTTTGCGTCGATGCGAAACAAAAACTCGCTCCGCTCTTCGTGATATTCGTCAAGCACGCCCGAGCGGTCGGAACAGAAGACAATTCTTCCGTCAGGCAGGTATGCACCGGACACGTCATTGAACGGGCCATCGGTCAGTTGCCGCAGGCCCGAACCATCGATGCCGATTTCAAACAGGTGGTACCAGTCCTCGCCGTCCTTGCGCATCGAAAACAGCAGTTTGCGGCCGCTGAAGTCAGGCTCGGGGTCGTACACGCTGCCAGTCTTGAGAAACGTCAACTGGGTGACGCGCCCCTCAGGACCGGCCGGCGAAACCGAATACAGGTTGCGCCCCGGGCGCGGGGCGCTGTGGGTCCGCTCCCAGGCGTTGTTCGTCGCCCCCTTGGGGTACACGTAACCGTCGCGCCAGTGGTACGACCCTGCCGCGTCGCCTTGCACCGGCTCGACCACCGGCCCCCCGACGAATGCCACGCCCGGCAGGCCCGCCGGGCCGGCAGCCTCAGTGCGGCCAACACCCGCCAGACCCACAATGCCGTAAACCAGGCCGGCAGCCAACAATCGCCAGTGGTGCATCGCCGGGCCTCCTTGACGCCGCGCCGCTCATTTGGCCGCGGGTTTCAACGTTTGCAGGAATTCAATGACGTCGATCAGCTCGTCGGCGCTCATTTCCTTTTGCAGGTCGGCGGGCATCAGCGACACACTTTGCTTCGAGATCTCTTCGATTTCCGATTTGTTGTATGTGCGGACCAGCGCGTCGGCGCCCTTCAGTGAAATGGTTTCGGGGGTTTGCGAGGCCATCAGGCCGCTCACCACGTTGCCGCTCTTCAATTCGACTGCGTATGTTTCGAAATTCAGGCTGATGCCGGCACTCGGGTACAGAATTGACTCAAACATCGCTTCGCGGCTCAATTTGCCGCCGATTTCCGAAAGGTTGGGGCCGACATCCTTGCCCGCACCACCGGCCACGTGGCACGTAGCACACTTGCCGGTCGAATTGAACACGGTATTGCCGCGGGCGGCGTCGCCCCGGCGCTTGAGCAGGTCGGCCAGAGGTGGCAGCGGCTGTGAATTGCGTGAAGGCGGCAACGGAAAGACCTGAGCCGCCCGCGATTTGAGGTCGTTGAAATTCGCCGCGTGCAACGCAAACGCCGCCGTTTGCATGAGCGCTGGGTCGAGCCGTTTCGCCTCGGCCCGGTTCAGCAGCCCGATTGCGCCGTTATGCGATTTTGCCAACCCCTTTACGGCCTCCTGCCGAACTTCCAGCGGCCGCCCGGAATCCTCGATCAGTTTTTCGAGATACGCCGCAGCTCGCCCGTCGCCCGAGTTGCCCACAGCGCGGGCGACTGCGGCGGCGTGCGTGGCGTTGGCGTCGCCCAGAGCGGTGGCGATCAGCCGGGCCTGCTGCCGGGCCAGCAGCACCCGCACGGCTTCGACGCCCAACTGGCTGTCGGGATTGTCGCGGGCCAGAGCCAGGAGCTGGGGAAAGCGTTCAGTGATATTGAACTTGTCGACCAGCGTCACGAACTGCACGCTGCCCTGTGTCTGTTCAAGAGCACGTTCGACCGCCGCTTTTTGGGCTGGGTTGGCATTCAGATCGCCCCCCTTGAGTCGCTCGATTGCTTCCGTGACAATATACGCCTGCTTCGCGTCGTCGGGCGAACGTGTGGCAAAGGCCAGTTGCACAACCGCCGCGTCTTTTTCAGCCCCCGACAGAAAGTCAAACGCCCGAAAATAGCGCGGCAGCTCGCTTTTGGCGGTCGCCGGGTCGGAAATGATTTTCACCAGGTATTCGGGGCTGACTGCGGCCCGCGAACGCCACACAATATCGCGGCCGGCGGCCGTGTTCCACTGGTTACTCACCAGTTTCAGCCACGCCCCGAAGAACGCGTCCCACTGGTCTTCGGCGCCAATGCCCAGCGCCTCGAGATACCAGCGATCCTGCCCGTCGTGCTGTGCCGCCAGTTCGGCCCACAGCCGGGGTGCAGCACTCGCCTTGTTGCCCCGCAGGGCGATGGCGCATTCGCGGCGGACCTGAGGCGAATCGTCTTTGACAAGTTTTTCGAGATAGGGAATCAGGTCGATGCGCAACTCGCGCAGCGCCCGCAGCCCGGTAATTCGCAGGTCAGAGTCTGGGTCGGCCAGCGCCCGTTCGGCGTGCTGGCGACCCCGGCTGGTGAGCTTCGACAACAGCCACAGGGCCCGCGCACGATGCCGGGGGTCTTCCGAAGATTGATACAGCCCCAGCAGCGCCGGTTCAGCCTGGTCATCCATGGCCCGCAGCGCGGTGTACGCCAGGTAGCGGGCTTCGAGATTGGGGCTTTGCAGGGCGGCGATGGCGCCGGCGGCCGACTCGAAGTCGTACTTCGGAAGCCTGTATTTTGCGCCGGGCGGGGCGACGCGAAAAATTCGGCCCTTGTCGATGTCGCCCATGTGGTGCCCACCCACGCCGGGGTCGTACCAGTCAGCCACAATCAATGAGCCGTCGGGCGCCGCGCATACATCCGACGGGCGAAACCACTTGTCACGCGCCCCCTCGAGAATGCCGACCATCTTCGCCGCGTACCCCGCGCCGACTTTGACCGCCGGGTACGCCCGGCAGATATTCGGGCCCGCGTCGCAATGAATCACCTGGTTTTGAAAGGGCTCGGGCAGCAACCGACCTTCGTACACACAAATACCAGTCGGCGAGCCGCCGCCCGTTTGCACGAGGTTTGGCACGACGCCGGGGTCGTTCAAGTGCCAGTGCCGCAGTGGAATTTCGGCCTCGAGATTTGTGCGGGGCGATTGCCAACCGGCCCCGGTTACTTCGTCGGTGTAGCCGTAATTGCCGAATTCCATGACGTAGTTGATGCGGACCCCGCGATTGCCGTCGTCGTCGTTGTCAGACTGCCACAGCGTGCCGAACGAATCAACGGCGACTTCATAATTGTTGCGGAAATTGTGGGCCAGCGTTTCGAATTCGCTGCCGTCGGGGTTGCAGCGAAACACCATACCCTGGCGATACGGCTTGCCATTGGCTGCCACGATGTTACCTGCCAAATCAGTGATCGGCCGGCCCTCTTTGTCGTGCACCGCCTGCCCCGAATTGCCCACGTTAAAGTACAACTTGCCGTCGGGGCCAAACACGAACGCGTGCGTCGAATGGTCGTGCTGCGCCTGGCCCACCTTGCTGAACAGCAGTTCCTTGCGGTCGGCCTTGCCGTCGCCATTGTCGTCGGTAAATACGAACACGTTGGGTGCCACCGACACGATGACACGATTGCCCAACACGCAAATGCCCAGCGCCGAGTCGATGTCGCGGCCCTGGTAAAATACTGTCGATTTGTCGGCTTTGCCGTCGTGATCGGAGTCTTCAAGAATCAGAATGCGATCGCCCTCGGGCCGGCTGTTATTGCGGTGCCGGTAGTTCACCACTTCGCAGACCCACACCCGCCCCAGGTGGTCGACGTCAATGTCAGAAGGGCTGAGCAGCAGCGGTTCCGCTGCAAACAGCGTCGCTTCGAGCCCGGGGGCCACGTCGAGCGCCGCAACGGCCGAATCAGGCGTGCGGTCGTTCGCGGCGGGTTCGGCTGCGGCGCTGCGCGTCGCCGACGCGGGCGGTTTTTCATCGAAGACCAAGAATCGCACGGTCGAACCGTTGCCCTGGTTGGCACCGCCATCGTCAAGCCCGGCACGGGCCTTGAACCGCGTGTAGCCCGGCGGAATCGCAAATTCAATCAGCGAGTTGGCGTGAGTGCCGATGCCATAGGCCACCGGCTGCCCATCAATTTTCATCGGTTCGCCGCCGGCATTGCGATTCACGCCTACCTTGCCCCAGTCGGAAACGGCAGAGGTCCAGGTCAAATCGGTCAGCTTTTTTTCGCCGGCCGGGCCGACAAGGCGGGGTTCGGCCCAATCGGCCCAGTCGCAACTGAAGCTATCGCCCGCATCATTCACCACAAGGTACAACCGGCCT
>JAJXXL010000347.1 GCA_021781115.1 Planctomycetota bacterium
AATGGCAGCGCTCCGCAAAATTGCATCTGATGAATCGGCGCTGCCGCGCGACCGGTCTGGCGCAATCGCCGCGCTGGCCCAGGCCCGCGATGCCGAACTCGTGCCCGTGTTGCACAGGCTGCTGGCGCACGCCGAATTGCGAGGTGCGGCACTGCGGGCGCTCGCCGCCTTTGCCGACCCGGCCGCACCGCAACTTATCGTGCAGCACTATGCCCGATTTTCCGACGACGACAAGCGCGAAGCGATTGCCACACTCGCGTCGCGGGTAGCGTATGCGCGGGCGTTGCTTGCGGCGCTCGAGCGGGGTGATATTCCACATCGCGATGTGTCGGCGTTCGCGGTGCGGCAGTTGCAGAGCTTGAATGATCGCGAAATTACGGAAAAACTGAACGCCGTCTGGGGGGCCGTCCGACCCACGTCGCAGGGCAAAGCGGCGAAGATTGCCGACTACAAACGGCGGCTGACCCCTGCGGCACTGAAAAACGCCGACCGTGCCCAAGGCCGGCTCGTGTTTGTGCGAAGCTGTGCCTCGTGCCACGTATTGTTTGGTGAGGGAAACAAGGTCGGCCCCGAACTCACAGGAGCGCAGCGGAACAATCTTGATTATCTGCTGGAGAATCTGGTCGACCCCAACGCCGTCGTGGGCCGCGATTTTCGCGTGACTGTGCTCGAAACTACCGGGGGGCGAGTACTGAACGGAATCGTGCAGGCTGAAAATGAAAACACGCTCACGCTGCGGACCCCCACCGACCAGGTGCTTGTCGCCAAACAGGAAATTGCCGAACGCACGCTTTCGCCCGTCTCGATGATGCCCGAAGGCGCGCTCGACGCCCTGCGGCCCGAAGAGGTTTTGAACCTCGTGGCGTATCTTGCCGGTGCCGACCAGGCGCCCCTGCCGCCTCTGAACGGCGGCCCGGAAAAACCGCCGTCAGCGAACTGACCCCGCGTTTGCGCCGGGCGGGCGCGGGGTGTGGTCAGGCGGGTGGTTCCAGCAGCGCGCTGACGCGCTCGACGACCGACCCCACCTCGTTAATCTTCAGCCCGAATTTTTCGCCGATCTTCACGGCTTCGCCGCGGCAGTACAGCCGGTTGTTGATGTACAAGTCCAGCAGATCTTCACACGACTTGTCGAACGTGACGATCGAGCCGGGGCCGATGGTCAGCAAGCGGCCCAGCGGAACTTTTTTGTCCGCAAGCGTCACGATCACGCGTACGGGCAATTTCAGGAGCCGCCGAAGTCGTGCCGATTCGCGCGGCAAACCGAAGTCGTCTGCCGTCAGGTCCTGCTCCGGCATTTCGGTTGGCCCAGGGGGCGCGCCCCCAATGTCTGCGGTGGTCTGCGGTTTCTCGGCGGCCGGTTCATGGGGCATCGCCCCCCCCGCGGTCGTGACGGGCGGTTGCTCGCAGGGGCCGACCAGCCAGATCTGCGGTGACGGTTCGTCTGCCGCGATCTCTCCAGCCGACGAAACAGCGAACGGCAGGCATAACGCGCCCGCGGTCGGTTGGCACTTCAAAATGGCTTCATTTAAATCGGCGACAAACACCGTGTCAGAGGCTTCGACGTAGGCATCTTCGGGTATGCAGTTCAACGACCATTCCCAAGCGAGCGCGTTCAGCTGCGACTGCCCCTTTTTTTCGGGACATTGCACCCAGTCGGGCAATGGCAACGCCGCGGGAATCGCGAACAGCAGCACCTGCCCGCTCACGGCGAAGCTCATTAGCAGCCCCGGCCCCACCGATTCGAGAGAGGTGGCGATGAATTCCTTCGTGTCTGCGGCAGTCAGCGCAAACTGCGATTGGAAGCAAAGATTCAGGGCATCGCTGAGCGGCCCCGTTTTTTCGCGGCAGGCGGCGATGACGCGATCGGTCAACGCCTGAAAGTTTGAGTCCATGAGTGCCAATGCCGAGTGAGAACCTGGCGACATGGCCGGTTACGAAGTTGATGTTCGACAGTCTTGAATCGGCATCTGCAAAGCCGGAACTTTGATTAAAATCGCTACAAACCACGCAATCTGCCAAATGCGGGGGTGGTCGAGATTGGCTCGCGTGTTGCCGTGAGCTTGGGCCACCCTCGTGCACAAGCCACGCAACGCCAACATCGGCCCGGCGGCGGCGCTCGATGCGGCTCAATTCCCCGGCGGTATGGACCGTTGCGACGAGCGAAATTTGACAACCGGAATTCGCCCCGTTAGAATCCGCTCAACGATCGTGCTCGCGATGGGCACAGCAGTGAATTTGCAGCGAATGCCCGTCCGTACCTTGTTGGCAGCGGAGGGGCTTTTTTTTTCGGCGCTTCCAAACAGGAACACGCGAGGTGCAGTCTTGCCTGTGGTCCAAGCTCTCCATGCGCATGGTTTCGTAGCCGGCTTTTCGCCGTCGACCCTGACAGAACTCGAACGCCTGGCGACGCGGCGAACGTATGTCGGCGGAGCGGTCATCTTCCGCGAAGGCGCCGAGTGCGACGAACTGTTTCTGGTCGACACGGGGCTGGTAGCGCTCGATATTTTCGTGCCCGGGCGCGGTCCGGTGCGAATCCTGACGATCGGCCCAGGCGAATTGTTGGGCTGGTCGGCGCTTATGGGAACCGGGCCGATGACCGCCACGGCAACCGCCCTGCATGAAACCGGGGTGTTTGCCATTTCGGGTGCGCAACTCCGCAACCTGTGCGACAGCAATCACGCCGCCGGCTGCCAAATCCTGCGACAGATCAACCACGCGTTGTCACAGCGGTTAACGGCGACCCGGCTGCAATTGCTGGATTTGTTCGCCACCCCGACCGGCTGATTTCAGAGTTCTGATCCTCGGTTACCAACCATACGCCTCACACCGGGCCGCTCGTTTGACATGCCGGACCTCCTGCTGCAAAAAGGCGATTTGCAATTGCTGTTCGATCGGCTGTCAGGCGACGGCTTTCGCCTCGTCGGACCCACGGTTTCGCAGGAGGCAATCGTCTACGATGAAATTGCCTCGGTCGGCGACCTGCCGCGGGGCTGGACCGACGTGCAGGCGCCTGGTTCCTACCGCCTCGAACCGCGATCGGACGAGGCCTTCTTTGGCTATGTGGTCGGCCCGCATTCGTGGAAGAAGTATCTGTTTCCGCCCCTGGCTACACTGCTCACGGCCGACCGCACCGATTCAGGCTGGGCCATGCATGCGCCACCAGAGCCTACCGAGAAATATGCGTTCATCGGTGTCAGGGCGTGCGAGCTGGCGGCAATCAAGGTGCAAGACCGAGTATTCCTCGAAGGTGCCTACGTCGATCCGATTTACAAGGCCCGCCGCGATCGCTGTTTCATCGTGGCCGTAAACTGCACGCAGGCCGCCGCCACCTGCTTTTGCACCTCGATGAATACCGGCCCGCGTTGCCAGGCGGGCTTTGACCTGGCGCTGACTGAACTTTCGGCGGCGTTCATTGTCGAGGCCGGCAGCGACTCCGGGCGGCAGGTTTGCGGGCAATTGCCGCTGCGCGAAGCCACGCCCGCCGAACGGGCGGCCGCCGAGGCGGCCCGGGCGCAGGCCGTGGCGGGCATCAGCAAGCGCCTCGAGACGGAGGGCATTCGCGACCTGCTGCTAACCAACCTCGAACATCCGCGATGGGCCGATGTCGCCGCGCGCTGCCTGTCGTGTGCGAATTGCACGATGGTCTGCCCCACCTGTTTCTGCAGTTCGGTGGGCGAAGTGACCGACCTGAAAGGCGACCACGTCGAGCGGCAGCGCCAATGGGATTCATGCTTCAACGTCGATTTCAGCCGCATGAACGGGGGCGTCGTCCGCAACGACGTGCGTTCAAGGTATCGTCAATGGCTGACGCACAAGCTCGCTTCCTGGATCGACCAGTTCGGCCAATCGGGCTGTGTCGGTTGCGGGCGATGCATCACCTGGTGCCCGGTCGCCATTGATCTGACCGAAGAAGTCGCGGCCCTTCGAGAGCCTGGCCCATGACCGCTCCGCTTTCGCCAACCGTCGGAAATCCCTGGCTGTGCCACACCGTGCGGATTGCCGCGATCACCCCCGAGATTTCGGGGGTTGCCACCTATGATTTTGAATTTACCGACCCCGATGCGGCGAACCGCTACCAGTTTCGGCCTGGGCAGTTCAACATGTTGTATCTGCCGGGCGTGGGCGAGGCGGCGATTTCGCTCAGCGCGCATCCGGCCGCCCGGCGCCGCTGGTCGCACACGATTCGCGTTGCCGGCAATGTTACGCAGGCATTGGCGCAGCTCGGTACGGGCGGTGTGCTGGGGCTGCGCGGGCCGTTTGGTTCGAGCTGGCCGATTGACGACTGCCGCGGCCGCGACGTCATTCTCGTCGCGGGGGGCATCGGGTTGGCGCCGCTGCGGCCAGTGGTCTATCGGCTGCTCGCCGAGCGGTCGCATTTCGGGCAACTCACGCTGTTGCACGGGGCCCGGTCACCCGGCGGGTTGCTGTACACACGCGAACACGCCACCTGGAACGCGGGCGGCGTGGCCGTGCAAACGACGGTCGATCGCACTGCCGCCGACTGGAACGGCAATGTAGGCACGGCCGTCGTGTTGCTTGACCGCCTGCCGCTGCCGCGGCCCGAAAACACCGTGCTGCTGACGTGCGGGCCCGACGTGATGATGCACTTTACAGCCCGGGCGGCATTGCAGCGCGGGCTGCCAGCGAGTCAACTCTGGATTTCGGCCGAGCGAAATATGCAGTGCGCCGTCGGGCTGTGCGGGCATTGCCAACTGGGTCCCGAATTCGTGTGCCAGGATGGGCCGGTATTCCGCTACGATCGGATCGCCCCGTTTTTCAGGGTCGAGGGGTTATAGCGCCCGAGGATTTTCATGAGCACCAAGCCGAAACTCGCCGTCTTCAAATTCGCCTCGTGCGACGGTTGCCAGTTAACCCTGCTCGACGCCGAAGACGAACTGCTCGACATCGCCGGTGCGCTCGACATTGCCTGTTTTCTGGAAGCATCGAGTCGCGTCGTGCCGGGGCCTTACGACGTGGCCCTCGTCGAAGGCTCGATTACCACGCCGCACGACGCCGAGCGGATCCGCGAAGTCCGCAGGCAGTCGAAATACCTGGTGGCAATTGGGGCCTGCGCTACGGCGGGCGGCATTCAGGCCCTGCGCAACTGGGCCGACTCGCAGGAATTTCTGGCGGCCGTGTACGCCCGGCCCGATTACATTGAAACCCTCGCGACCTCGACCGCGCTTGCCGACCACGTTACCGTCGATTTCGAATTGCGGGGCTGCCCGATCAACCGCGGGCAACTGGTCGAAGTCATTGCGGCGCTTGTGGCTGGCCGGCGGCCGCGCACCCCGAATCATGGCGTTTGTCTGGATTGCAAACGCCGCGGTACGGTGTGCATATCGGTGGCCCGGGGCGTGCCCTGCCTGGGGCCGGTTACGCAGTCGGGTTGCGGGGCGATTTGCCCGGCCTACGACCGCGGGTGCTACGGCTGCCACGGCCCGGCCCCGCAGGCGAACGTCGCCAGCCTGGCCGAGCATTGGGTGCGCAGCGGGGCGGGCCCGGCACAACTGGTTCCGCTGCTCCGTAATTTCAATGGTTTCACGCCCGAGTTTCGCCGGGTCAGCGACGAGCTGGCGGCCCGGTTGGCTGCAACAGAGTGAACGCCATGTCGGAATTTCGCACAATTCGGGTCGAAGCCATCAGCCGCGTCGAGGGCGAAGGCGCGTTGCATATCCGCCTGCGCGGCGGCCAGGTCGAACAAGTGCAGTTGCGAATTTACGAACCGCCCCGTTTTTTTGAGGCGCTGCTTCGCGGCCGCCCGCTCGAAGAAGTTCCAGATATTACGGCACGCATCTGCGGAATTTGCCCGGTGGCCTACCAGATGACCGCGGTGCACGCGCTCGAAGCGGCGCTGGGGGTCGCCCCGCCTCCAGCCATACGCCAACTGCGGCGGCTGTTGTATTGCGGCGAATGGATCGAAAGCCATACCCTGCACATTCACTTTTTGCACGCGCCTGATTTTCTGGGCTACGACAGCGGCATCGAAATGGCCGCCGATCATCCCCGTGAGGTCCACCGCGGCTTGCGGCTGAAAAAGCACGGCAATCAACTGCTCGAAGTGCTGGGCGGGCGGGCGATTCACCCGATTAATGTAGCGGTGGGCGGGTTCCACCGGGCGCCGCGCCGCGAAGAACTGGCGGCACTGATACCTGATTTCGAATGGTGCCTCGACGCTGCAGTCGAAATGACGCAGTGGGTGGCCGGGTTTGATTTCCCGGCATTTCAGCGGCCGTACGAAATGGTGGCTCTGGTTCACCCCGATGAATATCCCTTCAACGAGGGTGACGTGGCGTCGTCATCGGGTTTTCGCATTCCCGTCGCCGAATACGAGCGCCAGTTCGAAGAGCAGCACGTCTCGCATTCGACGGCGCTCCAGTCGCAACAGAAGTCGTCGGACAAACCTTACCTGGTCGGGCCGCTGGCTCGCATGCAGCTCAATCGCGAACGGCTCATGCCCACCGCGCGGCGCCTGGCCGACGAAATCGGGTTCGCCGCGATGTCGAACAACCCGTACACGAGCATCGTCGCGCGAGCGCTCGAAGTCGTGCACGCCGTCGAAGAGGCCCTGTCGATCCTCAAGACATATCGTCCCACGCAGCCTGCGAAGATCGCCTGCCCGCACCGAGCGGGCGAGGGGTGCGCTGCAACCGAAGCGCCTCGCGGCCTGATTTACCATCGCTACCGCGTCAATGAGGCCGGCGCAGTCGAGTTCGCGAAAATCGTGCCTCCCACCTCACAAAACCAGCGGCAAATCGAAGACGACCTCCGCGAGCTTTTGCCGGGCATTCTGGCAGAACCCGACGACCGCCTGGCCCGGCTCTGCGAACGCCTCGTACGCAACTACGACCCCTGCATCAGTTGTTCGACCCATTTTCTGAAACTGCACTGGGACCGTGCCTGAAGGCCAGGACGATGCACATGGCAAAGCAGACGACGTTATTTGTCGGTTTGGGCAGTTCCCACGGCGATGATTGCGCCGGCTGGCTGGCTGCCGATCTGCTCGGCCGCCGCATTGGCCAGCACGCCGTGATCCGCCGTGCCGCCGCTCCGATCGATCTGTTGGATTGGCTTGGGGGCATTGACCGTCTGGCGATTTGCGACGCCTGCCAGGGAGCAGGCCCCGCAGGCAGTTGGCATCGCTGGGCCTGGCCCATTCCCGGTGCGGTGCAGTTGCCGCCGCGCGGCAGTCATGATTGGGGGTTGTCGGCCGTCATGCGGCTGGCGGCCAACCTGGGCCTGCTGCCGCACGAAGTGCTCGTTTGGGGGGTTGAAATCACGGCGGTTCACCCGGGTGACAAACTTTCGGCCCAGGTTTCGGCAGCCGTGGGGGCGGTGGTCGAGGACATCCTTACCCGGGTGGGAGCCATGCCATGCATGAACGATCTTTGTTAGAATCGTTATTGCGCCAAGTCGAAGAAATCAGGCAGGCTCATGCAGGTGGGGTGGTCGAGGAAATTCGAATGGAGGTCGGCCCGTTGGCAGGCGTCGAACCATTGTTGATGCAATCGGCCTTTGCCGAGGCGGTCGCTTACGGCAGGCTGGCCGATGCCACTCTGGTGATTGACGAAGTGCCGCTGACTGCGGTTTGCCCGGCGTGTGGCGTGGTGGAGGTCATGCCGGTGCGAATCGCCTGCCCGGGTTGCGGTGAAACGCAGTTGGCCCTGTGCGGTGGCGACGAACTGCGGCTGCGCAGCGTGACAATTCGAGGCACTCGCGTGCAGGAGCAACCGGCATGAATCGGCAAACAATTATGGTCGATCGCGACCTGCTCGCCGAGCCCCGTCGCCGCGCCGCCGAGCTGCGCGCCGATTTCACCCGCCGCGGCATTCTGGTGCTGAACATCCTGTCATCGCCCGGAGCCGGTAAGACCACGTTGTTGCAGGCGATCGCCCGGCATTGGCAGGGGCGGCGGCGCATGGCGGTTCTGGTGGGCGACATTGCCACCGATCGCGACGCCCGCCGGCTGGCGCCCTTCATACCCGCGGTGCAGCTCACCACGGGCGGGGCGTGCCACCTTGAACTGCCGCTGGTCGAGCGCGGCCTGGCGCAACTGGGCGACCTCGACCTTGAGTTTCTGTTCATCGAAAATGTGGGTAACCTGGTTTGCCCCGCGTCGCACGACCTGGGCGAACACCTGCGCGTGCTCGTGCTGAGTACCACCGAGGGCGACGACAAGCCAGCCAAGTACCCCAAAGCCTTTCGCACGAGCCACCTGCTCGTAATCAACAAGACCGACCTGTTGCCCTACGTGCCCTTTTCCTTGGAATCGGCTCTGGCCGATGCCCGGTCCATCCAGCCTCAGTTGCCGGCGTTTGCCGTCAGTGCCGAATCGGGAGCCGGAATTACCGACTGGTGCGCCGAGCTCGAATCCCGCCGAAACGAATTGCTGGCGAACGGCGATGTCTTTTCCCCGCGCCGCTGATGACCTGCCCGACTGCACCGCACGCCGCCTGATTCTTTCGGGCCGCGTGCAGGGGGTAGGAATGCGCCCCGCGATCGTCCGATTGGCGCAGAGGTGCGGCCTGGCGGGCCGCGTGCTGAACCGATTGAACGGCGTGCAGATCGAAATCGAAGGGGCGTGGCGGCAAATTGAACAATTCCTCGAAGAATTGCCGCACCGCATGCCTCGCGCCGCCCTGGTCGATTCGGTTCACGTCGAACCCGCCGAGCCGTGCGGGCGACGTGAATTCGCCATTGAACAATCGCCGCAAGGCGGCCCGCTGTTGACGCAGGTTCCGCGCGACCTGGCCCTTTGCGACGATTGTCGGCGCGAAGTGGCCGATCCGACCAACCGTCGCGCGGCGTACCCGTTTACGTCGTGTACAAATTGCGGTCCGCGCGACGCGGTTCTGCTGTCAATGCCCTATGAACGCGGGCAAACGACGATGGCCCGCTTCACGCTTTGCCCGGCCTGCCGTGACGAATACACAAACCCCGCCAACCGCCGGTTTCATGCGCAAACCAACGCCTGCCCCGTTTGTGGGCCGCACTGCTGGTGTGCTGATCCCACAGGAAAGATCGTGGCCTGCCGCGAAGCCGCGGTACAGGTTGCGATTCGGGCCATACTCGGGGGCGAAATCGTGGCGGTTCGCGGGCTGGGCGGCTACCAGTTGATGTGCGATGCCACGAATTCCGCCGTCGTGGCGCGACTCCGCGAACGCAAACGCCGCCCCCACAAGCCACTGGCTGTTCTTGTCGCCGATCTGGATGAAGTCGATCGCCTGGCCGAAGTTGGCCCGGCAGCGCGGCAAGCCTTGGCCGACCCGGCGAACCCCATCGTGCTATTGCCCGCGCGGCCCGGCAATCGGCTGGCCCCGGGCATTCACCCGGGGTTGAATGACGTGGGGGTTATGCTGCCCACGACGCCGTTGCATTGGCTGCTGGCCCGGCAGTGTGGGCGGCCGCTGGTCGCCACCAGCGGCAATCGCAACGGCGAGCCCCTCGTGATCGAACCCCGCGAATCCGCCAGCGTTCTGGCCGAGATCGCCGATTGGTGGTTGCACCACGACCGCCCCATTGCCAGCCCGCTCGACGACAGCGTCGTGCGTATCATCGCCGGGCGGCCGGTCACTCTGCGGCTGGCGCGCGGGCTGGGTCCACTGACGCTCGACCTTTCCACCGGTTTCCGCGGCGTCGCTGTCGGCGGGCATCAAAAGGCGGCTGTCGCCGTTGCCAATGGCGGCCAGGCGGCGCTCTTGCCGCATATCGGCGACCTCGATGCGCTGCGCGTTCGCGAGGAGTTTATCCAGAGGATGAATCGCGGGATCGGCCTGTACGGCGTCGAACAACCGGTCTGGATTCATGACCTGCACCCCGACTATTTTTCAACCCGCTGCGTGCAGGAGTTGCCAGGCGACAAAATCGCCGTACAGCATCATCACGCGCATGTCGCGGCAGGCATGATCGAGGCCGGGTGGCTGGATCGTGAAGTTCTGGGCGTGGCATTCGACGGCACCGGGTTTGGCCCCGACGGCATGGTTTGGGGCGGAGAATTCTTGCGCGCCACGGCCGCCAGCTTTCGCCGCGTCGCCCATTTGCGCCCCTTTCGGCTGTTGGGCGGCGCCGCGGCAATTGCCGAGCCGTTGCGCATCGCCGCGGCTTTGACGCACGACGCGTTCGGTCTGCTCGATGAGTCGCAGGGGGCGCCGCCCCGGCTGGCCGCTCGCGCCGCATCGCTGCGGCCGCTGTTCGACCGGCCGCGATTTTCACCGTCAACGACGAGCGTTGGCCGGTTGTTCGATGGCGTCGCGGCGCTCGCCCTCGAACTGGACACCGCCGGTTTCGAAGGCCGGCCGGCCATGTTGCTGGAAGCGGTGGCCGATAGCGCCGAGCCGGGGCAATATTCGTTTGCCCTGGTCGAAGGCCAACCCTTGCAACTGGACTGGCGCCCCATGCTGCGCGATCTGCTCGCCGATTGCGCACTCGGCGTACCGCCGGGCCGAATGGCCATGCGATTTCATCGCGGCCTGGCTGCCGCCGTCGTGGCCGTTTGCCGCCGATTTTCGCCGTTGCCCGTTGTGTTGAGCGGGGGGGTGTTTCAGAATCGGCTGTTGACCGAGCTGATTGCCGAGGGCATGGCCCGGGGCGCGCAGCCGCTAGGCCTGCCCGGCCTCATTCCGCCCAACGACGGCGGCCTGGCGGCCGGCCAACTGGCTGTCGGGTTGGCGCAGGCAGCGTCGAACACTGTGTTGAAAGGAGCTGCGCCCGAATGTGCCTCGCAATACCCGGCCGGGTGATTCGCTGGA
>JAJXXL010000542.1 GCA_021781115.1 Planctomycetota bacterium
TGTTCCAATTCTTGCATGCCGGGTAACGAACCTGATTCGCAGTGGCCCAACTGCAGGTCGTGAAGTCGTTGATCGGCACGATCGTCGAAGCATGAAAGTTCATGCCGTTCTGGTTCCACAGGCCCCCCGAACTGTGGTCGTTGCACGACGGCAGGATTTCGCCTACGTGAATCACGTTCGAGGAACCGTCGGTCACGTCGCGGATGGCCACCGAGCAGCCATCGCGGCAGCCCATGCCCGACAGCTTGCTGATGTCGAGCCCGTCGCCGTTGTTTTCGGGCGCGAAGGCCCAGACGTTATACGGGTTGCAGGCACCGCTGACCGAGTTGTTATGCTGCGAGCCGAGCGAACCGTCATAGCTTGTCTGCGACACGCCATTCAGCGGGTTCGTCATGTGCCCGTCCGACGGGCAGATCGTGACGTTCAAAATCGTGGAAACCAGTCTCTGCCCATTCGGCAGAATCTGCGAAATTGCCGTCGGGGCCGTCCAGTTGATCTGGTTGTACAGGGGGGCCTGATCAAGAAATGGCAACAACCGCGGAATGAAGCCAAGGATCGGCGGCGAACTGCAGCAGTTTCTCGCAGTGCCCCCAATCGCGTACATCTGGTAAACGTCGTGGTAATTTGCCAGCGCCAGGCCAAACTGCTTCAGATTGTTCTTGCATTGCGAACGCCGCGCCGCTTCGCGGGCCTGTTGCACGGCGGGCAGCAACAGCGCCACGAGCACGGCAATAATGGCAATCACCACCAGCAATTCAATTAGCGTGAAGCCGCGTCGCCACTTGCCAAAACTTCGAGACATGATTGACTCCATCAATAACGAACTCGGCTTGAAATACCCGAAAAAACGATGAGATTTGTGTCATGGCGGCAGAGACTCGTTCGGGCGCCAATCGCAACGGTCACTGCACGACAGATGAATTACGCCGCGAACTGCGCGCGTCAAACGGGCACCTGCGACACGGGCAAAAGCACTCGGCGACCCGATGCGCACCGAAATAATACAGCCGCAGCGCGCATGGGCGCGATACGTCGCTGAAAAAGGAAATGAACCCGCGCAAGAACCCAAGCACTGATTCAGCTAAGCTATCGCCTGGGCGAGCGGCATGCAAGTGTTCGCAACGAAAATGGCTGCAACCTCGCAACCTGCAACGCAGGACGCAAGGCTGCAACATTCGTGGAACGGCAAGCGGGCCAGAGCGGTTTCTATTCACCCGGTTGCGGCTGCACGCCGATGCCCACCGGTTGCAGGTTGTGGTCGCCGGGGTAGGTGGCGTGTTCGCGCCGGGAAGCCCCCGTCGTGAGTTGTGTCGCCACGACGGCAGCCAGCGGCGCGGTTTCGTCGCGCAGCGGCTGGGTGCGGTTCAATTCATCCACTTGGCGCTGCACATAGGCGACGACCAATTCGACCTGATCGGCCTGAATAATCACCAGGTCGCCGGGCCGCAACCCCTTGAGCGTGGCATCGACCGCGTTCAGTTCGCCGCGGGTTTCGGTGATTTTGGCAGCGCGCGTGCCGCGAGCCAGCCCTTGGCGCATCAGGGCAATCACTTCGCCGTCGGCGCGGCCGCGCGTGCACTGGTCTTCGTAAATCACGATGTGGTCGAAACCGTTCGCCAGAATTTCCGATTGGGTGATAATATCGATGTCACGGCGATCGCCGGCGGCGGTAAACATGATCGAGCGCCGCTTGTGGGGCACGCGGGCAATGGCAGCAATGAGCGCATGGAGCGCTGATTCGTTGTGGCCGTAATCGACGATGATCGTGGCGCCCAGGGCTTCGAGCACGTTGAAGCGCCCAGGGGCCTGCCGCGAATCGCCTGAAAACGTTTCCAGCCCCGACCGAATCGCTTCACAGGAAATGCCCAGTGACCAGGCGGCGGCAGCAGCCGCCAGCACGTTTTCGACTTGGAACCCGATGCGCCCGTGCCACGTCAGCGGAACCGCGTCAATCGGCATCAACCGGGTCTCGTGATCACCCGTGGCGAACACAATCGCGTCATTGCGGACGAACACTGCCCGCCCACCTTTCTGGCGGTGCGCAACAAGGTTGGGGTACTCGGCCGACTGGGCAAAAAACACAACCGCCCCAGGGCAATACGGGGCCATGGCGGCAGTCAGCGGGTCGGTGGCATTGAGCACGGCGGCGCCCTGCGGTGACACGGCGGAAACGATCGTCCGTTTGACTTCGGCGAGTTGCTCGGGCGTATCAATGCCGGCCATGCCCAAGTGGTCGCCTTCGGCGATATTGGTGACGACGGCCACATCGCAACGGTCGAAACCGAGCCCCTCGCGCAGGATTCCGCCACGGGCAGTTTCGAGGACGGCCGCTTCGACGCGGGGGTGCATGAGCACTGCGCGAGCGCTGCGCGGGCCGCTGCAATCGCCTGTGTCGATTTGCTGGTTGTTGACAAAGATGCCGTCGGTGCAGGTCATGCCCACGCGGCGCCCGCTTTCGCGGAGGATGTGCGCGATACAGCGGGTGGTCGTGGTCTTGCCGTTGGTGCCCGTGACGGCGACAACGGGAATTCGCCCCGAATCGCCAGGGGCGAACAGCGTCGAAATAATCGCCTCGCCCACCGGGCGGGCGACGCCCGACGACGGTTCGAGGTGCATGCGCAGCCCCGGCCCGGCGTTGACTTCGACAACCACGCCCCCCTGGTCTTCCAGCGGGCGGCTGACGTCGACCGCGACAACATCGACGCCGGCCACATCCAGGCCGATGATGCGTGCCGCATCGACAGCGCGGGCGGCGACTTCGGGGTGGACTTGGTCGGTCACATCGGTCGCGGTGCCACCGGTGCTGAGGTTGGCATTGCGGCGGATGACCGCCACCTGCCCCTCGGGCAGCACCGAGTCGGGGATCAGGCCCTGTTCGGCGAGTACGCCCAGGGCGATGTCGTCGAGCCGCAATTTGCTGAGCGGCGTGGCGTGGTCTTCACCCCGGCGCGGGTCGGTATTCACCTGGGCCACGAGTTCGGCAATCGTGTGCCGGCCGTTGCCGCGGACCTGAGGCGGCTCGCGGCGGGCTGCGGCCACCACCTTGTCGCCCACGACCAGCAGCCGATGATCGGCCCCCGGCGCGAACTGCTCGACCATAATCGACGAACCTTCCTTCAGCGCCGCCTCATAGGCCGCCAGCACCTGTTCGCGGGTCGTCAGGTTGACCGCCACGCCACGCCCCTGGTTGCCATATTGCGGCTTGACGACCACCGGGCCGCCAATGTCTTCGGCGGCCGACCAGGCGTCTTCGACGTCGTCGACGGGCCGCCCCTTGGGAACGGGCACCCCAGCGGCGCGCAGCAGGGTTTTCGTCAGTTCCTTGTCCTGGGCGATCGACTCGGCAATAGCGCTGGTGCGGTCGGTCTCGGCGGCGAGGATCCGGCATTGGCGCACACCCTGACCGAACTGCACGAGGCTTCCCCCGTTCAGCCGACGCGCGGGGATTCCGCGGGCTGCGGCAGCCTGCACGATGGCGTTCGTGCTCGGGCCGAGCCGCACCTGTTCATCGAGCGACCGCAGTCGCCGCGTTTCGGCGGGCACGTCGAACGCCGCCCCGGCCATCGCCGCCCGGCAGAGCTGCAATGCCAGTGCGAGGGCAGTGCGGCCCACTTCTTCTTCGCGGTATTCGAGGGCAATTTTGAACTGGCCCGGCTCGCGCTGGGGCGTGGTACGGCTGAAACCGACCGGTGACCCGGCCAGGGCCAGCAGTTCACGGGCCGCGAGTTCGGCGACGTGCGCCCAGGTCACGCCGGGCGATTGCACGGTGTACCCCTCGCGATTGCAGCATTCGGTGCACGCGTCGTGGCGAAACAGGCCGGGCAGCCAGTTTGCCAGGCGTTCGAGAACATCGGCGGCAGTGCAGGCCGGTGCGGCCGGCTGGTCGGCCAGGTCGACCAGCACTTCCAGAACGGGAGACAGCGTCCAAACGTTGGGACCGCGTAATGTACGGACAGTCCGGAAATCCATGCCTGGTTCCTAAAGGATGCCAATCTCTCTTCGATCCATGTTTCCGATAACCGCGCGGCCATCGGTGCTGCACCAGCGGGAAAAACTGCAAACGCATTCTGCACGCAGCGGCTGCTTCGCCGCCGGCCGGGCGCCACTTTAACAATGCGTCTGCCGGTTTCCCGCCGTTTGATCCATTTAAAGCACCCGTTCACTTCGGGAACTTGTCGGAGAGTGAAAATTCTGCAAAAAGTTAAGCGTTTCCTCGATGTCACTGGGTTGAATGACCAGCAATTGCCCCGGCTCGACGAGGGCCAAACCGGCCTCGACGGCTTCCAGGGGCCCGTCGCAATCGACAATTTCCGTTACCCGGCAGCCGCCGATCAGGCCCTGACGCAACAGTGCCGGCACCTCGCCAGGCCCGCGCCCACACAGGGTCGCAGGTTCGTACAACACGATGCGGTCAAAACCGTGGCCCAGCAATTCGCCTTGGCGAATAATGTCAGCGTCGCGGCGGTCGCCCGACGCCGAATAGACAATGCTGCGCCGGGCCTGCGGGAAATTCTCCAGTGATTCCATGAGCGCCCGCAGGGCCGACGCGTTGTGGCAGTCGTCGACGATGACCAGCGACCCGGGCCATGGCCAGAGAGTAAATCGGCCCGGCAACTGTGCGGCGTCGGCGGCGAAGGATTCCAGCCCGGCGCGCAGCGTGGTGGCCGGTATGTTCAAGGCCCAAGCGGCAGCGGTCGCAGCCAGGATGTTCATTTCTTGAAACGGCACGCGCCCCGCATGAGTGGCCGGCAAATTGGCCAATGCGACCAGGGCCGTTTCCGTGGCGCCTTCGGCCAGAATCAACCGCCCGTCGCGAATGAACACCGCTCGCCCATTTTGGCGACAATGATCTGTGATGACGGGATTTTGGTGGCTGCGACCAAAAAAAATCACCGAACCGCGTGAGGCGGGGGCCATTCCGGCCACGAGCGGGTCGTCGGCGTTCAGCACGGCGGCGCCGTCGGTTGCGACGACGTCGACGGGCGTTTGCTTGACCCAGGCCATTTTTTCGGCATCGTCGATGTAGCACAAGCCGAGGTGGTCAGCTTCGCCGACATTGGTGACGACCGCCACGTCGCAACGGTCGAAGCCGAGCCCCTCGCGAAGAATTCCGCCCCGAGCGACTTCAAACACCGCGGCTTCGACCTGCGGATTGAGCAACACGCTGCGGGCACTGCGGGGGCCGCTGCAATCGCCGCGTTCGATCCGGCGACCATTGACGTAAATGCCGTCGCTGCACGTCATGCCAACTTCGTAACCGGCCAGGCGCAGCACGTGCGCCGTCATGCGGGTGACGATGGTCTTACCATTGGTGCCCGTGACGGCGACGATCGGAATACGGCCCGTAGCGCCATCGGGAAACAGTGTGGCGACGATTGCTTCGCCCACGGGGCGGGGCGAACCGCTCGAGGGCTTGAGGTGCATCAAGAGGCCCGGCCCGGCATTCACCTCGACGACCACGCCCCCTTGCTCTTCGAGTGGGCGTGAAATGTCCTGCGCCACAACATCAATGCCCGCCACGTCAAGCCCCACGACGTGCGCCGCCGACACCGCACGGGCCGCAACTTCAGGGTGCACTGCGTCGGTAACATCGGCCGTCAGGTTGCCCTTGCGGGTGATCAGCACCTGCCGAGCTTCGGGCGGAATTGACGAAGGTTCGAACCCCTGCCGACGAATTTCTGATATCACCGATGAATCAAAAATGACCCGGTCGAGCGGCAAGGCCTCGTCGTCGCCCCGCCGTGGATCGGAATTGATCTGGTCTTCGACCAGCGCGGCAATCGTGCGCCGCCCGTCACCTGTCACAAATACCAATTCGCCGCTTGCCGCAGCAACCATGCGATTGCCGACAACGAGCAACCGGTGCTCGACCCCGGGGGCCAGCTTTTCGACGAGCACGCCACTGCCTTCGTGCAGGGCCAGTTCGTAGGCCGCTTCAATCTGCTCGCGGCTGGTGACGTCAAAAATGACCCCCCGGCCGTGGTTTGCATCGAGCGGCTTGACGACCACGGGCAGGCCCACTTCGCATGCCGCGGCCCAGGCGTCGTCGGCACTTTCGACCTGGCGGCCCTCAGGCACGGGCACACCGGCAGCTTTGAGCAGAGTTTTCGTCAACTGTTTGTCTTGGGCAATCGATTCGGCGATCGCCCCGGTTCGGTCAGTTTCGGCCGTCCAGATGCGGCGTTGTCGAGCGCCGAACCCAAGTTGCACCAGACTGCCGGCGTTCAGCCGTCGCGTGGGAATGCCGCGCGTTCGCGCCGCCTCGACAATGGCCGCCGTGCTTGGCCCCAGGCAGACCCGATCAGCGAATTGCCGCAGCTTGCAGACCTCGGCCTCAATGTCGTACGGGCGGTCGAACACGGCCGCCAGACACAAGTCGCGGGCGGCGTACAGGCAAGCGCGGCCCAAGTCTTCGTCGGCATAGCGCACGACGACCTTGTACACGCCCTCTTCGGAAGTTTCGCGGGCTTTGCCAAACCCGACCGACGTGCCGGCGAGCGTTTGCAGTTCCAGCGTGACATGTTCGAGAATGTGGGCCAGGTATGTGCCCCGCCTGAGCCGCTCGAAGAACCCGCCGCGCTCGCCCACGCTGCACCGGTGCTCGATCATCGTGGGCAGCCACGACATCAGCCGGTCGTTGAACCCGGGCATTTCATCAGACGGAGAGTCTTTCAGGTCGCCCAGATCGACCCAGGCCTCGAGCACGGGGTACCGTGCCCAGACATTCGGGCCACGCAGGACCAGCACTCTTCGGAATTCCATGGCTTGCGCCTGGCGGATGTTCACAACGGGGTACTCAACACCAGCGGATCATATCGGGCATGAATTGTCGGCATACGGGGCCGATGAATTCAGTGCGCGGTGAATTGTTGATTTTCCATGCAGCCAGCCACGGCCTGTCGTTCGAAGCATGACGCGTGTGGCCGAGGCCACCGCACATCGGTTCGGTGCGGCGACTTGCGGAGGGACGTTGCGGGGGAGTTTTCGCAAGGCGGGCCTTGCGTCATCACGGGCGGGTGTCACGACCGCAGCGAAGGCGATCAGCTTCGAACGGCGGGATTATTCATCAAGTACGAGGGCAGCGCTCCTGCAGCCGGAAAAAACCACAACATAAAATACGGTACACAGCCGGCCAAGGCATGATAAAATCCGCACCGAGGCGCATACATGCTAATTCCCCAATGTCATGAAGTAAACAAAATATTTTGAGGAATTCTTGCGACACCCATGAATTCTTCGTTTACAATGCCCGCAGCCCGCCGCCCGTGACTGCATTTGCCGACGACCACATTCCGGTTTTCTTCGGAAAACTCGCCCCATTTGAGCAGAAGCCGTTGCCGTTCCGCCGCCTCCGGAGCGAATGATTCAGGAGTCGCCCCCCCTTGCCGGACCATGTAGCTGCCGAAACCCAGCCCCCCCCGACAATTCCGGAAGAAATATCGTCGCAACTCCATTCCAATGAATTGGTTGTGGCTGTATTTGACCCGGATCTCGACGACCGCCTGCACTATGCGGCGGGATTGATCGTTTTGACAACCGAGCGGGTTTTCTCACGCAGCGACAGCCCGGCACAGTCTGCCGCCGGGCACCCCGCCCCGGCCGTTTTCGGCTGGACGGCCTGGAAACTGAACGAGATTTCCGCCGCTCATGCTCACGATCGGGGTGGGCTCGGTTGCCTGGAACTCGTCGGCCCGGCAGCCCGGCTGGCGGTTTGGCAATATACGTTAAATCGGGCGCTCGCGGCGCACGGTTTCGTCGACCGCCTGACGACGCTGCTGGCGGGCGTGCCGCATGATCGCTTGCCCGAGCCTGACCTCGAACCACCCGAAGCCGAGCCGGCCCCGAAGCCGCCCAGCGTGTGGGCCCTGTTTCGCCTGTTGCGGTTTACCCGCGCCCGGGCAGGCATGATTTCGCTGGGCTTTCTGCTGACGATCGCTGCGACCGCCGCGGGGCTGGTGCCCCCCTACCTCACGATGCCGCTCGTTGATGAAATCCTGATTCCGTTTCAGGACGACGTCAAGAAGATGTCTGCACCGGCAGGGTCTGATGCGGCGGCTCAGCGTGCCGCGTTAGCTCTTGTCCAGCAAGAACATCGGGCACATTTCACGCGCGTGTCGTGGTACCTGCTCGGTTTGGCGGTCTCAGCGATCGCCGCGTGGGCGTTGAGCTGGGGTCAGGGCGCCGTGCTTGCGTGGGTCAGCGAGCGGATCAGCGCCGACCTGCGCAACCAGACATACGCCCACATGCAAACGCTGTCACTGGCGTTCTTCGGCGGACGGAGGACAGGCGACCTGATGGCGCGCGTAAGCACCGATACTGACCGCCTGTGCAACTTTCTGTCAGACAGCCTGGTCGACTTTGCCACGGACGTGCTGTTGATTGCCGGCACGGCAGGGGTGCTGTTGACGATCGACCCGGTGCTGGCGATATCGACCCTCTGCCCGATGCCGTTCATTGCCTGGCTGATTTACCGCGCCCGCGGGCAGTTGCAGCACGGGTTTCAGCAGGGGGGGCGGGCCTGGGGAGAAATGTCGAGCGTATTGGCCGACACGATTCCGGGAATTCGCGTGGTCAAGGCATTTGCCCAGGAACAGCGTGAAATCGAACGGTTCCGCCGCAGCAACGACCGCATACTGGAAGCTAATGACCGCGTTAACGCTGTGTGGACCTTTTTCTGGCCGATGGTCAACCTGATGAATCAGGCGGGGTTGCTGGCCGTGTGGGCGTTCGGTGCCTGGCAGGTGTTCAATGCGCGAATCACGGTGGGCGTGCTGACCGCGTTTCTGTTTTACATCGGGCGGTTTTACATGCGGCTCGAGTCGATGAGCCGCATGGTGACCGCCACGCAACGGGCCGCAGCCAGCGCCCAGCGGATCTTTGAGATTCTCGACCGGGCTCCCAGCGTTCCGGAACCGGCGCACCCTGTACGGCTGCCCAGGATGCAGGGCGCGATCGACTTCCGACAGGTCGGGTTTCGTTACGGCAATCGCCGGGTCATCGAAGATCTCGACTTTCGGATCGGCGCCGGCGAAGTGATCGGGCTGGTGGGCCATACCGGCGCCGGCAAGAGTACGCTGGTCAACCTCGTCTGCCGGTTTTACGACGTCAGCGAAGGCGCGATTCTGGTCGACGGGGTCGACATTCGCTCGTATGTAGTCGAAGACTATCGGCGGCATATCGGCATTGTGCTGCAGGATCCATTTCTGTTTTTCGGCACAATCGCTGAAAACATCGCGTACGGTCGCCCGAACGCCACTCGTGCTGAAATCATTGCCGCCGCCCGCGCCGCCCGCGCGCATGAATTCATTTTGCAACTTCCCGACGGGTATGATTCGCTGGTAGGCGAGCGGGGCCAGTCATTGTCGGGCGGCGAGCGTCAACGGGTGTCGATTGCGCGGGCCCTGCTGATTGACCCGCGGATCCTGATTCTCGACGAAGCCACCTCGGCTGTCGATACGCAAACCGAGCGCGAAATTCAGGAGGCGCTTGACAACCTCATCAAGGGCCGTACGACGATTGCCATTGCCCACCGGCTCAGCACGCTGCGCAAGGCCGATCGGCTCGTGGTGCTTGATCGCGGGCGAATTGTCGAAGTCGGGCATCACCTCGAACTGCTCAAGAAGCCCGGCGCGTATGCCCGCCTGCACGAAGCCCAGACAAAACTCGCCCAGGATGTTGCCCTGTGACCAGGCCTGACACGCCCGTTTGATTTAGGAGTTGAACCATGTCAGCCCGCAATAGTTCCCTGCCTGTTTCGCTCATCGGAATTTCGCTCGCCTATGATGCACTCGGCCGGCTTGTGCTGACCGATGCGACCGGCCATCGGTTTGTGGGCGTGGCGCCCGTGCGTGCCTTCCCTTTTTCAGATCCCACGCACTGGATTTCTTTGTGCGATTCTGAGGGTCGCGAAATCGTGGCCCTCGAAAACCCCGCCGATCTGCCCCAACCCGTCCGGCAGATTCTCGAAGCCGATCTGGCGGGCCGAGAGTTCATTCCTGTGATTCAAAAAATCAATTTTGTCACGCGCGGTTCCGACCCAACCGAATGGACCGTCGAAACCGACCGCGGGCAAACGCAGTTCACCCTGAGCGGTGAAGACGACATCCAGCGCCTGGGGCCACAGCGGCTGATCATTCGCGACGTCATGGGCATTCGTTATCTGATTCCCGATACCCGCGTGCTGAACGCCGCTAGCCGCCAGTTCCTGAAACGCTTCTCCTGAGTCCGCCTTCATATACTTAAAAGACATCCATATTTATTGACAGGCAATTGACACGTGCGACAAAAGTCGCGACGAAAATCCGGAGTTTTTCTTGGCCCCGCCCTGGTCATTTGAATCGTTTCGCGCTATGTTTTGCTCGGCACTTACAGAAGGAGCGACATGGTGCGGCATCTGGATGATCCTCGACAAACCGATCTGTTTGCCGACGTTCTGTCGCCGGTCGCTTACCGGAAGCTGCGCAGCGGTTCGCAGCATCTGTTTCGGCTGGCCATTTGGAAGCGGTTTCCTGCCGGGAAACTGACCGATCACTTTCACCCGGTAATCGGCCGGCCGACCAAAGAGTTGTACTCAATGGCCGGCCTGCTGTTTATCAGGGAGTTTCGCGACTGGACTCACGAAGAAGCCGCCAACGCGTCCCTGTGCAACTCTCAGAAACCGGCAGTCCCGACAACGAAGTTCAATTGATCCTGTCGGCCATACCCGAAACCGCCTGTC
>JAJXXL010000195.1 GCA_021781115.1 Planctomycetota bacterium
TGCGGGGATCCTGCCCGCGCCGCATTTTGCCCCGCGGGCGAAGCGCGTGATCTACTTGTTCATGTCGGGCGGTCCCTCGCACATTGACCTGTTCGATTACAAGCCAAAACTCAAAGAGTTGCACGGTACCGAACTGCCGGCTTCGGTGCGCATGGGGCAGCGCGTGACGGGCATGACGTCGGGCCAAAAATCATTTCCCTGCGTCGCCCCCATGTTTCAGTTCGCACAACACGGGCGATCCGGCGCCTGGATCAGCGAACTGCTGCCGAACATTGCCGGCATTGTCGATGACATGGCCCTCGTCAAATCGCTGAACACCGAAGCGATCAACCACGACCCGGCCACGACGTTTATTCAAACCGGCGCGCAGCAACCGGGCCGGCCCAGCCTGGGTGCCTGGCTGAGCTACGGCCTCGGCAGCGAAAACGCCAACCTGCCGGCATTCATCGTGATGATTTCGCAGGGCAGCGGCAACAAGACCGACCAGCCGATCTTTTCGCGGCTGTGGGGCAGCGGGTTCATTCCCACAGAACACCAGGGCGTGCGGTTCCGTTCGGGCGACGACCCGGTGCTGTACCTTTCGAACCCGCCTGGCGTCGATCGCACCACCCGCCGCCGCATGCTTGACGAAGTGGGGCGCCTGAACCAACTGGCCGCCAGCGAAATCGGCGACCCTGAAATCAACACGCGCATCGCCCAGTACGAAATGGCGTTTCGCATGCAGACTTCGGTGCCCGAACTGACGGACCTGTCGTCAGAACCTCGCCACGTGCTCGACCAGTACGGCATTGACGACGCCGGCACCGACGGGGGCTTCGCCCGCAACTGCCTGCTGGCCCGGCGAATGGCCGAGCGCGGGGTGCGGTTCATTCAGCTTATGCACCGCGGGTGGGACCAGCACGGCAACCTGCCCACACAGATTCGCGGGCAATGCCGCGACGTCGACCGCCCCGCCGCCGCCCTCGTCAAAGACCTCAAAGAGCGGGGCTTGCTCGATGAAACGCTGGTCGTGTGGGGCGGCGAATTTGGCCGCACGGTGTACAGCCAGGGCACGCTTTCGAAGGACAATTACGGCCGCGACCACCACGGGCGGTGTTTTACGATGTGGCTGGCCGGTGGCGGAATTCGCCCCGGTATCAGCTACGGCGAATCCGACGACTTCTGCTACAACATCACCGCCGACCCGGTGCATGTGCACGATTTCAACGCCACGATCCTGCGGTGCCTGGGCATCGACCATACGCGGTTGACCTACCGCTTTCAGGGGCGCGATTTTCGCCTGACCGACGTGCACGGCAACGTCGTCGAAAAGTTGCTCGCCTGATGCGCGGCGCGATGCCCAAGCCCGTCAGTTGCCTTCAAACACCTTTTTCGGCGCGGGGCGGGTGCCATCGGCGTGGCGGCCCACGCGATTGATGCGGGCGTACAGGTCGTTCAACACCCAATGAAACGCCACGAGGTGAATCGACTCGACCATGCCCATGTCGTGCAGCGGCACGTGCAGCCGCTTCTGGGCCAGGCCCAGCAGTTTGCCCCCGTCGTACCCGGTCACGCCCCAGGTGGTCAATTCATGCCGCCCGGCCCACTCGACGGCGTTCAGAATGTTCGGGCTGTTGCCACTGCCGCTGATCGCAATCAGCACGTCGCCCGGACCGGCCAGGTTCTTGAGCTGTTCGACAAACACCCGGTCGAACCCTTCATCGTTGCCCCAGGCCAGGATGTAGGGCGTGTTGTCGGTCAGGCTGAGAACTTTCAGCCGCCGCACGTCGTCATTGGTGAAGTCTTCGCGGCGGAGCGTGCTTTTTCCCAGGTCTTCGCAGAAGTGCGACGCATTCGAGCCGCTGCCCCCATTGCCGCAAATGAAGACAAAGCGGCCATTGTTGTAGGCGGCGAAAATGTCGTCGCTCAGCCCCGCGAGCTGCCGCACATCGAGCAGGCGAAACTCCTCGGCACAGCGGTCGAGATATTCGCGGGGGTTCAGTTCAGCACCGAGCATAACGTCAGTCCTTGAAGATCCAATTCGGGAGTAAAATCAGGCCCGATGCGCAACTCGCGCCGCGCCAATGCCTGAACCCGAAATTTACCAGCTTGCCCCACGCGTGGCCAGTGGACGGCCGAGGGTGTTCGTTGCCCGCATTTCAGGGTTCCGCAAAAAGTTGGCGGTGTTCGATTGTAAGTTGCGGGTCGTCTGGGCGAAAATGGCAACGCCTGCGGCAGCCCAGCACGCGACACGCTCGATCTGGTCCTCGCTGCGATACGTTCGCACACGACGCCGTACACTGCCCAGCACAAACGAAAGGCATGCCATGCAACCGAATTTATCCCGCCGTGAACTGCTCGCGACCGGCCTGGCCCTGGGGGTCGGCTGCGGCGCCGGTTCTCTGGCGGGCGCCCAGGCGACCCCCGCCGCCCGTTCACCCGCTGAACCTTTTGGCTACTCGCTGAACACGAGCACGATTCGCGGGCAGGAACTGGGCATCGTGCGCGAGGTCGAAATTGCGGCAGCCGCTGGCTACCATGCGATTGAACCGTGGCTGGGCGAACTCGACAAGTACGTCAAAGAAGGCGGCTCGCTGAAAGACCTGGGCAAGCGAATTCGCGATCTGGGCCTGACGGTCGAAAGCGCCATCGGTTTTGCCCAGTGGATCGTGGACGACGAAGAGGCCCGCCGGAAAGGCCTCGAACAGGCCCGCCGCGATATGGACGTGCTCGTGCAAATCGGCGGCAAACGCATCGCGGCCCCGCCGGCGGGCGCCACCGACAAGCCCGGCCCTGACCTGGCCACGGCCGCCGCGCGGTACCGCGCGCTGCTGGAACTGGGGGCACAAATCGGCATCACGCCCCAAGTCGAGGTGTGGGGCTTTTCAAAAACGCTCAGCCGGCTCGGCGAGTCGACCCAGGTAGCGATGGAAAGCAAGCACCCCCACGCCTGCGTATTGCCTGACGTGTACCACCTGTACAAGGGCGGTTCCGATTTCGAGGGGTTAAAACTGCTGGCCGGCAACGGCGTGCACGTGTTTCACATCAACGATTACCCGGCGGCGCCGCCGCGCGGCGAAATCACCGATGCGTACCGGGTGTACCCCGGCGATGGTGTGGCGCCGCTGAAGAGCGTCGTCCGAACGCTGCGTGACAATGGCTACCGCGGGTTTCTGTCGCTGGAGCTGTTCAACCGCGAATACTGGAAACAAGACGCCGCCGAAGTCGCCCGCACCGGCCTCGAAAAAACGCGGGCAGTCGTGCAGTCGGCCACCTGAAAGGTGTCCGAAACATTTTTTCAGATAATCGGCGGCGGCCCGTCTGGGCTGGCGACGATCGGGCAGGAAAACGGGTACAGGTTGTGCCGGCCCGGGTCGCACAACCCGGCAATGTTCACGGCCGCCAGCCGGCCTGCAACCAGTTCCCGAAAGCCTTCGCGGGCACCGGGCGCGGCGCCGCCCGGCTGCCCCGCCAGGGCCACGACGCGTTGCGCGCAATCGGAAAGGTGCTCGCGAAACGTCGCCCGGTCAGCCAGCAGAAATGCGGGCAACTCGTCGAGCGCGGCAGTGCGCGGGCCGGTATTGAGGGGGCGGCCCGACCGGGAGGTGCGGGCAGTTTCCTCGCGCCGCGCACATTCGCTGAACGTCGCTCCCGCAAAATAGAACATCGCGAACGCCACGAGCAGTTCAAATTGTCCGAATGCGGCGTAACACCCATGCACCAGCTCATCGAGCAGCGTGATTTCGGTTTGCAGCATCGCGTCGTACCGGTTCAACTGCCGCGCCAGTTCGTCGCCGCCCGGTCGCCGCTCGAGAATGCTCACGAGCCGTTCAATGCCGCACAGGTTGTGGGCGTTGCCCGTGCTGTGCAGGGCATCGAGCGCGTAGGCCGTCAGGGGCAGCATGGCCCAGTTGCACCCGGCGGCCCGCGCCACCCGCCGCTGAATTCGACCCGTTCGCCGCATCTGCCCGCAGGCCGGCGTGATCTGGGCGCTGGCAAATTGCTCAGCGACCGAAGGGTAGCGGTTTAGAAACGTCTGCCATTCGTCGGCGGGCGGCCGTGATTCGTCCAGTGGAAACCGCGCCGCGTCGAGCTGAATGCCGGCGCTCGTCACGCCGTTGTTGAATCGCAGCACCCACATCCAGGCGTGGTCAAAGATGTGGTGCAGCGCCGCGTCGTCGCAACCAAAGGGGTGGTCTTGAATTCGCCCGCCACGCGCGGCGAGCAAATCGGCCCAACGACGAACGCCCGTGAAATGCCCGTACACGGCCCGCGAACAGGTGCGCATGGCGGCGGCCGATTCGGGCACGCCCAGCCGCTGGGCCAGAAATCGGCCCTCGCCCGAAGCGTCAATCACGAAGTTCGCCGCAATGTGTACCGGTTCGCCGCTGCGCCGCCCCGACAGCCGCCACGATTCGGCGTCGACAACTTCACAGATTTCCGTGAGGTCGAAGTACGGTATGCCCGCGGCCCGCACTTCGCCGACCAGAAAGGCGTCGAATTCGGCGCGAAACCAGTGGGTATCGGCGTCGGCATCGCCAACGCTCGCCGCAACCAGGAGTTCATTCGCGTGGTCGCCGCGCGGCGTGAACGGCTGGTCGGGCCGATGCTGAAAATAACTGAAGCCGCGTTTCAGCCCGCAGGTCAATTGCGGGTACGATCGCTGCCACGTGCCATATTCGGCCAGCGGGGCAATCCGTGGCAAGTCGTACCGCCGGGCGAGTTGTTGCAGGATCAGGTCGGCAATGGGCGTCGAAGACTCGCCGAGTGCAAACCGCGGGTGCGCCGCCCGGTCGATGAGCACGGGCCGCAACCCGGCGCGGCTCAGCAGCAGCGCCGTCAGGCTGCCCCCAAACCCCGAGCCGATAATGGCGACGTCGGCGGTCACAGAATTCGTCATGAAATTGATCGCAAGGAGATCAGGGGCAGCAGGTGATTTCAGGCGGCAACACACATTGACCGAGGTTCATCGCATTCAGCCGGGCAGCGCGGGGTGGGCCGCATTGTCGGCAGGCGGCGAGCTGTTCGATATTCCACAAATCGGCAAACACCCGCCCCCGGCCCATTTGCAGCCCGGCATCGAGCGCCTGTTCGAGCGCTGTCAGCGTGGGCGGCGCGAACTCACCGGCGCGCTGCAACTGATCGAGATAGCCGTTTCCGCCCCGTGTAGGAATGAGCACGCAACATTCGGCCCCGGCGTCGAACGCGAACTCCAGCGACCGCACCGCCCACTCGACGCACACGCTGTCCTCCATGTACGGCGGTTTCAGCAAAATGAACGCCCGCACGCCCATGCCGCAGCGACGCAGGCCGTCGGCAGCCCGGCGAAAGTCGTCGAGCGTCATCTGCTTGTTGAGCCGGGCGAGGACCTCGGCATGGGCCGTTTCCAGCCCCAGCGCCACGTCAAACGCGCAGGTTGGGGGCAGCAAGTTGCGAAACCCCAAACAGGCGGGCCCGCACAATCGCGGGTGGTTTTCGACAATCACGGTTTCGAACGCCTGCACGCGGGCCGCGATGGCGGGAAAATCCTCGGGGGGAATCGCCTGGGGATCAAAAAAATTGCCGCTGTTATACAGCTTGATGTGCCGCGCCGGCGGCAACCGGGCCAGCGCATAGTCGATTTGCCCAGGAATCGCCCCCGCGGAAACGCGCGCCGGCGTGGTGTTTTTCCACAGGTCGCAGTAGACGCACTTGAACGGGCACTCGCGATTCGTCAGAAAAATCGTGGCGACGTCTTCGACCCGCCCGCTCGACGAATACTCAGGCTCGACGAGAAACGCATACGGCACGTGCGGGTCAACGGCATTCCGAGCGCCACGCGCCGCGATCAGGTCGGCCTCGACGTTGATTGTGATTGCCCGGTTCATGCCGTTCATCCTCGTCGGGCGGGCCGTAATCCTCCCGATTCGACGCGGCCCCGATCACTTCGGCGTCGCCAGCACCCGCACGGTTTTCATGACCACGGGCGTTTTAGGGCGATCGCCGCCGGTGGGAACCACGCCAATCGCCTTGACAACCTGCAGGCTGGCCGCGTCGGCCGTTCTGCCAAACGCCGTGTATTGATTGTCGAGGTGCCGCACGCGTTCGAGGCAAATAAAGAATTGCGAACCCGCCGAATTCGGGTCGCTGGTCCGCGCCATCGACAGTACGCCCGGTTCATGCGGGGTGGCGTTGAATTCGGCCTTGATCGTGTAACCTGGCCCGCCGGTGCCACTGCCCTCGGGGCAGCCGCCCTGAATCATGAAGCCGCTGATGACGCGGTGGAAAATCAGCCCGTCGTAATAGCCGATCTTGGCCAGCCCCAGCATATTCAGGCAATGCCCCGGCGCGACCGCGGGCAACAGGTCGAGCGTAATCTTGCCCAGCGACGTGTCGAGTTCGACCTGGTAGTTGTACTTGTCAAAATCAATATCCTTCTGGGCAGCGGCCACTTCGACTTTACGATTGGCGGGCATACGGGAAACCTCGGGGTCAGGGTGTGCAGGTGAAGCGTGCCAAACCTGCAATCTGCGGCGGGCACGACGTTTGATGATCGGCAACCCGGTCATCACGACATCCTCAAGTTCATTCGTCGTCGACCGATTCGAACTGTCCGACCATCATTTCGTCCCAGGTTTGCTCACCCCACGAAACCGTTTTCGTCGGGTCGGGGTTGGCCAGGTTCTTTGCCGAATTGTCGAATTCGGCGAAGCACAGCAGTTGTGAACCGCGGGGCATGCGCAGCGGCTGTTCGAGTACGTACACCGTCTGCCAGTTGAAATCATATCTCGGAACGTCCAGCAACACCGACCGCTGGCCGTCGGGCATCTGGGCCTCGAACCGAAACGCCTTGCCGCGCAGGTGCATGTGCGGCAGCAACGACACGATTTGCGTGTCTTTCTCAAAGCGATACGCCGATTGCAGCTTGTGGCTGGCCGCGCCCGGCGGAATCTGCAAGCGGAAGTTAATAATCGTTGTGGTGGTGATCGGGCGGTGCACCGACTTTTCATCGGCAAAGACCAACCCGGCGCGGCTCAGATCCTGCTGCGCCGCTCCGTTCGGCGTGTAATGCATTTGAAACCACAACTTCGAGCCGGCCGGAATTCGCTTCGCCATGCCAGAGGGCGCGGTCCACCCCGCCATGCCGGGCGCAAAGACCGCCAGGGGGTGATACAGCGACGATTCTGCCAAATCCTGCCTGCCATCGGGCGGAACGAAAAACAAAATGATGTGGTGCACCACCGCGCGGTTGCCGGGACGCGCCTCGGCGGCGGCCAGCCACCGATCTTTGTCGAACGTCGCGGCGATCGGAAAATACTGGTACTCGACGGTCCCCCGGCTGGGCACGGTGTAGGGCTGCGCCATTTCCACAATCAGGTCGGGCCGCGCGATTTGCCAGCCGTCAGAAAACGTCGCCGGGGGGGGCAATTGACGAGGGTCGCCCTCGGGCGCGCCATTTTCAATCCATTCGAGCACCAGCCTCTTTTTGGCGTCGGGCAACCGCCTGTCATTGGAGAACTTGCCATGCCGGGGGTCGGCATGCCAGGGCGGCATACGGCTTTCGTCAAGGACTTCGCGAATTGTGCCGGTCCAGCCCAGCACATCCTGGTATGAAGTCAGCGTGAAAGGAGCGATTTCGCCCGCGCGATGGCAGCGCACGCAGTGATTCTGCAATATCGGCGCCACCTGCCGGCTGTAGGTGACGTCGCCCCGCGGCGGACGACGTTCGATGCGACCGATGTGGCAACCGACGGCGGCGGTTGCCGGCTTAGCCACCGGCTTACCTGCCAGCAGCGCGTCGAGGGCGTTTTTGAGGTCGTGCTCCTGCGGGGCAACGCGGGAAAACCCAACGCCAAACTGATCGTCGATTCGCCCTTGGTACTGCACCCGCCGCTGGCGGTCGAGCACATAAACTTCAGGCGTACGCACCGCGCCGAACTGGTCGGCGACGACGTTGCCCGCATCCTTCAGCAGGGGAAACTCAATTTTGTGAATGCGGGCAAACTGGGCCAGTTCGGCGAGCGAATCCTGCTGGTTCGAGTCGATGGCGACGAATTGCACGCCTCGCGAACCATAGTCGGCGGCCAGCTCAGTCAGGCGCGTTCCGTAAAGTTTCGCGACTGGGCACTCCGTGCCAACAAACGCCACGACCACCAGATCGCGGTTCGACCAGTCGTTCCAATCGTGCCAGGCGCCTTGAAAATCCTGCAACTTGAACCGGTCGATTGTGCGCCCGATCGGCAAATCGTCGGCGATGGCTGTCGCCACCCCCATTCCCAACGCAATAATCGCAAGCATCGTCCTGAACATCAGAGGAGTCCTTGATACGACTGATCATTGGGCCAGCCATCCCTTGGCGTCAGTCTACACGGCCCGCCGCGCCGCCTCAATGCGCCAAACCGCGATTTGCTGTGGTGTGCGAATCACGCCGATCGAATTCAATGCCGGTGCGGCTGGCCTGCACGTCACCCACCGGGCATCAGCCTGACCAATCGCTGAGTGGGAAAGACTGGCCGAGCCAGGGGCGTGCGGCGGTAAAAAATGGATGCCTTCATTTCAGGCTGCCGGCACAGATTCCGTAAAGAGCCGCACACGAAAAGAGCAGAATCGACGCCCATTGCCAGCCAGCCACCCGCGTTGCCCAAACATCAAGGCCCCCGTCCCCACCCCCCGCCGACCGACCGCGTACTTTGTGTGCGACGCTTCGACGTTGAACACATCGTCAGTGTTAACTGACTATGCCATATTTGGTTACGAAACAGATGACGCAGCCTGCCCGCAATGCGCTCTGTACGACGTCAGCTAATGAAATGCCAATCGTTAGGTACCCGCCGGTGCTGCCACACATCCAGGCCACGGTATCGGGTGCCCTTCGCCCCGCGGCCCGCGTATTTCGCACGCGGCTCCTCGCGTCATGAAAAGCACCGAACCGGACCGCTTAAAAAACAGGCACCCGCCTGAAATTGCCGCAAAAGAGGCCGACTCACGGTGGCAAAAGCACACGCGCCACCCCGCCAACTCACAAACTGGCCCCCCATCGCACCTCGTCATCAAACTGACTCGCAAACAGAATCGAACTGAAACAATTGACAATGCCATCAGTCTGATTACACTGTACGCGGTCTTGGGCGGTTCGCTCGAAACTGGCCAGGAAGCAAGGAAGGCGGAGGTTTTTGCGTGGTGCGACGTTGAAATCCTCGTAGGGTCAATGAACAAGGAGTGGAATGATGCTGGTGCTGTCAAGGAAGCCAGGCGAACGAATCCTGATCGGCGATGAAGTCAAGGTGACGATCATTCGAATTGGCCCGAACAATGTGCGTGTGGGCATTGAAGCCCCGGGGCACATGAATATCGTGCGCGAAGAACTGTGCATTGAGGCCGAATCCGTGGGTCGGGTCGACCACGAAATTGTGCGCTGACCCACTCGGCGCTGATCCAACCGGACGACTCTGTTCGTCAGCCGTTTCAATGGGCGGCTGCTCGAGCCCGCCGTTGTACGTTTGCAGCACGACCACCGCGATCAGGCACTGAGCTGCGGTTCATTTGTCGCGGGTCGTTGCACCGGCTCAGGGTGTCATCACGATGGGCTGAAATCGGACCGGTGGGGGCGGGCGTCGAAGTGAGCGCCACGCCCCCTTGACGGATGAGCCGTTTGGCCACGCATCTTGCGGTAGACGCACATGGGTGCCCAACGGAAAACTGTCCCGTTCCGGCTTGAATCCTGCGAGATCGCGCAAGTCGTGGTTGATTCATGCGGGGGGCGACCGGTATCATCAATGTCGGCGGCCGCACTCCATTGAGGCGGCCCGCTGGCAAAAGCACCGGGTGGCGAGGAGCCGAAACGATGTTGCGTTTTCAGGGTCGAGCGCGGGTCCACACGTGCGATGGTTTAAACCGCCGCGACTTTTTGCAAGTCGGGGGCTTGGGCGGCGTGGGGTTGGGCCTGGTGGAGTGGCAGGCCCTGCAAGCTCGCGGTGCTGTCGATCCTGCGCGCGATATGAACGGCATCATGATCTTCAATCTCGGCGCGCCGAGCCAACTCGATACATGGGACCTCAAACCTCAGGCTCCGGCGGAAATTCGCGGCCCGTTCAACCCGATTCCCACCGCGGCGCCGGGTGTGCTGATTTCCGAAATGTTTCCGGAAATGGCCCGCCACACCGACAAAATGGCATTTGTACGTTCGGTGTACCACACCGCCGCAGCCGTGCACGACACGGGGCATCAAATGATGCAAACCGGGCGGCTGTTCAGTGGGGGCATCGACAGCCCGCATGTCGGCTGCACGCTGGGGTTCATCAAGGGCCGCAAAAACGACCTGCCCCCGCACGTCGTGCTGCCGGAAAAAATGGGGCCGACCGGGGGCAACCTGCCGCACGGCCAGGAAGCGGGATTTTTGGGAAAACAACACGAACCGTTCGTGCTGAATGCCGACCCTTCGGCCAAAGATTTTCGCGTTCCCGACCTGCTGCCACCCTCCGATCTTCCCGCCGTTCGTACCGACCGCCGCCGAAAACTGCGGGAACTGGTCGATGCCAGCGTCAAAGAGTTTGAGGCGTCGGCCCAGGCCCGGCTGATGGACGCCAACTTTGAGCAGGCGTACCGGCTGATGACGTCGCCCACAGCGCGCGAAGCGTTTGCACTCGAACAGGAACCCGACGCGCTCCGCGATCGTTACGGGCGAAACCGGTTCGGGCAATGCTGTCTGCTGGCGCGGCGGCTTGTCGCACGGGGTGTCCGGTTTGAG
>JAJXXL010000516.1 GCA_021781115.1 Planctomycetota bacterium
ACCCGCGGCACCAGAAATTCATCGACGAGAACAAGGCCAACTGGAAGAAAGTGCGCGTGTTCGATTCGGAAGTGACTTCCGGCTGACGCCGGCGACCGAATCACGGGTGCGGTTCGCAGATCGCAATTGCACCTGTCGAATGGCACCCAGGTTGCATCGCGTTTTGTGGGCCAGCTCCCCCCGGCCAACATGCGGGGGGAGTACGGCGATGCAGCGTACCACCCGTTGGCCAGGTGTGAGTTCTCGATTGTTTTGTTGCTGCGGAGGCCGGCAACGAAAGATCGGCAGGGGCGGGTCAGGGGGCGTTTTTAGGCGAGGGCTCGCGTTTGGTGGGCGTGAACAGGGGCGACCGCGTCAGTCGCAACTGTTGGGCCCAATACCGGGCCATGACCAGCAGCGTCGCACAACCGTATCGCAGGCTGCGGCGAAAATTGATGCTCGACGCCTCGCTGAAGTACCGCACTGGAACGGGAACGTCGCCCAGTTTGAATCCGAAATGCACTGCCTGTGCGAGAAACTCGCTGTCGAACACGAAATCGTTCGAGTTGTGTTCAAAGGGAATTGTTTCGAGCACCGCCCGCCGGTACGCCCGAAAGCCGCTATGAAAATCGCCCAGGTTCTGCCCCAGCAGCATGTTCTCGGCGATCGTCAGCCCGCGGTTAGCGATATACTTGTACAGTGGCATTCCACCGTTCAAGGCTTCCCGCCGGGTGCGAATTCGCGAACCAAGCACACAGTCGCAAATGCCGAGTCGCAGGAATTCGATGGCCGCCGGCACGACCCGGCTGTCGTATTGATAGTCGGGGTGAATCATCACGATAAAATCGGCGCCGGCTTCGAGCGCGCACCGGTAGCAGGTTTTCTGATTGCCGCCATAGCCCAGATTTTCATCGTGAATGACAACGGTCAGTCCAAGATCGCGGGCGATTTCAACGGTGTTGTCGCGGCTGCCGTCGTCAACAAGAATGATTTCGTCGACGGATCCGGCGGGAATATCAGCGACCGTTTGCCGCAACGTCGCTGCGGCGTTATATGCCGGCATGACGGCGACGACGCGGTACGATTTTCGCGGGGCGTGGAGGGCGAATTCAGAGGGGTTGTCGAGCGAAGGCGGTTCGATAGTGAACATGACAGGCCGTTGATCAGGCGTTTGTGGTCGTGCACCAAGGCGGTTCGAGCGCGCGAAATCGTGCCGATAATTCACGGCCGCATCGGATAAGGTGCGCAGGCCAAAGGAATTCCTGATTTGATTGTGTTTCGGGGGGAGGCGATTGACAATCCCGAATTTGCCCCCGCTGCCTGCTGGCCGACATCCCGTGTTACGAACATGCCGATTAGACGGGCGATTTCACCTGTATCGCTGCCGGCCATTCGTCTGACACGGCTTGTCGCCGCGTCGCCCCTCATGATCAAAGGCGACGCGTCGCTGGCGAGGGGCAGGGGGGTGATCCTGCGGACGGGCCAAAACCGTGAAAATCAGGGTCGGCAATGGGCGACATTGGTCTGGCCATGATTGGCAATCGTCGCTATCGTGTGCGGCCCTTGGCCCTGGGGAAGACGCTTAACACCTCTCCTTGGGCCGTCGTCGGGAACGGAGGCCCGGTGCATCAGCGCACTCGCCCGCGGCGAATCCTGCTGCGTTTCGCCGCGTTGTCGATGAGGTTCAGGCCGAGCGTCCTCGTGATATGCGTCAGCCGCAGGGAGCTACGGCAATGTGGGTTGATATCGGAATTTTTGCGCTCTCCGCAGTGCAATGCTACCTGTTTACGCTCGTCGCCATGCTTGCGGCGCGGCGATTGCGTTTATTGGACTGGCCCGACAAGGAACGCAAGCTGCATCGGCGGGCCACGCCGCTCATGGGGGGCGTGGCGGTCATTCTGACACTGATTGTCGGCGTGTGCGAAGCGCAGCAACTGGGCCAGTTGGGCGTGGCGAACGACGGTGTGTCGGCACAGTTTCCGACAAGGTTGCTGGCGTCGGCCGGCCTGCTCTGCGCGATTGGCCTATGGGACGACAAATTCGGCATGCGGGCCCGCAGCAAATTCCTGCTGCAATCCGCCGCCATCCTGCCATATGTTGTCTGGGGGCGGGCCACGACGGCCGTTGCCGTCTTTGGCTGGCAGCTCGACCTCGCGTGGCTGGGCATACCGCTTACACTGCTCTGGCTGGTGTCCTGTACAAATTTCGTCAACCTGGTCGACGGGCTCGACGGGTTGGCGACCACGGTCACGCTGATCGTTACATTGACCGTCGGCGTGTTGTCGTTTCTCGAAAATCAGCAAACCGTGTTTTGCCTGGCGCTCGTGCTGTCGGGGGCGCTGCTCGGTTTTTTGCGGCACAACTGGCCGCCGGCGCGCATCTTTCTAGGCGACTCGGGCAGCCTGCCGCTCGGGTTTCTGGCCGGGGCGCTGGCGATTGAAGCGTCGGTCAAGAAAGCCGCCGGGTTAACGTTTGCAGTGCCGCTCGTGCTGTTGAGCGTTCCGATGTTCGATACCTCCATGGCAATTTTGAGGCGGAAACTGAACGGGATGAAAATCGGGCAGGGCGATCGGGCGCACATTCACCATTGCCTGCGCGACCGCGGTCTGACACCTACGCAAACACTGCTGGCGATTGCCGGC
>JAJXXL010000246.1 GCA_021781115.1 Planctomycetota bacterium
TGGAACATTGCTCGCTGAGCTCAGGCAGTCGTTTCGGCCGCTCGCCTTGCAACTGACAATTGCGGTTGCCGGCTGGCAGGTCTTGACGCCAGCCGCAATCGACGCCGTCGATCGCATTCACCTGATGGCCTACGACAGTCCTGGGCGGCATTCGACGCTGGAATTTGCGAAGTCCGAAATCGAACGGCTTGTCAAACAGGGGGCCGCGCACGCCAAAATCTGCCTGGGAATTCCCTTTTACGGGCGGCAGGTTGCCCACGCCGATCAATCGCAAACCTGGGCCGAAATCGTCGAAAACTTTCACCCCGGACCGGGCGACGACGAACAAGACGGCTTCTCTTTTAACGGAATCGACACCGTGACGAAAAAAACCAGGCTCGCGCGATCGGCCCGGCTGGCGGGCGTCATGGTTTGGGAATTAGGCCAAGACGCCCGCGGCCAATTGTCGTTATTGCGGGCGATTGGCCGTGCCGCTGCCAGGCCGACTCCTTGAAAACCTGCAGCAGGCTTGGTCTAATTCCGGTCTCAGGATTCTGGATATTGTTCTCGGATTTCCGCCGCCTGATCGGCAGTGGGGGCCGGTGCCCCGACTGTGGTGCGGCGGTTCGGTGATTTTGGGTGATTTCATGCCCGGCTGGTGCCGATTTCTCGTCGTGTTGTCGGCTTGCACGTTACCGGCGGCCGGCGGCCGGGCTGAGCCGCCAACATCGCCTCGGGTCTCGGCGGTGATCGAAACCACGCTGGCGACACAAGCCGACCGGATCCGTCAATTGGCGTTCGATGGGTCGATGGAAACCTGGTTTGCCACAGCGGGCCTTCCCACAGCGACGGATCATTTCACGCTCGTGTTCGACAAGCCGGTTGCCTTGCGCGAAGTGCGAGTGGTCACGGGCGGCGCCGACGGGGCACCCCCGCTTGAAGCGGGGGTGCTGGAAGGCTCAGTCGATGGCAAGACGTTTTCAGAGCTCAGCCGGTTTCGCGACGGTGCAGCGACCGCCCACACCGACGGTCAGCAGATTGTGGCCGTGCGAATTCGGCCGATTGGCAACTCGGCGCACCCGCTGGCAATCCGCGAATTCATCGTCGATTCTGAACCTCGGGTGGCAGCGTTTCAATACCCGGTCGAGTTCACGGTCGATGTCAGCGACGCACCCGACATGCTCGACTGGGCAAACAAAGTCGCCCGGCTGTGCGAGCGGATGTATCCCCTGATAAACGAAGAACTCGCCAGCGAGGGGTATCTGCCGCCCCGGCAGATCCGTCTGACGCTGAAAAACGATTATCGCGGTGTGGCGGCGACCAGTGGCGGCAAAATTACCGGCTCGGTCAAATTCTTCAAGAACCACCCTGACGATGTGGGGGCAATGGTCCACGAAACAGTGCATGTCGTACAACACTATCGCCACCGGGGCAACCCGGGCTGGCTGGTCGAAGGCATTGCCGACTACATCCGGTTTTTCAAATTTGAACCGGGCAACTTGGGGGCGATTAATGCCGACCCGCACTATAACGGCAGCTATCGAACGTCCGCCGCGTTTCTGGCGTTCGTTGCAGATAAATACGACAAAGACCTCGTTAGAAAACTGAATCGACTGATGCGGGCGGGCGACTATCAGGATGCCACATTCCAGGATCTCACCGGCAAGACATTACCGGAACTGGACGCCGAGTGGCGGCAATCCCTGCCCAAATGAGTTCTTTCCAACTGCGCCGCACGACCCGCCGGGGGCCACCGCGGATCTGAAGGGCGCGGCAACGGGTGGCGCTGGTGGTTTGTCGCTGCCGCGCCTTGGCAAGTCCTTTATCACGGGGAGAGCGGTCAATGGAAGCATCGGGCCCCTGCGGGGTGGCAGAGCGTGCGATTGTCAATGGGCGCATCAAGCAATCGGTTGTCCACTGGTGCTTCAATTCGGCGGCAGAACAGTGGAGCATCGAACGCACCTGCCAGGTCGCGCGCGAACTCGGCTGCGTGTCGGTCGAAGTTGTGGGTCCGGAAGACTGGTCGGTCCTGAAAAAATATGGTCTGATTTGTGCGCTGGCCCCTAACGGCATGCCCGGCGCCCCGTTCGTCAAAGGGTTTAACAACCCGCGGTACCACGAGGAGCTGATGGCCCGCATGAAGGCCATGATTGATGCCTGCGCGGCGGCCGGGTTCCCCAATGTGATTGCATTTACGGGCTACAAATGGCGCGACGCCACCGACCCCGACAGCGGCGAAATCACGCGGCTCGAAGGGGCCGAGCATTGCATTGCCGGTTTGAAGCGGATCGTGGGGCATGCTGAAAAACGCGGCGTCACGATCTGCCTTGAACACCTGAATACGCGCGACGGCAGCCACCCCATGAAGGGGCACCCCGGGTACCAGGGCGACGACATCGACTATGTTGGCGGAATCATTCGCACCGTCGGCTCTCCGCGACTTAAATTGTTGTTCGATATTTACCACGTGCAAATCATGCACGGCGACGTGATGCGACGCATTGAAGAAAACAAGGACATCATCGGCCATGTGCACACGGCGGGCAACCCCGGCCGGGCCGAACTCGACGACGAGCAGGAAATCAATTACCCCCCAATCCTGCGCAAGCTGCTGGCGGTTGGCTATCAGGGGTATGTCGGCCAGGAGTTCATTCCCACACGTGACCCCGTCAAGGGGCTGCGCGAGGCGGTGCGGTTGTGCGACGTTTGACGCACGCTGCGCTGCGTGCTCCATCACAGCGACTACTGTCATAGCAAGAGGATGATCGGATGACTGCGAATCGCAAGACGTGCGCTGTCCAGGCGCTGGCAGGTTGGGTGGTCGTCGGCCTGCTAGCGACCTCCGTTGCGGCCAACGACACGCCGCCGCTTGAATTATTGAAAGACGCGCAGCGAATCCTGTTTCTGGGCGACAGCATCACGGCTGCGGGGCAGTACGTCGGCGACTTCGACGCCTGGCTGACGGCCAACCAGATCGATCGCCGCGTCATTGATGGTGGTTTGCCGAGCGAAACAGTTTCAGGCCTCAGTGAAGACGGACATGCGGGCGGGGCGTTTCCGCGCCCTGACCTGTTTGAACGGCTGGATCGGGTGCTCGCAGCAACCCGTCCGAATCTGGTGTTTGCGTGCTATGGCATTAATTGCGGCATCTATCAGCCGTGGGATGCCGGCCGGTTCGAGCGATACCAGGCCGGCATGACACGGCTGAAATCACGGGTCGAAGCCGTGGGCTCGCGGTTTGTCGCCATGACACCGCCGTTTTACGATGACCAGCGTGCGCCGCGTCCGTTTTCGTATAATGCGGTGCTCGACCGGTACAGCGACTGGCTGGTTGGCCAGCGCGCCGCCGGCTGGCTCGTGATAGACCTGCACGGCCCCATGCGCAACGATGTCCTGAAACGCCGTGACGCCAACCCGCAATTCACTTATCAACCCGACGGCGTACACCCGAATGAAGCCGGGCATTGGTTCATTGCCCGCCAATTGATCGCGTGGGCGGGCGACGAAAAGGCGTCGGCCGCCGCCACGCCGGCTGAAATGCTGGCCTTGTATGACGTTCCCGCGGCCGCTCTGCCGCTCGTCCAAAAACGAGTCAATTTGCTCCGCGACGCGTATGTCGCTGCCGCGGGGCACAAACGCCCCGGCGTTGCGGCCGGGCTGCCGGTCGCCGAAGCCGAAGCACAGGCGGCCCGGCTGACCGAACAGATTCACGCCTTGATGATTCGCGAGAAAAAATGACGCTGCGGTTGCTGGCTGGTATACGATGCATGATACTTCCTGCAAGCGACTGCACCGGTTCGAATGCCATGCGCTTTGACCTCAACCCCATCGAATTCAAACTGGCCCCGCGTACTGCCATGAACCCCTTTTGTCTGCTGTTTGTCCTGCTGGCCTGCACACACCTCGCGGCCGCCGCTGAACCGGCCGGTCAAGGTAACTGGCCCACCTGGCGCGGGCCGCACGATGCGGGCTGTGGTGGGGGCGGCGCCTACCCGGCGGGCTGGGCTGAGGGGCGTAATATTCTTTGGACAACGGCATTGCCGGGCGCGGGGTGTTCGACGCCAGCCGTCTGGAATGATCAGATTTTGCTCACCAGTCCGCACGACGGGCAGGAGGTGGTGCTGGCGTACGATTGGCAGGGCCAGCTGCGCTGGGAAACGGTGATTGGGCCTGAACGCAAGGGCAAGCATCGCAATGGGTCAGGTACCAACCCTTCGCCAGCCACCGACGGCGAGCGGCTGTTCGTATACTTCAAAACCGGCGATCTGGCTGGGTTAAATCTGGCGGGCAAACTGCTGTGGAAGACCAACCTCCAAGAGCGTTTCGCGAAGGATTCACTGTACTGGGATCTGGGCACGTCGCCCGTGTTGACGCAAAAATCGGTCGTCGTGGCCGTGATGCACAACGGCGATTCCTACCTGGCCGCGTTCGATAAAGCCACCGGTGATTTGCAGTGGAAGGTCGCCCGGAACTACGAAACGCCCACTGAGGGCGACCACAGTTACGCCACGCCGCTGGTTATCGATCAGCAGGGCCGGCAGGTCGTTGTCGTGTGGGGCGCCGAGCGGCTGACGGCCCACGCTGCCGACGACGGCCGGATGTTGTGGTCATGCGGCGGTTTCAATCCGGAACAAAACCGGAATTGGGTCGCAGTTGCCTCGGCGGTTGTGTCGGGCGACATGGCCATCGTGCCGTATGGACGGGGCACCAGCCTGGCGGGCGTTCGACTGGGTGGCGATGGCGATATCACGGCGACAAACCGGATCTGGACGCGCCACGATACCGGCGCATTTGTGCCCAGCCCCGCCGTGGCCAACGATAAGCTGTTCGTGTTGCGTGACGGTGGCGAACTCGAGTGCATCGATTCGAAAACGGGCACAACTCTGTTCAGCGGCCGCCTGCCCAAACACCGCGACAAATACTACGCCTCGCCTGTCGTCGCCGGCGGCAAGTTGTTCGCCGCCCGTGAAGACGGCATGGTGTTCGTTGCCGACATCAACAATCGCTTTGAACTGCTGTCTGAAAACGACATGCATGAGCGGGTCATTGCCTCGCCCGTTGCCGTGCGGGGCCGATTATTGATTCGCGGTGAAGAGCACCTGTATTGCATTGGAACTCGTGAACCGGCGACCCGCTGACGCGCCGCGCCGATCGGGTACGTGTGTGTTTCCGGTGCGAATGCCAGCAAGCCGCGAGGCATGAATGGCTCGACACGACTCGTTCGCCCCATCTCTCTCAGGATAATCTCATGCCCACCGATTTGACCGCCTTGACTGCCTCGCGACCGAATGGGGATTTTACGCGCCGCGAATTTGTCGTGACTTCGCTCGCTGCCGGGTTTGCGCTGGCCGTTCAGCCGGTTTCAGCCGAAACGATCACGACCAGTACGACAGGTCTGGAAGCGGGTGAAGTGAAAGTCAATACTTCTGACGGCGTGATACCGGCGTACCGGGCCATGCCGGCTGCCGGCGGACCGTTTCCGGTCATTCTCGTCGTGCAGGAGATTTTCGGAGTGCACGAACATATCAAAGACATTTGTCGGCGGCTGGCCAAATTGGGCTACCTGGCGATTGCTCCCGAGCTTTACGCCCGTCAGGGCGACGTTTCGAAAATGACGAATTTCCAGGAGATTATCTCGAAAGTTGTTTCGAAGGTGCCCGACGCGCAGGTCTTGACCGACCTCGACGCGACCGTGGCCTGGGTCAAACAGAGCGGCAAGGGCGATGTCGCCAAACTGGGCGTTACGGGTTTCTGCTGGGGCGGGCGCATTGTGTGGTTGTACGCGGCACATAACCCCGTGCTGAAGGCCGGGGTCGCCTGGTACGGCCGCCTGACGGGGCCTGCCGATGAGTTGCACCCCAAGCACCCGCTCGACATGGTCAAGTCGCTGCATGCCCCGGTGCTGGGCTTGTATGGCGCGGCCGACATGGGTATTCCCGTCGCTACGGTTGAACAAATGAAAACTGCGCTCAAAGATGCAAACAGCCCCGACGAAATCGTTCTGTACCCCGACACGCCCCACGGCTTTTATGCCGATTATCGCCCCACCTATCGGCAGGAGCAGGCCGACGACGGCTGGAAGCGGCTGCGAGCCTGGTTTGAAAAATATGGCGTCAAATGAACAGCGTCGCTCCCAATGTTGCCGCAATCGCTAATCGCTGCGATTGCCGCAGCGGCGATTCTGGCCCCCGGTTCGCCCTCCTGCCGGGCTGAGTCGCCGACAACCCCCCTCCAGTTTAACTTTTGGCCGAAAGCGGTTGACGCCGGGTGGACGTGGGGCATGCCAATCGCGTTGTACCGCCGCGAGGTGGCGTATGGCTTCGACCTCGACTCGCCGACGCCGCAAATCATCGGCATGGGCCACGATACGCAGCACCGCGGGTACGGCACGAGCGACAAGCCAATCGATTTTTGGGTGGCTCTGTCCCGAAGGCGAGTACACTATTGCCGTGACGCTGAACGGTGCCGGCGAGTCGGTCGCCACCGTCAAAGCCTCCAGGCTCGATCTCGCGCCGTTCATTGCCGAAGAGTTGCCGGAATTCGTCCCTGACCATCCTGCACCGTTTTTCGAGTTCAGCATTCCCGCCAGCCCGTTCGGCTCGACACGAAAGCCCGCGGGAAGCTGAGGAACGCCGCGCACCGAAAGCCGTGGTGCCCCGGCCCCGGTTTTCCTGGAGAATCGCCGCTCATGAAAAACTGCATCGCGGCTTTTCGACTGGCCGCCGTCTGCATGGCGTTATTTGTGTTCGCTGCTGAAGCCCATGCCCAACGCCAGATGGAGCGGTTGGGCCGAGGGGTGGTTGCCGTCAATCGGGGCGACGGCACGGCGTTTATCAGTTGGCGGTTGCTGGGCACCGACCCCGACGCGATTTCCTTTAACCTCTATCGCACTGAGGGCAGTCAAGAACCGGTGCGGCGAAACGGCAACCCGATCGCCGGCGCGACGAATTTTATCGACAAGGATGTCGATTTCAGTCGCGATGCGCTGTATACCGTGCGCGCGGTGGTCAATGGCAGCGAGCAGCCGCCAGCGAGTTCGTCCGTGCCGGCGACGAAGCTCGTCCTGGAGCAGCCGTACTTGGCGATTCCGCTGCAAACGCCCGATGGGTACACGCCGGGCGATGCTTCGGTGGGTGACCTCGACGGCGATGGCGAATATGAAATCATCGTACATCAAACATCGCGCGGGCGCGACAATTCGCAGAATGGCGCGACGGGCGAGCCGATTCTTGAGGCGTATCGACTCGACGGCAGATTTCTATGGCGCATCAACCTGGGCAAAAATATTCGCGAAGGGGCCCATTACACGCAATTCATGGTCTACGACCTCGATGGCGACGGCAAAGCCGAAGTGGCGTGCAAAACCGCCGACGGAACGCGCGACGGCGCGGGGCGCGTCATCGGCGACGCCAGCGCCGATCATCGCAATGCCACGGGGCGCATTCTCGACGGCCCCGAGTTCCTAACGGTCTTCGACGGGCTGACCGGCGCCGAGCTCGCCACCGTCGACTACGTCCCCCCGCGGGGCAACGTGGTCGATTGGGGCGATGCGCACGGGAACCGCGTCGATCGCTTTCTGGCCTGCGTGGCGTATCTTGACGGCAAACACCCCAGCCTCGTCATGTGCCGGGGGTATTACACGCGCTGCGTGCTGGCCGCCTGGAACTGGCGGGGCGGCAAACTGACTCACGTCTGGACGTTCGACAGCGACGCCGGCCCCCAAGGCAACCGGGCGTACCGCGGGCAGGGCAACCACAACTTGAGCGTGGGCGACATCGACGGCGACGGCAAGGATGAGATTCTTTACGGTTCCTGCGTCATCGACGACGACGGCACCGGGCTGTATTCAACGGGCCTGGGCCACGGCGATGCGATGCATTTTTCAGACCTTGACCCGCAGCGCCCCGGTCTCGAAGTCTTTAAGGCCAATGGCGACGGGCCGAACCCCTCGGGTCTGGGGTTTTGCGACGCGCGCACGGGCCGGCAAATCTGGGGACTTGCTTCGACCGGCCGCGGTGGCGTGGGGCGCGCCTTGGCGCTCGACATTGACCCGCGCCACCCCGGCCATGAAATGTGGGGCAAGGGCGAAGGAGTCGGTGGGCTGTACAATGTTCACGGCGACCGGATTTCTGAAAACTCGCCCCGATCGTGCAACATGGGCGTTTGGTGGGATGGCGACTTGCTGCGTGAACTGCTCGATGGCGTTTCGATTCGCAAGTGGGATCCTGAGCTGGAACGTGAAACGCCACTGCTGTTGGGCGGCGATTTCGATTGTGCGGCAAATAACGGCTCGAAGGCCAACCCCTGCCTGTGTGCCGATCTGTTTGGCGACTGGCGCGAGGAAGTGATCTGGCGCACGCGCGACAATCGCGAGCTCCGCGTGTTCACCACGACGACTCTTACATCGCATCGTCTGTATACGCTGATGCATGACCCGGTGTACCGCCTGGGCGTGGCCTGGCAAAACGTCGGCTACAATCAACCGGCACATACCGGGTATTTTCTGGGAGCAGGGATGTCGCCCCCGCCGCGCCCGGCGATGACAACCGATCGTTGAAAACTGCGCCGCGGTGCGCGTTGATGGGCTGTTCGCGTACTGGCAGTCCTCGATCAGTTGTGCACTTTCTCCACGTGCTGTTGCTGAAAAGCAGCATTGCCGACCCGCACCGCCGCACGGTGAGAGCGAAATTTCTTAAGAAAACGCCACATTTCGCGTCGAAACGCCGCGCTGCCGATTCTCGCTCTCAACCGGTATGCCGTTTGCGAATCGTGGCTTTCGCATCGGCGGCGCGTGTCAGCCGGCAGTCGCAACGGCGGGCCGATTTGCACTCGTCATTGCCACCTCGTCTCACGCCAATCGGAGGTCCGTTTGCGTGAGTCGGTGGGCCGATGCACAAGCACGTTTTAACCCGCTCGGGCCGCAATCGAAAAGTACAGGGCGATTCTGATGGCAAACGATCTCGTCAGCGTGTTGGTGCCGACCTATAACCGCGCATACTGCCTGCCGCGGGCGGTCGACAGCGCATTGGCTCAAACACACCAAAACCTCGAAGTTCTGATTATCGATGACGGCTCGACCGATGACACCCCGGATCTGGTCGAGCGGCTCTACGGCGGCGACTCCAGAGTGCGATACGTGCGACAGCCGAATCAGGGGGTTTCGGCGGCGCGCAACACCGGCATTGCCGCAGCGCGGGGTGAATTCGTCGGCCTGCTTGATTCTGATGATTACTGGTACCCGTGGAAGATCGCGGCCCAGTTGGCCGTGTTAATGCATTTGCCCGAAGTGGGCATGGTCTGGACAAATCTGGAAGCAGTCGACGTTGCCGGCCGGGTCATTGCGGGCCGCAGCATTAAAACCATGTACGCCACCTGGCGCCAGTTTCGCGACGACGAAATATTTTCGCGGCATTTCGCGTTTCAGGATTTCGCACCCCAATTCGACGAATTTGCGAAGGACGCGGTTGTGTCGGTGGGTGAAATCTTTACGCCGATGATCGTGGGCAGCCTCGTACATACCTCGACAACTGTCATCCGCCGCGAACGGTTGGAAAAGACCGGGCTGTTTCCGATCGATATGCGGGCGGGCGAAGACTACGATTTCCACCTGCGCACCTGCCGCGAGGGCACGGTAGCTTTCCTCGACCTGCCTTCGATTCAATACCAATGTGGCCTCGACGATCATCTTTCGGGCGACCGGAATAAAATTCACGTCGCGCTCAATTATCTGAAAACCGTGGCGCCGTACCTCGAACGCGACCGACATTTGATTCACCTTTCCAATCGCCAGTTGCGACGGGTGATTGCTGATGCGCATCGCTGGGTGGGCGACCACGCCCTGAATCTGGGTGAACCGAACCTGGCCCGCGAGCATTTCCGGCAAAGCCTCTGTCTCAACTGGCGGCAGCCGCGCTACGCTGCGTTGTACCTGTCGATGTGCCTGCCGTTTCAGTTTGGCGATCATCTGCGCAACACCTTGCGGCAGTGCAAAAGGCTGCTGCGGGCCAGGACTGTCCCCACGGCCTGACGCGGTCTGGCCCGCCGGGCAACCCTGAATACGCCCAGCATTCGTCACCGGCCGCTGTGGATTTTCGCCGGAGGTGCGAACGCACCTCGACGGTTGGACCATTTGATTTGCCGAAATCAATGCGCCGAGGCATAATGGTTGTGAATCGTGGCATGGACAGGGCGTCTGTGCCAGTTCGGCGGGTTTCAGATCGTTGGCTGAAGAATAACAGATTTGGCCGAAGCCGCCCGGTGCACCGTTCCCCATCGGAGGCGAAAGTCATGGCAGAATCTCAAGGTCACCACACGCGGCGCGGGTTCCTGATCAACACCGGAAAGATGACCGCCGGGGCGGGTTTGGGCTTCGTTTTGCCGCCGCAGATTTTTGCCGCCAATTTCGCGTTCGCCGCCGATTCGACAGCGCCTGCCGAACGGGTGCGCATCGGCTGCATCGGCGTGGGGAACCAGGGGCGAGGAAACCTGGGGGCGCATCTGAAAAACGTCGTCGCCGTGTGCGAAGTCGACAGCACGCGACTGGCCGAAGCGAAAGCCCGGGTCGAAAAGGCCAACGGCGGGCAATGCGCCGCATACAGCGACTATCGCAAACTACTCGACGATCGCAACGTCGACGCCGTTGTTGTCACCACACCCGACCACTGGCACGCGCTCATTACCA
>JAJXXL010000151.1 GCA_021781115.1 Planctomycetota bacterium
CGACAGGCGTGCTGTTCGTGGGGGTGATTGTGGCGTTCATCGGCGAACTGGCCGCCGACCTGCTGTACCACGACCTGCACCTGCCGCTTTGAGGCGGCATCGTCAGCCGATTCGCAACGCATTACGACGCAGTGCGTTATTCCTGACGATTGTCGCCGATTTCGTGCGCTGCTGTTCCGGTGTTTCTGTCGCAACGAACGCAAACCGGGTTACAGCACGGGCGAAAACAGCCGCAGGAATTGCTCGGCCAGTCGTTTGCCGGAGCTGCGCTGCGACCAGGTTGCCGGCTCAATACGTTGGGCGTGTTTCAGGTCGGCGGTGAAATTATTTTCCAGTCGTTCGGCAGGTTTAGGGCCGTAAAGAATCACGGCGACTTCGAAGTTGAGACGCAGGCTGCGGGTATCGAAGTTGGGTGTTCCGACGAGCGACCAGAGGCCGTCGATCGTCACGGTCTTGGCGTGCAGCGCCCGGTGTTGATATTCGTAAATCTCAATGCCCGCTTCGAGAAGCTGATCGTAAAAGCTGCGCCCGGCTGTCACCATCCAGCGGTGGCCGCCGTGGGCGGGCAGCAGCAATCGCACCTGCACGCCACGGGCGGCGGCTGTTTCGAGTGCGGTCTGCAAGGCGGGCGTGGGGATGAAATAACCGGTCGTGATCGTGATTCGCTCGACAGCCTCATTCAGGGCGGCGAACAGCAGCGTGTGAAAGACGTCGGTATCCTGGTCGGGCCCGCCGGCGACGACATGGGCCAACTGGTCGCCCAGTTCCTGCGGGGGCGGGTACCACTCGGCATGCGACAGCATTTCGGAGGTGGCGAAGAACCAGTCTTCGGCGAACACCTGCTGGAGTTGCAGCACGACCGGGCCGCCGAGGCACAGGTGCGTATCGCGCCAATACCCCAGGTACCGGTTCTTGCCGATGTATTCGTCGCCGATATTCATGCCGCCGGTAAACCCGGTCTTGCCATCGACGATGACGATTTTGCGATGACTCCGCAGGTTGATCGACCAGCGTTCGCGAAAAGTCGGGCCGGGCAGAAACGAGGCGACCCGAATACCGGCCGCGCGCATCGGCGCAAGGAACCGCCGACCGAGCCACAACGACCCGATGCCGTCGTACAAGAACCGGATCTGAACTCCCTGTTTGGCCCGGTCGATCAGCAAGTCGCGCAGTTTCCGCCCGGTGCGGTCGGGTTGCCAGATGTAGTATTCGAGGTTTACCGAGTGTTGGGCGCTTAAGATCGCTTGTTCGATCAGCCCCAGGGCGCGGTTCGTATCGACCAGCACTTCGACCTGGTTGCCGTAACAGGGGCGATCAATTTGCAAACGGTCGGTCAGACGCATCAGCCGCTGCAATTGGGGCGACGGCTCTTCGCCGGGGATCAGTTGATATTGCGACAGCCCCGGCAGCACTCCGCCCAGGCGGCGGTTGGCGGCCTGCTTGCGGGCGGCGCGGCGGGCGACGCGATTGATTCCGAAGATCAAAAACAGCAGGCTGCCAAGATACGGCAACAGGATGATTGCCATGATCCAGGCAAGCGTCGATTCGGGGTGCGGCTTTTTTTGCAGGAAGACCCAGGGGGTCAGCAGCAGTGTCAGCAGGTAGCCCCCCAGGGTCACGCCGTACCAGAACACCGCGGCATCTGATCCTGCATCGGCGGTGGCAACGAGGATCGTGGCGTCAAACATGAGTGACTCGGTGGAGGAATCGCGCGAGAGGCATGTTGCAGATCGGTTCGGTCGGCGGCTGCGCGGCGACCGAACGCCGCCAATTGCTCCCGTTCGCGGCGGCGCGGGCGGGTCGGTTACAACGAGGGTTTGCCCGGGATCCAGTTGGTACCCGCCAGGGGCACTCGGGCCATGGCGGCGGCTTCAATTGTCAGGGCCACGAGGTCTTCGCGTTCGAGGTGGTGCACGTTCGATTTGCCGCAGGCGCGGGCCAGCGTCGTGAGTTCCATGGTCAGCACCTGGAGGTAATTTCGCAGCCGGCGGGCGCCGTGGTCGGGGTCCAGCCGCAGTTCGAGTTCGGGCGATTGCGTCGTCACGCCGACGGGGCACCGCCCGGTGTGACAATGATGGCAATAGCCGGGGGCCGTTTGCAGTGCGTGGTAATCGGGGGTGGCGTCGATCGCGGCGCCATGATCGAACCAGGTCGGGCTGTTGCAACCGAGCGCCATCAGCACCGCCTGGCCGATCGCGACGGCATCGGCGCCCAGGGCCAGTGCCTTGGCCACGTCGGCGCCGGTGCGAATGCCACCGGAAATGACCAGTTGCACTTCGTCGGCCACACCCATGTCTTCAAGGGCTTCGACCGCCAGCGGCAACGCCGCGAGCGTGGGAATGCCGGCATGTTCGATGAAGACCTGCTGGGTGGCGGCCGTCCCCCCCTGCATGCCGTCAATGATCACGACATCGGCCCCGGCCTTCACGGCGAGCTTGACGTCATCGCGCACGCGGGTGGCGCCCATTTTGACGTAAATCGGCACACGCCAGTCGGTCAGTTCACGCAACTCGTTAATCTTGATCGTCAGGTCGTCGGGGCCGGTCCAGTCAGGGTGGCGGCACGCCGACCGCTGGTCGATGCCTTCGGGCAGCGTGCGCATCGCGGCGACGCGGGGGCTGATCTTTTGCCCCAGCAACATACCGCCTCCACCCGGTTTGGCGCCCTGGCCGATCACGATTTCAATTGCGTCGGCCCGGCGGAGGTCATCGGGGTTGAACCCATATCGCGAAGGCAGGCATTGATACACGAGCCATTTCGAGGCTTGCCGCTCTTCTTCAGTCATGCCGCCGTCGCCGGTCGTGGTCGAGGTGCCCATGTCGGTGGCGGCGCGACCGATGGCCTCTTTGGCATTGGCCGACAGCGCCCCGAAGCTCATGCCGGCAATGGTTATGGGAATGTCGAGCTCGACCGGCTGCCGCGCCCGCCGGGCGCCCAGCACAGTGCGTGTCGCGCAGGTTTCACGATAACCTTCGAGCGGGTAGCGCGAAGCCGATGCCGTGAGAAAAACGAGGTCGTCAAACGTCGGCAAGGCGCGCTTCGCCCCCAGGCCGCGAATTTCGTACAGCCCGGTTTCGGCAGCATGCTGAATATACGCCAGCACGTCACGGTTGAACGAACGGCTCTCTTCCAGATGCAACAACGGTTCGGGCATGAGCTGCTGTCCTTTGGAGGCGGTGTTAACCGTACGCCCCGCCGCGATCGGCGTGCCAATGATACAGGTTGCGTGCCGACCCGACGCGCTGGAACTCCTGCGGCGCGTGGGGCAGGCCGGCGGCGGCGAGCAGGCGCGTCAACCGCTGGTGATCGGGGGCGGACAGTGGTTCGATTCGGGCGTCGGCGCCCAGGCCGGCGATCTGCCCGCGAACGTACAGCACCGCTTCGTACAGCGAATCGCCCAGGCCCGCGCCGGCGTCGCCGCAGACGACAAGCGTACCGGCCTGGGCCATGAATGCCGCCATGTGGCCGACACTGCCGGCGACGACGATGTCGCTGCCTTTGAGAGAAATTCCGCAGCGGGAGGACGCATCGCCCTCGATGACGAGCAGCCCGCCCCGGCCCGATGCCCCGGCGCATTCCGAAGCGCAGCCCTTGACGCGCACGGTGCCCGACATGATGTTTTCGGCCACGCTCCAGCCGACGTTGCCATGCACCGTGACCCGGGCGGCCTTGTTCATGCCTGCGATGAAATATCCCGCGTGGCCGAGAATGTCGACTTCGACGGGCGTGTCGAGGCCCACGGCAACGTTGTGCCGCCCGTTCGGGTTAAGGATTTCGACGCGCGGCATTTCGCCGCCAGCGAATTCGTGCGGCAACCGCTGATGCAGAAAGTCGTTGACCTCACGCAGGGTTTGCTGTTCGAGGTCGAGCCGGATCAGGCGCTGGCTGGGGCGGTCCATGAATAAATCTGTTCAGGTGCGGGTTCAAAGAGGCGGGCATGGCGAATGTCAGGCAGGTGGGCCAATGCCCGATATTCTGAACCGACGGCCACATACGCCGCAGTTTCGGCAACAACTGCCGGCTTGCAGGCAAACCGGTCGCGAACCAAAACCATGCGGTCGGTGGTGGCCATCAGCAGCGTGTAAAAGCCGTCGAGTTCCTTAAACGCGGCGGCCAGCGCCTGCTCCAGCGTTTCGCCCCCCGTCATGCGCCATTCCAGAAACCGGCACGCCGCCTCGGTGTCGTTGTCGGTTTCAAACGCAATGCCCTGTTTTTCGAGCCGGCGACGAATGCTGCACGGGTTCGACAGCGACCCGTTATGCACGAGACAGAAATCCTCGCCCGCCGTAAACGGGTGCGCATGGGCGGGCGAAACTGCCGATTCGGTGGCCATGCGCGTATGCCCGATGCCATGCGTGCCCGCCAGCCGGGAAAACTCGTACCGCCGGGCGATTTCCGCCGGGTGCCCTTCATCTTTATACAGGTCGATCGAGCGCCCCGCCGACAACAGATGCACGCCGGGAAACTGCTGGTCGAGCCACGCATGCAGCAAGCCCACGGGGACCGTCGAAATCAGAATGGCATGGTTTTCGAGCGGGCCCAGGTCGGCCTGGGCGCCGGTGTCGGCGGCCAGGCGGCGGCCGAGGGACGCCCAATCGAAATGCCAGTCGCGGGTCCACAGGCTGAACCGCCGTTTCGACGCGGGCAAGGGGGCTGAAAACACGGCCAGCCCGGCCGAATCGGGGCCGCGCTCGCCCATGCAGGTCAGCATGGGAACCAGGAATTCACCCAGCGTGTCCTGCAGCGCCGCATCTTTCGCCAGAAATCCGACAATTCCACACATGCCGCAACCCTGTCATGCCGGTTGAAGGAGCTTGCTTCAGCGGCGAACCTGAAATATCGGCGCTCTGGCGACCGAATATGGCACACCCCGCACGTCACTCGCTGATGCGCGATTCATGCCGATGGCCCTGGCGATTCGCTGGCCGTCGAACCCGCCGGCAACATCGCTTGCGGTGCCTTATCCACCTCATCCACCTCCATAATGAAATCCTTGCAGGGCGCGAACACACCGGCTTTCCAGTGAAGTTCATCGGTCGTCTTTTTTTGTGTTAATTGAAACACTTCCCTCTTTGATGGGATATCGTCCGATGCCAGGGCCTGGCAGATATTGCGAAACGGACTGCGCGAAAATCCATCAATCACGCTCAGATTTTTATTCATGCTTCGATCTCCGACGTATTTGCCGCTGGCATGGGCTGAACTGCCAACGCGGATTTCCTTCGAAAACAGGCGCGATCGTTCACTGTTCATAACCCCTCGCGCAACAGGCAACACACGCGGAAATGCTGGGGGCAGAGGCAAGCAGCATTATACGATTTCCACCCTGTTGCGACAGACCACGTGGCCCATCAAACGCGGCGGCCGGCGATAAACACCGCTTCGACCGAACCGGGAAACGTCACTCCCTCAAAGGGCGACCAGCCACATTTTGTTTTCAGGTCGGCACGTCGCACGGTGGTGGGGCGGTTCAGGTTCAGCACGGTCAGCGCGGCGGTGTAGCCGGGGGCAATGCGCCCGTACCGCTGCGGTGCGGTGTACGGGTTGACGAATTCGCCCGGGTTCACGCAGCAGAACCGGGCGACCTGGGCCGGCGAAAAGCCCTGCTCGCCAATCAGCCAGGTGACAAACGGGCCGTAGGTGTCGAGGTGGGGCTGGCCCGAAATGCCGCGCGCCTTTTCTTCGAGCGTGTGCGGCGCATGATCAGTCGCCAGGTAATCGAGCGTGCCGTCGCGCAGGGCGGCGAGCATGGCCCGGCGATCGTCGGGCCCGCGCAACGGCGGGTTCATTTGCATCCAGCCGCGGTTTTCCGGTGTGACTTGGGCCAGGTCGTAGTACAGGTGGTGCGGGGTAACTTCGCAAGTCACGCGCAGACCCCGTGCGCGGGCCGCACGAATCAGCGGCAGCCCTTCGCCCACCGAATAGTGGCACAGCTTGCCGGTGAGATCGTATTTTTCAATCATTTGCAAGGCGAACCGCGTCGCCGAAACTTCGCATTCCGGGGGCCGGCGCTGCTCGTGAGTGGGCGCGTGCTGATGCGACTCGAGCAGCACCGGGTCTTCGCAATGGAAACTCACCGGGCAGCCCCGGTAATGCGCCAGCGTGTCATCGAGCTGCTGTAAACTCGTAAAAAACAAGCCGCCGACGCTGGGGCCCATGTAAGCTTTATAGGGAACGGAAAACGATAAGGGCCGCGTGCCCGGCCCGATTCCCGCGTATAACGTGATGTGTACCGCCGCCTGCCGCCGCTGCAGGTGCGCCAGCTTCGCCCGGTACGTGGCATCGTCGATCGGGGCGACGTGGTTGTTGGGCATGTCGGCGACATGCACCACGCCCCCGGCGATGGCTGCCGCCGAAGCGGTGCAAAAGTCTTCTTTATAGGTTTCGGCCTCGCTGATGTCGTCGCGCGCATGAATGTGGATATCGCCCATACCGGCGAAGATCAGGCAGTCGTCGCCAAATTCGACGTCGGCCGCGCCCGTTTTTGGCTCGACGGCGGCAATCGTTTCGCCATCGATTCGGATTTGCCCCGGGCCGACGCCCGTTTCGTCAACAATCTGGCCGGCGATGATCATGGCTGCGAATCCTGCGTTGCATGTGGTTCAACCGCACCGCGGCGTGAACGGCGGCGGACAGGCATTCTAACACGGCGGCGCACGAAGGTCTGGAAAGGAGCGCCCACAATTTCCGAATGCATGGAGCCACGGCCGGCGCTCGAGCACACGGGGCAGCGCCGCGCGTCATTTCGGCCCGGTCCAGGCGGCCACTTTGCGCTCGACGATTTCCTCTGGGCGAAGGATGGGCTTGCCGATGCGCACGGCCTTGCGGCCCTTGAGGACGCCGGGGCGGCCTTCGAATTTCGGGCAACCCTCGACGCATACCTGCAGCGCCGCCTGCTGGTCTTTTTCGGTGACAATCACGTCGCCCACGGCCAGGTTCATGACTTCGCCGGCAGTCAGACGCGTGTCGGCCAGATAAACCACCAGTTCGACCCCTGCACTCGAGACGCTGGTTTCCAGGTTCAGCACCTGCCGAGGTTCAGCCTGCTTTTGCGTATAGGTCGACCAGGTGTTGGCCGTAAATTTTCCCGCCAACGGTTCGATGGTGTTGTAGGGTATGCACAGGTTCATAATCCCGCGGATTTCGCCGAGCGTGATTTCAAAACTGATCAGCACGATCACTTCGTTGGGCGGCACGATTTGGGCGAATTGCGGGTTGCTTTCGACCTGGGTGACGCTCAGGTTGAGGTCGATCACGTTGTGCCAGGCGTTTTTCAACCCGTCGATGACGAGGTCGGTCATGCGCGACACGAGCCGCAATTCGATTTCCGTCAGGGGCCGGCGGGGAATCGTGGGGGCTGCGGTTCGCCCCCCGCCCAGCAGGCGGTCGACGATCGGAAAGATGATCGACGGATTCAAATCCAGGATCATGTGGCCTTCGAGCGGCGCGGCCTTGAGGATGTTGAAGCAGGTGGGGTTCTCAAGGCTGAACACGAATTCGTTGTAGGTCAACTGGTCGACACTGATCAGCTTGACCTCGACGATCGTGCGCAACATGCCGCTCAGGGCCGCCCCGAACTCGCGGCTGAACCCTTCGTGCAGCCCGTGAAACGCCCGCATTTGCTCTTTGCTGACCCGTTCAGGCCGCTTGAAGTCGTACACGCTGATTTGCCCGTAGGGGTCGTCGCCCCCGCGCGGCTTATCGCGCGAATTCTGCGTCGCCGCCCCCGACGGGTCGAGAGCGGCCAGCAAAGATTCGACTTCCGATTGACTCAAGACGTCTGCCATCCCTGGCCTCCGATCGGCCACTGCTCGGGCAGTGCCGCAGAATCGACTGGAACAGGCGCATGCCGCCCCGCGGGCAGCGTTATTCGCGAACCTGGCCGTCTCCCTGAACCACGTATTTGTAACTGGTCAACTCGCGCAGGCCGCACGGGCCGCGCGCATGAAACTTGTCGGTGCTGATGCCGATTTCGGCGCCCAGCCCGAATTCGCCGCCGTCGTTGAACCGCGTGCTGGCGTTGACCATGACCGCCGACGAATCGACGCCGCCGACGAACCGTCGGGCTGCGGCACGGTCGCTGGTGACGATCGCGTCGGTGTGGTGCGAGCCGTGTGCGTCGATGTGCGCGATCGCCGCGTCGATGTCATCGACGACTTTGACCGCCATGATCAAATCGAGAAATTCGGTGTGAAAATCGTCGTCGGCCGCCCGAGCCCGGCCCGGCAACAGGGCCAGCGTGCGCGGGCAGCACCGCAATTCGACACCGTTCTGTTCGAGCGCCCCGGCGAGCACGGGCAGCGCCGCGGCGGCAATGTCGCAATGCACCAGCAGGCATTCGGCGGCGTTGCACACGCCCGGCCGCTGGCATTTGCTGTTGACGACGATCGAGCGGGCCATGTCGAAATCGGCCGCACGGTCGATATACACGTGGCAGATTCCGTCGTAATGCTTGAGCACGGGCATCGTTGCTTCGGCGGCGACCCGTTCGATCAGCGACTTTCCGCCGCGCGGAATCGCCACGTCAATCAGGCTGCGTTGTTTCAAAAAATGGCCGACCGCGGCCCGGTCGGTCGTTTCGACAAACTGCACCGCCCCGGCAGGCAGGCCCGCTTCTTCGAGAGCTGACCGCAACACGCGATACAGTACCTGATTTGAATGAAATGCCTCCTTGCCGCCCCGCAAAATGACCGCGTTGCCGCTCTTGACGCAAATCGCGGCCGCATCGACGGTGACGTTCGGCCGCGACTCATAAATGAAAAACACAACCCCCAGGGGCACGCGCACCCGCTGAATTTCGAGACCGTTGGGCCGCACCTGGCCCTCAATGACTTCGCCCACCGGGTCGGGCAGCAGGGCGATCTGTTCGACCGCCCGCGCCAGCGATTCGAGCCGCGCGGGGGTCAGCGTCAGCCGGTCGATTTCGGCCTTCGACAGCCCGAACTGCGGCGCCTCGGCGACATCGCGGGCGTTCGCCTCCAGCACGTCGCCCTGGCTGCCCCGAATGCCGTCGGCCGCGAACTGCAGCCACCGGTTCTTCGCCGCACCGGCGGCCGAGGCCAATCGGCGCGACGCGGCGCGGGCCTGGGCGGCAATGCCGGCGGCGTATTCAGCCAGATCGAGTTGATCGTGCACAAGAGCCATGCGCGTAAACGCCCGTTCAGACGTCGGATTCGAAATCACCCCTGCACGCCAGAGAGAGGGGGTGGTCGGCGTGCCGACAAAGCATCGAGCGCGAGTATCCAGCAACCGAACTCGTGTGTCAATGCGGGTTTTGGTGCGGTTTTCGCGGGCGCCCGGTGCGCCGTCCCACCTGAGAGGATCATCATATTGACACGGTTTTCGGATCGCGCTAATATCCCGCACCACTGCCCCGCCGGCGTTCAGTGCCTGGCAATCGGGTGAGATTGCGCGAATCGCCTGCGCGGGGGTCGCACTCATGGAGGAGCGTTTCATGCAAATCGAAGGCTATGTTGACGAAATCACGCAGAAACATGTCAAGGGGTGGGCTTTCGACGCGCAGGCGCCCGAGGACCGAGTCGAAGTGGGCATTTACGCCGATGGCAGCCTGCTCGACCGCGTGCGGGCCGACGGCTTTCGCGCCGACCTGAAATTGTGCGGCAAAGGCGACGGCCGACACGCATTTCATTTTCCCATTCCGCCGCACTTCGCCTCCTGTACGATCGAGGTCAAGCCGGCCGGTTTGAAATCGCCGTTGCCGCGGAGCATTCCTGTTCCGCCTCAGCCCTGCCCCGTGCGGCTGGAACTGGCCGAAAAGTACATCAAGGGCGCGGGAATTGAAATCGGTGCACTGCACCACCCCACGCCGGTGCCGGCAGCGGCCAAGGTGCGGTATATCGACCGGATGGACACGCCCGAACTGCGGCGGCAGTACCCCGAGTTGGCCAATTTGCCGCTGGTCAACGTCGATATCATCGACGACGGCCAGACACTGTCGCAAGTTGCCGATCAATCGCAGGATTTCGTGCTGGCCAACCATTTTCTGGAACATACCGAAAACCCGCTGCTGTGCCTCAAGAACATGCTCCGCGTGCTGCGCTCGGGCGGCATTCTGTTTCTGGCGCTGCCCAACAAAGACTTCACGTTTGACATCGATCGCGAAATCACGCCCTTCGACCACGTGTTGCGCGACTATCGCGAAGGCCCCGCCGGCTCGCGGTTGACGCATTTCAAGGAATGGGTCACCTGTGTGCAACGGCTGAAGGGCGCAGTCGCCGAATCGCGGCTCAAGGAATTGCTCGACATGGATTACAGCATTCACTTCCATGTGTGGGACCGCGCGGCAATGCTCGACCTGTTGCACGGAGCGCAACGCGAACTCAAATTGCCGTTCAAAATCGAAGTCGACCGCCCGAACGGCTATGAAGTGGTGTTTATCCTGCAAAAGATGTGACATGCCGCTTGCCGGGCGCGGCGTGCTGACCGTTCAATCCCGCCCGGGGCGGGCGCACTGTTGCCGCGCCTGGTTACCGGGCAGCCGCCGGGGCGGCTGACGCGGCGTGTGATTCGGCTCGGGCGCCAGGCAACGGCCACACCCGTTGGCAATTTGGCAACCCATTTTCAGGAACAGCGGCTCATGCGAATTCTTGTGACCGGCGGCGCGGGTTTTATCGGCAGTCATATTGTCGATGCGCTGC
>JAJXXL010000280.1 GCA_021781115.1 Planctomycetota bacterium
CCCCATTTTACTCCCCCCCCCTATTTGTCAACAGTGCACGGTTTCGAAACTGTTGCGGAAATATTCAAACTGCGTTCGGTCAGGATAGGCACATCGGCGAATGTCCGAACCCCGCCGCCGAATGCCCCGAGTGGGTCGAAGGAATTAGCCGGGGGTTGTCGCTGCGCTCGACATCCGGCTCATGGCTCGCGACCCGTCCAAGGTGTTGCAGGGTGTGATCGGCAATGTTTGATCGGCATAGATGCAGGGTAAAGTATCCACCGGATTTTGCCTCGCGTGCGCGATGCCGCGATCAGGCATGCAATCCCTGCTGCAGCACGCGCGACAGGTTCCACGCGTTGGGCCGCGCATAGAGGTCGACGATTTTCCAGGCCAGCGGTTCGGGGTGGCGATGCGTGGGAAACCACAACGGCTTCGGCCAGATGTCCAGCGGGCCTTCGAGCACTGCCTTTTCGACATGGTCGAGCAAGTACGTGTTGTGGCCCCAGCCGCAGCCGCTGTGGGGCGATTCCAGCGTGCCACCGGGGTGCCCGCCCCACGGAAACGCCATCAGGGCGTAAATCAGCCCCGGCCAGTGGTTAATGGCCACACTGCCATATTTCAATTGCCCCAGGCAGGCCGACCACGCACGGGCCGTGTCGGGGCGGCGGCGGAAGCCGGGGGGCAATGTCACGGCAGCGCACAAAGTTCCCCAAAGTTCTTCGTTTACAAAGTCGGTGGCCCGGTGCAGGAACGCCGCCTCATTCGGGGCGTCAAGTGCCACTTCGACGAACAGACTGGCAAACGATTCTTCTTCAAAAAACCGCCGCGATTCCCGCGGGGCGACGTCTTCCAGCAGCAGCCACGGCAGCGTGCCATCGGGGCCGCCCGGTTCGACGCCCGAAAACCGCACGAACCGCTCGCGGGCCCCCGGGTACCAGGCGTGCCGGGGCGGCGTGCGGGCAAAGATTGACTGCACCTGTGCCAGAAACTTTTTACGGTCGGGCCAGCGCCGCCAGGTGACCAGCACCTTGGTCGCGGCGCAATTGAACGAGGCGTTGTTGATAACCGATGCCGCCACGTTTTCAGCTTGAAACGCCAGGTGCCGGGGCGCATACGCCCCAGGGGCGATGATCCACGGGCTGACGTTGCCCAACTCGCTGGAAATCGGCTTGTCGAGCAGCGGCATGCCAAGCCGGCGGCGATGCAACTGCTCGTCGCCCGGTTCGCCCCACACAATGCGGTCATGCGTCGCTCGCGAACCCGTCAGGTGCACGGCGTCGGTCAGTTCGTGGCGCACGGAGTAGGCCCCCTCCGCCGCACTGCCGCTCACGATTCGCAAATAGCCGGCGGAAATCAGCGGGGCAAATGCCCGCTCGAAGATCGGCTTCAGGTAATCGTTGACTGGGCTCATCTTGAGCAGCACGACGGCGCCTTCCTGAAACAGTTTCCCGAACGCATCGACCGCCGGAATGCTCGTGACGTTGCCCGCGCTCAGAACCGCGACAACCCGCGCCGGCGCCGCGCCGTACCGGGGGGCCAGGCAGCCGCCCACGTCGGGCGCGGCCAGGCCCTTGTCCATCAGGCCATACCCCTGATACCCCCGAAACAGCAGCGGGTCGTACAACCCCCGCGCGGGAATCAGGGGCACGCGCACCCGCCCGCCCGCATCGACCACCACCCGGCACGGCAGGCTGGGCCGGCCCTGCCCGCCGATTTCCGTCAGCGTCCGCACGATCAGCCGCAAATAGCGGATAACCGCCAGCGGGCCGGCCGCGATTTCCTCGGCCCGCAGCGGGCTGTTTGCAGGAATTCGCTTGGCCCGGCACGCCGCGTCGACCCATTCGGGCGCCGCTTGAACCACGCCCGCCAGGCACCGCGCGGCGAGTTCGGCCCGCGCGGCGGCGCTCGTGGCGGCGAACCGCCGCTTGCCCGATGCCAGGTCAGCCAGGGCACGGTCGATGTCCGTTCGCACAACGGGCGAAGGCTCTAACGAATTGGCGATGGCAATCAACACCGGCGGGTTCCTTGGATTCGCGATTATTTGATTTCGTAAGACATCATGATTTCATCGGGCTTCAGACCGGCGATCGAATGGAAGCCGCCCTCGACGATCGCCGTGCCCAGTTGATTCACCCGGCGGAAGTACGAATCGGCCGGGCGCCGGCCCGTCAGCCGCCGCGCCAATTCCTCGCACAGACAACCGGCCGCCGCACGCACGACCTCGTCCTGCTGGCGGGCGGCGTACAGACTGGTGCACAGCATGATCGATGCGGTTTGCACGCGGAGCGAGAGTTCAGCCATGCGGCATTGCCGGTCGGCCAGTTTCAACTGGTATTTGCGCATCGCCCCGCTGACTTCGAGTGCCGCCGATTGCAGCCAGTGAATCGCCCATTCGGCGTGCCGGCGCAGTTCGGGGGGCATGCTGGGCAGTTCCGGCCGGGCGGCGGGCAACAGCTTCTGAGCCGCGTACCATTTCGAATATTGCCACAACGGGCCTTTCAGGGCCCACGCATGGGCCGGGTTGAGCATGTTCGGCTGGCGAATGCCCGCCGCCTGCAGCGCCTTGCCGATCGGCTCGAAGAACTGCCGGCCGTGGTGTTTCACCAGCGACTTGAAGAACGCCATGCCCAGCATCTCGCCTTCGCCCTCGTAGATGCAGGGGGCGAGGTATTCGTGCACGTTGTCGCCGAACATGTGTCCGTGCAGAAACGAACGCCCTCCATGCGTTTTCATGAACAGGTCGATCGCAGCTTCTTTTTGCGCCTCGCTGCCGAAGATCTTGGCCACGATGCACTCCATTTCGCCGCGGTGCCCTTCGTCGAGCAGCCCGGCGCACCATTCGACCAGCGCATCGCACGCCACGATCAGCCCGGCCATGTAGCCCAGCCGGCGCAACACCAGTTCGCGCGTGTCGATCGACTGGCCGTAGGTGCGGCGGAATTTTCCCCAGGGCAGCATGCTGGCGAGCATCAGCCGCATCGTGCCGGCGGCGTTGGCGCACAGGGCGATGCGGCCCCGGTTCAGCCCGTGGTACGCCACGGTCAAGCCGTCGCCATGCCCCGGCTGCAACAGGTTCGCCGCAGGCACCCGCAGGTTGCGGAACACGATGCCCTGATTGTACGCATGTTTGAGCGCGTACAGCCCGTACGACTTCAACTGGAACTGGTCGTTTTCGACGTCGGGCAGGTCAACCACCAGCACGGCAGGGCGGTTGTCAATCAGGCAAACCAGCCCGATCGTCCGCCCCGGAACCACATTCGTAATGAACAGCTTTTCGCCGTTGACCACATAATCGTCGCCATCGCGCACGGCCGTGGTGCGCAGGGCGGTCAGGTCGGAACCGGCGCAAGGTTCGGTCAGCGCAAACGCCGACAGCCGCTCGCCACTCGCCAGGCTCGGCAGAAACCGGCTCTTCTGATCGGCGTTGCCAAAGGTCTGTACCGGGTCGACCGCGCCGATACAACCGTGCACCGAGGCCAGGCCGGCGATTGTCGGGTCTTCGATCGCCATGCGTGTCAGGAACGGCGCGAACCGGGAAAATGGCGCGCCCGAACCGCCGTGGGCCGGTTCGACCAGCAAGCCCCAGTAGCCCGCCCCGCCCAGGTCGTTCAAGACCGCCGGCGTGACCTTGCGATTCGCGTCGAGCAGCGTGCCCGCCGTGCGGTGTCGCCGCACGACGGCCAACGAGTCCTGCATGACCTGCTCGGCCTGCGGCGCGGCCGGGGGCGGCGCGACGTGAAACAGGTCGATCGGAAAATCGCGGTTCCACACGGCCGCATGCAGCGGGCTGTTCACGGTCTGAAATCGAGCCGCGAACAAGGCTTCGACCTGTTCGTCGGCAGCGTCGACGGCCCCCATCCGGCGGACTTCTTCGGCCCCCTTGCCGCCGAGTTTGAGCGCCGTTTCAGCAAACGACTCGACCGGGTTTTCGGAACCGCGCGGTGCATCGTGCTCGGGCTTCATGCCACTGTTCGGGTTTTGCGTCGCGGCTGCCATGATGAAACGTCTCCTTAGAGTTGGAACCAGTCAGTACGGGTGCGTCGCGGAACCGCGCCGAATCGCACGGGCGACCACCGCCCGTGCGGCGGCGCGTCAGGGCGGGCCGACGCGCCCGGCGATTTCCACCGGGGCGTTCGGCAGCGGCTCGGCGCTGGCGGCAAAAAAGTGCAACCCGGCTTCACGCATTGTTTGCAACGTCGCGCTGGGGGCGAATCGCGCACCCCACGTCTGGCGAAGCTGTTCGAGCCGGTCGGCCACGGCGGCAACGCCCCATGCGTCGGCGCACCGCAACGGCCCCCCGCGGAACGGGGCAAAACCCGTGCCCAGCACCATCGCCAGGTCGATAACCCACGGCTCCTCGACGATCTGTTCGCCGAGGCACCGCGCGGCTTCATTGATAAACAGCAGCACCAGCCGCTCGGAGGTTGGCGACAGCCCGGCCAATGCGGCGCCGGGCGCCGCCACGCGCGGCGCACCGCCCGGTGTCGCCGGAAATACTGCCGGCTTGCCGCGGTGCCCGTTCGCATAGTGGTAGAACCCGCAACCCGACTTCCGACCCAGCCAGCCGCGTGCGGCCATGGCCGCGAGCCGCTCGGGCGTCGGGCCGGGGTCGTTGCTGAGCGGCGCCAGCGATCGGGCGACATGCGCGGCAACGTCCAGGCCAACCTGGTCGAGGAGTTCAAGCGGGCCCATCGGCATGCCGAACCGCCGGATTTCTCGGTCAATCGCGTCGGCTGCTGCGCCTTCGCAAACCATGCGCACCGCTTCGTCGAGGTACGGAAAGAGAATGCGGTTGACCAGAAAGCCCGGGCTGTCGGCCACGACGACCGGCGTTTTGCCCAACTGCCGCACCAGCCCTACCAGGATGCCGATCGTGTCCTCGCTGGTCGCCGCCGTGCGCACGACTTCGACGAGCTGCATCCGATGCACGGGGTTGAAAAAGTGCAGCCCGGCCGTGCGGTCGGGGCGGCCAGTCGCTTCGGCCAGATGCTGAATCGACAACGCCGACGTGTTCGAAGTCAGCACCGCGCCGGGCGGCAGCCGCTGGTCGAGTTCGCGAAATACGTCGCATTTCACCGACTCCTGTTCGACGACGGCCTCGATCGCCACGTCAGCGGCGGCGACGGCGCTCCAATCGGTGCAGGGCGTGATTGCGGCCAGGCGGGCGGCGGCTTCGGCCGCCGTCAGTTGCCCCCGCGCCGTCGATTCTTCGAGCTGCTCGCGGATGCGCTGCATGCCCGCCGCCACGAATTCCTGCTGCACGTCCTTGAGCACGACCTGCAAACCCTGAAACGCCGCCAGTTGGGCAATTCCCGCCCCCATCACCCCCGCCCCGATCACGGCAACACGCTCGACCGGGCGACTTTCAGCCGCGGCCGTCTTGACCCAACTGGCACTGCTCCGGGCGCGCTCGCGGGCAAAGAACAGCTCAATCAGGTTCCGGCAGGTGGGGGTGAACAGCAGCCGGGCAAACGCCTGGTGTTCGGCCGCCAGCCCTGCGGCGCGGCCGGCCCACAAACCACGTTGAACAGCGTCGAGCGCGGCAGGCAGTGCGGGGTAGCTTTTGCCGGGGCCGGCGATCTTCTGCCGCACAAAGTTCAAGACGAACCATTGACCCAGCCGCGTCTGGTCGCGGCAGCGGGCCAATACCCCTGGTGTGCGGCGGGCGGGCGCTCGGCCCGCCAGCAGATCGGCCACGAGCCGCGCCACATCGGCGTCGAAAGTTTCCGGTGGCGACGCCAGATCGACCAGCCCGGCCCCTAGCGCTTTACGGGCCGACAGCTTGCGACCTTCGAGAATCATCGGCAAAGCCGCCGCCAGGCCGATCAGTTGTGGCAGGCGCTGCGTGCCGCCCCAGCCCGGCAGCAGCCCGAGTTCGACTTCCGGAAAACCGAGCCGGGTGCGCGAATCGTCGCAGGCGGCGCGAAACCGGCACGCCAGCGCAAACTCGAGCCCGCCCCCCAGGCAAACGCCGCGAACCACGGCCAGCGTGGGCATGGGCAAATGTTCGATTTTCTCGAACAACTGCTGGCCCAGCGAGGATACCAGTTCGGCTTCTTCGCGGGTTTGCAACGCCTGAATGCCGCGAATGTCGGCGCCGGCAATGAACCCTGTCGGCTTGGCGCTCGTGAACACGACAAGCCTGACTGTGGGGTCGGCTGCCAGCCCTTCGACCAGCCGGTGCAATTCGGAAATGACCGATTCGTCAAACACGTTGACCGATCGACCCGGCAGGTCGAACGCCGCCGTCAGCACGCCCTGGGAATCGCGCGTGATTTTGAAGTTTCTGAAATCGTGGTCGTTCATGCTGCACATCCTCATCGAGCGCGGGGCGGCGCACCCGCGGGGGTTCAATCGAGCGTCGTTTCGACAATCGCTGCGACGCCTTGTCCGCCCCCGATGCACAGCGCCGCCAGGCCGCGCTTCAGCCCGCGTTCGCGCAAGGCCCGCAGCAACGTCAAAATCAGCCGGGCGCCTGACGTCCCCACCGGGTGGCCGAGCGCAATCGCCCCGCCGTTGACGTTCAATTTTGCCAGGTCGAGTTCGCCCAGCGGCTGTTCACGACCCAGTTCCCGGCGGGCGAACGTGGTCGAAGCCATTGCCTTGCGGCACGCGAGCACCTGGGCCGCAAAGGCTTCGTTGATTTCGATCAGGTCGAAGTCGGCCAGCGTGAGCTTCGACTTCGCCAGCAGCAGGCTCGTGGCGTAGACGGGGCCCAGCCCCATCCGCTGCGGCTCGCAGCCCGCCAGGGCGTAGTCGGTGACAAACCCCAGCGGCTTGCAGCCCAGCGACCGGGCGCGGCTCGCCGACATCAGCACCAGGGCCGCCGCGCCGTCGGTGATGGAACAACTGTTTCCCACGGTGACCGTACCGCCCTGCGGCTCGAAAATCGGCCGCAGCCGGGCCAGTGACGCCAGCGACTGCCCCGCGCGGGGGCCGAAGTCGGTCGCCAGCGGCTGGCCGCCGGTTTGATCGGCCCGCAGCGGAATGACTTCGTCCTTGAAAAACCCGCGGTCCCACGCGGCCAGGGCGCGCTGGTGGCTGCCCAGGGCGTATTCGTCCTGCTCCTCGCGGGAAATATCAAACTCGGTGGCGAGGAGTTCAGCCGTCTGGCCCATGTTCAAACCGCAAATCGGGTCGGTCAACCCGACTTGCAACGCCGGAATCGGTTTGAAATACCCCGGCCGCAGCCGCGGCAGCAGCGCCAGTTTTTTCCAGGTGCGGCGTTCCTTCGTCCATGCGATCAGCCATTCCTGGAAGCGATGATCCCACAGCAGGGGCACATTAGACATCGACTCGGTTCCGCCGGCGGCGATCAGATCGGCCCGGTTTTCACGCAGCGCCTGCCAGGCCGAAACGACCGCTTCCAGGCCCGAGGCGCAATTGCGATTGACCGTATGCGCCACGCGATCGTAGGGCACGCCGGCGCGCTGCGCGATCACGCGGGCCACGTTGGAAGCCTCGGCCGGGCCGGCCACGTTGCCAAACACGACTTCGTCGATTTCGACCGGCTTGAGCCCCGCCCGCTCGAGCGCCGCCTCGACCGCCAGCCGGCCCAGTTCATCGGCCGGCACACCCGCCAGCGGGCCAAACGCCTTGGCGAACGGCGTGCGCATGCCCGCCACGACCGCCAGGGGTTCGAGCACCGCGCCCTGCCGCTCATGCACAGGCACCACGCCTTCATGCAGCACCGGTGCGTCATGGCCCACCACAATCGCGCCCGCGCCGTCGCGCCCGCGCAGATTGCGCCGCAGCACCTTGCCCAGAAAATTCCGGGGCAGGTCTCCGCCCAGAATTTCGACGAGCCGCGGCCGCTTGTGTTTGGCCAGGTGTTGCCGGGTGTAGTTGTCGAACGCTTTGCGGTCGAACTTCACCCCCTTTTTCATGACGAGCGCCGCCTTGACCACGTGGCCCCGCTGCGGGTCGGGTGCACCCGTCACGGCCACATCCTGGACGCCGGGAAACTGCCGCAGCACATATTCGACGTCGGTCGGGTACACCTTGAACCCCGACGTGATGATCATGTCTTTCTTGCGATCGACAATGCGGAAGAACCCGTCTTCGTCGCACAGACCCAGATCGCCCGTAAACAGCCATCCATTGCGGATCGTTTTGCGGGTTTCTTCGTCGTTGTTCCAGTACCCCAGCATGACCTGCGGGCCGCGAATGATCAGCTCGCCCACTTCGCCCGGCGGCAGTTCACGCAGGCCGGTTTCTTCGTCAACGATCCGGGCGTCGGTGCCGGGCAACGGAAAGCCGATCATGCCCGGCCGGGCCGTGCCGTCAAGCGGCCCGACGTGCGTCACCGGGCTGGCTTCTGACAGCCCGAAGCCTTCGACGACGGTGGCCCCCGTATGCCCGGCAAATTCGCGGGCGACCGCCGGGTCGAGCGGCGCGCCGCCCGAAATCACATATTCCAGCGAACTCAGATCCCAGGCTTTGAGCTTCAGGTTCTGGTTCATCGCAATCAGCATGGCCGGCACCGCGTGGAAGATATTCGGCCGGCGGCTGGCGATCAGGTCGAGAACCGTGCGCACCTCAAACCGGTGGTGCAGGATCAACGTCGCTGCCGACGCCACCCCCGTCGTGACGCAGGTCGACAGGCCGTAGCTGTGAAAGAACGGCAACACCGCCAGAATTCGGTCTTGGCCGAACCGCCCGCCCGCCCAGTGAAACAGTTGCCAGGCGTTCGCCACGAGATTTCGCTGCGCCAGGGTGACAGCCTTGGGGGCGCCAGTCGTGCCACCCGTCGACAGGATATACGCCGGGGCGTCGCGCGAGGTCATTAACCCTGAAAACTCGTCATTTTCCTGGGCCAATTCCTCTGAAAACGCTGACACGCTGGCCACATTCGTGCGCGACCGCATGCCGATCTTGCGCATGCGGGCAAATGCGTAGCCAATGCGCTGCCAGCGCGGTAGCCGGTCTTGAAGGGTCGTCAGCAGCAGGTGCGCCGGGGGCGCGTCGCCGTCGAGCACCAGTGGCGCCAGCAGGTCGAGCGCGATCACCACCCGGCAGTTCGTCGCCCGCAAAATCGCCGAAATGTCTTCGGCCACCGACAACGGACTCAGCGATACAACCACGCCGCCCGCCAGCCACACCCCATACGCCGCTACCAGGTATTCGGGTACGTTGGGCAGCAACAGCCCCACCCGGTCGCCCGGCTTGACGCCCAACCGCACCAGTGCGGCGGCGGCCCGGCGGGCCTGGCGATACAACTCATGGTAGGTGACGTGCTGGTCGTAATAATGGCAGGCCACACGCGCGCCCTGAAGCTGGGCGGCCTCTTCCAGAAACTTCCACAAGGGTTTATCGGGAAATTCGAGGTGGTGCGGAATGTTCGACGGGTAATGGGCCAGCCAGGGAGCGTGTTCCACCGATGCGGATGCGGGCCGATTTTCGACGTCGACAGGCATGATATGCCGTCCTCAAACAGGTGCGCTCCTGACACCCGACACCTGCATGGCGCCGAACATTGATCGAGCGCAGGATTTATGGCGAATCAAGTGAAGCCGCACAGGGAGGTTCAATTCGTCGTGCAGAAACTGGCGGCATGAGAGCCCGCCGGCTGGAATGTGGCGTATCGCGAAGGGCTACGTCGAAATTATTCGGCTGGACCGTTGAAAGGTCAAGACGCGCGCCGGGCACTTCGTGAGCGCTTTTTCCTGTTCCGAACAATCCTATCTCCAATTATCGTCCTGCGCCCGAACTTTAACGAGAACTTCCAACTGGAAAACGATTTCGTGCAACTTCCTGCCGCTCCTTGAGTTCGCAAAATGCCGAACTTGCCGGTCAATTGGCCGTTTTCACGCGCGCCCCTCGTGCCGGCTAACGCACCGTCGCGACCTGTCGCCGAGGCGGCAGCCACCCTGATGCCGCGGATCCGTCGACCGCAGGACTCGTTAAACCGTTGGCAAGCGCCAAACCGCCCCACCACGCCGCGTGCCCGCAAAAGGCAGAAACGTACTGCACACGAAGGCCGCAAGCTCAGCATTGACCGCGAGCGGTTAGAATCGGCACATCGGCGAATTTCCAAAGCCCGGGCAGGAATTGAAATAAGCCGCCCCAATCGACGCCGCATTCAGCGACCAGGGCACGCTCGACGATTTGTTATGGAACCTGGGCGGAATCATTCCGACCGACGCCAGCGCGATACCGAATGCCGATGCACCGCAAGCGGGCTGGCGACGAAGTTCCACAGCCCGGCCTTGAGCCGGGCTTCCTTCGTCGGCGATACGCTTTTCATCGTGGTCAATCACCGCTTGCAACAGCGCCCCAAACTCAGGCAGCAAGGCGGAGATCTGTTCGGGCGTGATCGGTGGCGACATGGCAGTGGAGTCGCTGATTTCGCCAAATGTGCGAAGACCAATTTCGTCGCCCCGGCTCCGCCGGCGCGTGAACGGTTACGACGCCTGACGACCGGGCCGGACTGCTCGAACGGTGGTTGAGTCTTGACCCATTCGGATGGCCACTCGATGTGGAACTTGCAGACTCGCATGATCGCAGATTGCCGGGCCACGAGCCGCCCGCGGCCCTCACAGTGCCCGACTCAACTCCTTTGCTTTGGTCGAGCGCGACTTTTGGACATTCGACCCTGTGCCAATCCGGACCGCGCGTCGTGGAGGAATGCTCTGCGTGCGGCATCGCGACCTGCGCTGGTT
>JAJXXL010000316.1 GCA_021781115.1 Planctomycetota bacterium
CATGGCCCTGGCTGCGGCCAAGGACGAACGCCGCGACAAGGCCCGAATCATGAATCTTGTCAAACGCCTCGAAGACGCGCAGATTCGCGCGGGTGAAAATGCTGGCACCTGGGGTTACGGGGCGGGCAATTCGCTGGCCCCCAACCTGGGCGGCGATCGCAGCAATGGGCAATTCGCGGTTCTCGGCCTGCACGAAGCGCAGGATGCCGGAATTCCCGTCAGCCTCGATACGCTGCGCCGCGCGCGAGACCACTGGAAATTATGCCAGAACGCCGACGGCGGCTGGGGTTACAGCGGCCGCGCCAACCAAACGAGCAGTGGCAGCATGACTGTTGCGGGAATCTCGACGATGGTCATCACCGAGGCGATGGTGCGGCAGGCCGACAAGGAACTGAACCCTGACGGTTCACCCCGGTGCTGCACCGCCCCCGAACCGGATCAGGCGGTCGAGAACGGCGTCAAATGGCTGGGTAAGAACTTTTCGGTGGGCCACAACCCCCGCGAAAAGACCTGGCTGCTGTACTACTTGTACGGCCTCGAACGCGCCGGCCGGCTCAGCGGGCGGAGGTTCTTCGGCGAAGCCCAGAATCGCCATGACTGGTACCGCGAAGGGGCCGAGTACCTCGTCGAGCGGCAGCTTGTGCAAAACGGCAGTTGGCAGGGGGTGGGCTCGATGGAAAACGACCCCATCGTCGGCACCAGCCTGGCGCTGCTGTTTCTTTCGAAAGGTCTGTCGCCCGTTTTGATCAACAAGCTTGATTACAGCCCCGCCGCAGCGGCGTTTGATGACGGCGGCGAATGGAATCGGCATCGCAATGACGTCCGCAACCTGACACAAATGATCAGCGGGCTGCCCCAATGGCCCAAACTCATCACCTGGCAGGTCGTGCAACTGAGAGACGCCACTGTTGATGACCTGCTCCAGGCGCCGGTCTTGTTTCTGAATGGCGAAAATGACCCGAAGTTTTCGCAGCAAGATGCGGCATTGCTCAAGGAATATGTGGCCCAGGGCGGGTTCATTTTCGCTGAATCCTGCTGCCAGGGCACGGGGTTTGACCGCGGATTTCGCGATTTGATCAAGCAAATGTACCCCCCCTCCGAGACGCGGCTGAAGCAGCTCGACCCCGACCACCCGATTTATCGCAGCGAATACCTGCTTGACGCCAGCACGGTCGAACTCTGGGGCTGCGACATCGGCTGTCGGACGAGTATTGTGTACTCGCCACGCGATCTTTCCTGCCTGTGGGACAAGTGGACCGTGTTCGAAATGCCAAACCGCCCGGCCGTCATGACCAGCATGATTACGAAGGCGACCCAGGTGGGCGTGAATGTTGTCGCCTACGCGACGGGTCGCGAACCGCCCACGAACCGGCTCGACCGCCCCCGCGCCCAGGAAATCACCACCGAGGGTGACGGCATTCAGCGGGGTCTGCTGGAAATTGCCAAGTTGCGCTATACCGGCTCATGGGATGCGGCACCCCAAGCGCTTCGCAACCTGCTGTCCGCGCTCAATACGACCGCCGGCGTCGCAACCGCCCATAAGGCCCCGGCGCTAACGCCACTCGACCCCGCCATTTTCAAATACCCGTTGCTTTACATCCACGGCCGAAACATGTTCCAGATCAGCCCGCAGGAGCGCGACCAGATCCGGAAGTATATCGAGCGTGGCGGCGTGCTTTTCGCCGACGCCTGTTGCGGCGCCCCGCAGTTCGACAAGGGCTTTCGCCAAATGATTGAGCAAATGTTTCCCGATCATAAGCTCCAGCGCATTCCGCCGACCCACGAAATCTTTACTACCGCAATCGGCAATGATCTGTCGCGTGTCAAACGCCGCGAACCGGAAGTCAACGACGCCAACGCCGCCCTGAAGGCGACGATTCGCACCGTCGAACCTTACCTCGAGGGGGTCGAAATGAACGGACGATTCGTTGTGATTTACAGCAAATACGACATCAGTTGCGCCCTGGAGCGCCAAGCGGCGGTTTCCTGCACGGGGTACATTCGCGAAGACGCCGTGCGCATCGCCGTGAACATCGTGCTGTACGCCTTGTTGCAATAGCCCCATTCTGACGGATCCGGCTATTCAAATTGCAGAAAGCCGAAGTTTTCAGGGTGCGGGTTGGCGGCTGCTGGTGGGATCCAGCTTTGAGCGCCGACGGCGGGAATCGCGCGGAATAAGCCGATTGCCCAGACCGTTCGCGCCGCGGGCGGCGCGGGCGTCAACTCGCGCAGCGGGATTGCCGCTTCGATCTGCCAGTGCGCGTCATCGGCGGCGGCGGCCACGAACCATTGCGGGTTCCAGTAGGGGTCGTTCCACAAGGATTCGGCCGTGTGCCCGCGCTGATCGACGTCGAACCGGTACCAGGTCGTGTAGTCGCGGTTGGTGTCAATCACGAGCGAAATGCGATCAAAATCGGCCAAATCTTCATCGTGAGTTCGGCCAGCCTGCGCCGGCGGGTCGTTGCGCACGCCGGGCGCGCGGGGAATGCGGGCTGCAAAATACAGGTGCGTTTCGTCGCAGCACAGCAGCGCGTACGGGTGGTCGGGTGCGTCTTCGCCCGCGATTTCCTGGTGCGCCGCTGCCAGGGAAAGTTCCTGGGCCGCTTGCCAGCACGGTTCGGAGAACTCTCCGTCGAGTACCGGCCGCGTTGTGGTTCGGGCGCACACTGCCATTCGCGCATCGGGAACGCGGTTCGGGTTCGAAAGCCAAAGCTCATTAGCGGCTGCCTGCGACCAGCCGGCATTGTCGCCCGGCCCCGTGAACCGTTGCAGCATTTCATCGGATTTCAGAAACGCCGACTTCTTGCGGTGAATCGCGGCCAGCGGCAACTGAATGGCGGGGCTGCCAAACAGCAGGCTGTCGCGTCGTTCCAGGTCTTCGGCGATTTTAAGCGCACGCGATTGCCAGTAGCGGAACCGCTCGCCGAGGCCCGGCAGTTCTTCGTAGCGCGCCGTCACGAGGTCGCTTCGCTCGCCGTTGCCAGACGCCGGAGGAAGATCGCCCTGAATGAGCGCGGGGCGCTTCCCTTTTTCCTGATCGGCGGCTTGCCGTTGCAACGTTGCGGCTGCCTGTTGAATGCGCTGCGCGATCGGTTCGGGGTTGACCGTCAGCGACTCACGCCCGATGGCTGGCTGCTTTAACCGGCGCCAGGTCATTTCGTCGCTGCCCCAGCATTGCATCAGCCATTCCTGAGCGCGCACGGCCACCGGCTGGTCAGGCCAGCTTTGCAGGATGTGCTCGAACGTCTGCTCGGCAAGTTCCCATTGCCCCGTTGCAAGATATGCATCGGCAAGTTGCGAAAGCTGCAAGGCCGCCTGCGCCTCGGGAAGGCCGCGTACGCTTTCAGACAACCCCGCGATCAGTTGCGCCGCCTGCCGTGGGTCGGTCAGAAATCGATCGACAATCGCCGCAAAGTTTCGCTGTTTGCGTGCCAGGTGTTGACGCGTTTCGAGTTCGGCGTCATCGAATGCAGGCAAATCGCGGCGGGCGGGCGAACCCGGGGTGATGTACAATCCGGCGAAAAAATCGTCGGGAACCCGCGTGGGCTCGGCGGTCGCGGCGTCAAGGGGTGTCAGTCGATAGGCCTCGCGCAAGGGACGCGCATCGACGCGGTTCGACAGCACTCCATATGCGGAGGCTGAAAACGATTGCACCGGCTGCTTCAACCGCGGCAAATATGCGAATGGGTCAATATGCACGTGTCCTGCCGCGCCGGGTGCAGCATGTGTAAACACCCGGGCGACCGACCACGGTTCGAGCCCGCCGACATCGATCTGCTCGCGCAGGCGCGCCGGGTCGGCGGCCTGCCCGACGGCGCCGAGCACGGCGTCGTTCACCAGTCGGGCGGCGGCGTCGGCCGCCGCGGGTTGATCGACGACGAGCACGCTGGGCCGCCAGGTGCGCAGCAGGCACACCAACTGCGCTTGCAACGTCTCGTCGAGACGACCTTCGGTGCGCCGGTTCCAGGTGTCGGCGAGTTTCTCTGAATTGCGGTCGAGGCCGGGAGCGTCGAGCGGCAACTGCCAGCCAATGGCCGCCGCCGAGCCGCCTGCCTGGCTGACCGCTTCGCCAAGCTGCACGTCAAGGTCGGCTAACGCCGCACCATCGGGGCCAATGTCGCCCCGCGACAGCACGCTGGCGAGTGTGCGGTAGCCCAATTCGCCTGAAATCTGGGCAATGAGATTGAATGAGACACGCCGGGCGTCGGTGTGCAACGTCATCATGGCCAGCCGCCGCTTGGCTCCGTGCACGGTTTGCCACGATTTGCCGCCGTCCGAGGTACGAAGGATAACTCCCAGCGCGCCAACGGCCCAACCGTTGTCGTCGGTCGAAAATGCCAGGGCCGACAGCGGCAGCGGTTGCCCCGTCGGTTGCCGTCGCCAGGTTCGGCCCGAATCGGGTGAGTGCCAGACGCAGCTTCCCGGCCGACCGGCTACCCACACTTTCGGCCCTTGCCGGCACACGGCGTAAAAGTCAAAAATGGACGGAACTTCCGGTGGCAGCGGTGCGTGCGGCGCCTGCCAGACCAGTCCCGAATTCTCGGTAGTCAGTACCAGCCCGCCATCGCCCGCCAGCCACCCCGTCCCTTCGGCGTCAATTCGCAGGGCGTGCAGGCCGCGCAGGCCCAGGGGGGCTTGCCGCGAGGCAAGCAGCTTGCCGCCGGCCAGTTGTGCGGTGCGGCCCGTTAACCCGGCGACAGCACCGCCCTCGAACGAAAAGCAGTCGAACGTGCGCCAGCCCGACGTCGGTGGGCCGGCCAAGTCGCGCCACGTTTGGCCGCCATCGCGCGTGGCCAGCACGCCCGTGGGGTGGGCGGAAGTTGCTTCGCCGATAATGTAGCCGTCGTCGGGCGAAAAAAACCGCACTCCGTGCAGGCGGGGAAGTGCCGCAACGGGGTTGTGCTCGCTGCGTGCCAGCGGGGCGTCTGATTTCGCCGGGGCTGCACCCGGCGGGTTTTCAGGCGGACGATTCTCGACGCGATTCCAGGTGACCCCACCGTCTTGAGTATGCAGCAGAACCCCATACGAAACTCGTGTGAAGGGCGTCATTCCGCCCCCTGCAGCCCAGCCGACGCGGCTGGTCAAAAAACAGACGGCGTAAAGCGGGCAATCGACGCCGCTGGGCTGCAAGTGCCACGATGCGCCTCCGTCGGTGGTGTTCCAGATCACGCCCCGATCGCCCACGGCCCAGCCGATCTTGCTGCCCACGAACCGCACATCATGCAGTTGCGCGTCATCTTCAAGCGGCGATGGTTCCCGAAATTCGGCGAGCCACGCGGCGCGATCAGGCTCGGCACACATCGCCTGAACACCGCACCCCAGCCAAACTGATATGCCCAGCAGCACTAGTCTTCCTTGACCAGTCATCATCATGCTCATGTTCCCGTGCGAAGAATTTAACTCCAACCCGTCAAGGCGTACGAATTCTACAGATTCCCCCGTTTCGCGGAAGAACAAGTTGACCGACCCGTCGATTGGTGGTGTTGGGGGGCGAAAACGGTATGATGTTGAAATGTCGCATACCGGGTCTGACGTTGGAGGTAACGGGTCATGCAAACCTGGCAGTTAAAGCCCGGTCGTTGGCGCTGGATGTTAATCCTGATCGGCGCAGCAAGGGTGGTTTGCGGGCTGGCGTTGCCCGCCGCAGGCCAGCCGGCCGAACGATTTGAGAAGGAGATTCTCGCATTTGAAGCACAAGATCGGCAGCGCCCGCCCACGCCGGGTGGCGTCATGTTTCTTGGCAGTTCCAGCATTCGGCTGTGGAACCTGGCGCAGTCCTTTCCTGAATTGCCGGCGGTAAACCGCGGGTTCGGCGGCTCGCACATTGCTGATTCAGTGCGCGTTGCCGAGCGAATCGTCATTCCGCACCAACCGCGGCTGATCGTGTTTTATGCGGGCGACAACGACATTGCCGCAGGCAAAACGGCAGATCAGGTTCTGGCCGATTACCAGGTGCTCGTCGAAAAAATTCACGCCCGGCTGCCGAAAACGCACATTGCGTTCCTGGCGATTAAACCTTGCCCCTCGCGCTGGAAGTTTTACGATGTGCAACGGCAGGCGAATCGGCTGGTCGAGGGGTTTTCGAAAACCGATCGCCGCCTGGTATTTGTTGACGTTGTCAAACCGATGTTGCAAGACGACGGCACACCGCGTCCTGAGCTGTTCCAGCCCGACAAATTGCACCTCAACCCCACCGGGTACAAACTCTGGACGGACATCCTGACTCCCCACCTGGCCTCTCCATGAGCGACACCTTTCGCAACGAGTTGGAAACGTTTGAAAACCAGTTTCCCAACCGCGACTACCTGATTGAAACAGTTTGCCCCGAATTCACGTCGGTCTGCCCCAAGACAGGGCAACCCGATTTCGGCGAGTTGACGATTACCTACATCCCCGATAAACGCTGCGTCGAACTCAAGTCGCTGAAGCTGTATTTGCAGCGGTTCCGCAACCACGGTGCGTTTTATGAACATGTCACAAATCGCATCCTCGATGACCTGGTTGCTGTCTGCGAACCGCGGCAGATGAAAGTCGTGGCGGCGTTTACCCCGCGGGGCGGAATTCGCACAACGGTGACCGCTGAATTCAGTGCGCGAAAATAAGCGTCGTCCCGTCGTTGAAAAACCGCTCGCAAATTCCGTAAGATGAAGCCGGTGGTTGCCGCTGCCAAACTGGCAACCTGACGTCCCGCCCTGCCGTTCTTTCCTTCGTGGAGCACACCGACCCGTGAGTACCATTTCCCCCGCCTTGGCGGCGAAAGTCCAGCAGGCCCGGAGTCAACTCGACGCCCATGTCTGCGAGACAATCGCTTGGCACTTCCACCCGTCGACCGGTTGCCCGTTCTGGCTCGAAAAGGTCAAAACGCTGGGGTTCGACCCGATTAAGGACATCAAGTGCTTTGCTGACCTGCAAAAGTTTCCCGAGTTCGAAGACGAATGGCTTCGCGGCGGGCCGGTCAGCCGCTGGATTCCCCAAGGGCTCAAAGGCAAGCCGGTATACGTGTTCGAAACAGGCGGCACGACGGGCATTCCAAAAAGCCGAGTGCAAATTGAAGACTTTCGTATCGATTACGAAATGTTCAGTCATACGTTGCCCGACGAGCATTTTCCGAAGGGCAGTAATTGGCTGATGTTGGGGCCTTCAGGCCCCAGGCGGTTGCGGTTGGCGGTCGAACACCTCGCCCAGTACCGAGGTGGGATCTGCTTTTGCGTCGATCTTGACCCCCGGTGGGTCATTAAATTGATTAAGCGCGGCAACATCAAGGAAATGGAGGCGTATCGCGACCACGTCATCGACCAGGCGGTCACGATTCTCTCAGCCGGGCATGACATCAAGTGCATGTTCACCACGCCCAAGCTGCTTGAAGCGCTGGCCATGAAACTGATGGAACAGGGGTCGAGCATCCAGCAGTCGGGCATTACCGGCATTTTTTCGGGTGGCACCGAATTCACGCCGCAGTGGTACCGGTTTGCGATGGAAGAACTCCTCGACGGCGTGTACATGACGCCGACGTACGGCAACACGCTCATGGGGTTGGCCTGCGGCAAGCCGTTCGACCCGGCCGACAATTACAAGATCACCTATTACGCGCCACAGCCGCGGGCGGTCATTGAAGTTGTCGACTTCAAGGACTACCACCGCCTGGTCGAGTACGGCCAGACGGGGCGCGTGAAACTGACCACGCTGACGAGAGAAACGTTCATTCCCGGGTTCATGGAGCGCGACGAAGGCGAACGCGAGCTTCCATTTGAGAAGTACCCGTGGGATGGCATCAGCGGGACGCGCCCGTTTCACGAAATCGCCAAAGCGACGACCGTGGGAGTTTACTGAGAAGCGTGTACACCAACTTTTGAGGAGTCTGCCGTGCTCGAAATTCCCGTGCTTCGCTGGGGCAAGTCGTATGAAAGCATTGAAAAGCAGGAGGTGGTCCATTTTGAATCGGGCGAAACTTTGGCCCGGGTGCATCAGGCGAACGGCGGCCTGATTCAAATGGACATGCGGCATTGCTGGCGGGCACGCAATGCGCTTCGCGAGATTCCGATTCGCAAGCTGATTGACATGGCGGCCAAGGCGGGCGACCTGTACCTTAACGCGAAGCTGCCTCTGGGCAATGGAACACAAACGCCCGAAGAGTTCTGCACAATGCAATCGGCGACCACCGGCTTGCCCGAACACATGTGCGCGAACAACATGAAGAAGAACTTCTTCGTGCTCAGCCACATGGAGCAAATTCTCGACGCGCTGACTCGCGGACTGCCGCTCGAAATTCTCACGAACGGCTACGGCACGGAATCGCGTGGAATCATGCTCAGCTATCAGGCCAACAGCCCGGTGCTGGGCATGGTACTGCCCTCTAATTCGCCCGGCGTGCACACGCTGTGGATGCCGGTCATTCCCATGCAGATCGGGCTGGTGCTCAAACCCGGCCCCCAGGAACCCTGGACGCCGTATCGCATGGCCGAGGCGTTTTTCCAGGCCGGTGTGCCGCGCGAGGCGATTTCCATTTACCCCGGCGGCCCCGACGTCGGCGCGGCGGTCATTTCGCATTGCGAACGCACAATGATTTTTGGCGGTTTGCCCACTGTCGAGCGGTATCATGGCAACCCGCGCGTCCAGGTGCATGGCCCCGGGTTCAGCAAGTTCATTTTTGGCGACGATGAAGTCGACAATTGGGAAAAATACCTCGACCTGATGGTCGACAGCGTGCTGATCAACAGCGGTCGGAGCTGCATCAGTTGTTCAGGAATCTGGGCGTCACGGCATGGGCGAGAGATCGCCGATGCGATCGCCCGGCGGATTGGCCCCGTAGCGCCGCTGCCGATGAAAGACCCAACGGCGGCCCTGGCGGCATTCACCGTGCCCGGTCAGGCCGACGCGATTTCTGCCGAAATTGATGAAGGCGTGAAATTGCCCGGGGTGACGGAAGTCACCGAGAAGTACCGCAACGGGCCGCGGCTTGTCAAACGCGAGCGGTGCGACTACCTGCGCCCCACCGTGTTGCACTGCACAAGTTCTGAGCATGCGATTTCTAAAGCCGAATACATGTTTCCGTTCGTGACCGTCGTCGATTGCCCGCAGAACAAAATGCTGGCCTCCATGGGGCAAACCCTGGTTTGCTCGGCGATTACCAAAGATCCGCAATTGTCGCGGGCCCTGCTCGATGCGCCGTTCATCGACCGGTTAAACATTGGCCCGGTGAAGACGATCGCGCTGAACTGGCTCCAGCCGCACGAAGGCAACATCGTCGATTTCCTGTTTCGCGCGCGCGCGTTTCAAAACAGCCCGCCGCCGGCGCATTGAACGGCCGCTTTAGCCCGCCTCGTCCACATTGTCGCATGCGTCAAACTGCACGGTGCCCGGCCGCCACGCGACCGGCGCGGCGTTGCAATCGGGGGCAAGCATGCGCCGGGCGAGGTTTTCGGCGGCCAGTGCGCGGTAGCCCAGGTAGCTGGTTGTGAGCCGCGGGTTGATTTCGACGACCAGCGGTTCGGCGTATTGCCGGGTGGGCAACAACAGGTCGATCCCAACATAGCCCCGCAGGCCCGAGACGCATTCGCAAGCCCGGCGCGCGAGGGCCTGCACCGCTTCAAGTTGCGCACAGCGCGCGGGCAGCCGCCCGCCGCCATAGCGAAATCGGCCGTCGGCTGAAAGATGTTGTTCGCACACTGGCCACACCTGCACCCCGCCCGCCGGCGAAACGATCGCCGCGACAGACAGCGCCTGCCCGGCAATGTACGGCTGCCAGATCATGCCCTTCGCGACGGCCCGTGCGGTGAACTGCGGCAACAGTTCGCGAAATTCGTCGTGGTTTCGCACCAGAAACATTGCCTGAGATCCCGCCCCGTCGCGGGGCTTTACCACGGCGGGAAACCCGATCTCATCGCAAAAACGCGGGTCGAGAAGGTGTGTTTTGATCGTCGCCACGCCGCGGGTGTACCAATGCGACGCCAGCCGCCATTTGTCGGCACACAATTCTGCCGCCCCGCTCGATGGCCCCAGCAGGCGCCCGCCGGCCGCTTCGACCGCCCGGCAGCGGGCGGCGAGAATGCCGTCGAATTCGGGGGCGATCAGAAACGTAGCGTCGCATTCGACCGCGAGCCGTGCGAACAGCGACTGTTCTTCACTCGGGGCACGGGCAATATGCACTTCGACGCCATTCAGGCCGTGCGCACCCAGTGCGGCATCGTAGGTTGTTGCCACGGTAACATCAGGAATTCCGGCGAAGTCGTGCACTGCCGCGCGCAGCATGGCCCGACCTTCGGCCGCAAGGCCTGGCGGCCGCAGGGTGTCGCCCCAGGCGCCGCAGCACAGATATTCGGAAACGAACAGTCGCATCGCGCGCGGCCGGGCCTGGTGCTCATGCAGGAGTGCGGAGTTCTCCAAACGCAGCCATCAGCGGGCGGCCCCGACGACCAACTTCTGCAACAGCGTGAACTGCCGGCGATTGAGCTCAACCCGCAATTCGCACCCGGCATGGCGTTCGTCTGCCGTGCCATTTTCCTCCCACACGACTTCCGCGGGAAGATTAAAACAATGCCGCGCTCCGTCGCGCACTTCAATCAATATGCACTCCCCGCAAACGAGCGGCGTTTCGAGGCGAATGCGAACGCCCGTGTGCGACACGTCGAGCAGTTCAGCCGCCAGAATTTCATCGGCCGCGGCCCGAGCGCGTAAAAAGCGGACGGTGCTGGTTGACTTCAACCGGGGGTGAACCCTCCGGTCGGATTCTTTGCGCCGGTCAGTCGGAACACGACGATCAGACATGTCAATCTCCGGTGGTGTGGCGATCCGAGCGCTGGCCTCGACGCGAAATGGCCCCCTATTTCTTTAGTGCGCCGCCGCCCCGCTGTCAAACCGCGGGGTAGTGATCGCGCGGGCGGCGGGCAAACGCCAAGCCGGCGCGCGCATTATGCCGAGCAGCCCGAACCTGACGATTGCACCGCCTGGCACGGATGCTGGACGCGGGCTCATTCGCCGCCCCCGGCTCCATCGGTGGGCGTCGGGTCGGTGCGCCGCGTCTTTCCTGCGCGAGTGGCCTTTTTGCCGGCATGTCCTTTTTTCGCGGCACCGCTGGCTTCGGTGCTGGTCCCGTCGCCTGCCGGCAGGTCGCCAGCATGATCGGCTTTGAACGCCTTGAGCATCCGATCGCGGCGCGACGGGTCGAGTTGGCGGATCAGCCGCGACAAATCTCCCTGAAACCGTGGAAAAATCTCGGAGTGGGCCTCCATGTACCGGCGGGTGATTTCGGCCGGCTGGTCTTCGAGCGGCAGGCTCATGATTTCATCGCGTTCACGGCCTTTGAGGCTTTCGAAGAATTCTGTCCGCGTGACGGCGTCGGGCTTGAGACGCTCGCGCTCGGCCCGCAGGCCCGACTGAATCAGCATCATCAGCCGAAACCGCTTCTGTTCGGGCGATCGGCCTTCGACGACGACCCGCTGGTGGGTTTTGTCAGAAATCTGGTGGGCCATTTCCTGAACGAGGTGCGGATACCCGGACGAATTGCAAAGTGGCCGCTTTTCAGGCGTTTGGGCGGTCAGCCACGATTCCAGAATCAGGGTGAACCTGGGCAACCCTTGCAGTGACTCCAGGCGCGTCCTTTGCGCGGGGGGCAATACCGGGCGAACCTCGGCTTCGAGGATTTTCATGACGGCCGTCAGGTCTTGCAGGCTGAGCGCGGTCATTCCCGCTCCGCCAGACATCTGCTGCAACACCGAGGGAGAAATCGGCTTGGGCGTGGTTCGCAGCTTGCGGACCAGCTTTTCCCGCAGCGCGGGGTCGGTTTCACGCCGCAGGTCATCGTGCTCGCCCGGGTTCAATGTGCCCACCCAGCGGTAATAGGCATCCATAATGCTTTTCAGGTTGCCCCCCGAACGCGTGTCTTCTTCAAGCTCCTCGTGCAACTGCTTGAGCCGTTGCCGCTCGGCCTCGGGCAGTGCCTGGTATTGCCTGAAATTCCGGGCGAGGCGGGCGCGGTCGGCCGGTGGCAGGGCCAGGAGCCGCTTCTCGCGTTCGGCCCGCGATTCGGCCTGCGCCGTCGCTGCTGGCAGCCAAAGCAGCATGAGCAACAGCGCGGCCGCAACCCACCCCCTCGGGCGAAGTTCAATGAGGCGTCGTGGGCTGAACATTGAAGGTTCCGTGTTTGCGCAGTTCGCGAAGAAACTCGATTTGACCAACTTCGGTGAGCTGATCATACTGTTCGATAATCGGCAAGTCGTCGAGCAACATGTCGGCCTCAGTGGGCGCCCACCGATTCGTGGCCGAGTAACCAACCCAGGCGCTCAGGGCCAAGGCGGCGGCCCAGCCAGCGAACACGCCGCCCCGGCGGGCGTTTTGAAACCAGGGCTGTGTGCGAAATTCTCGGCGGGGCGCGTTCAGCACCTGCAATTGCGACACGGTGTTCTGCGTGAACGTTCCCGATGCCACCACCCGCGGCAACTCGCCCAGCACGTCCCAGGTGCGCGACAGCATGTTCACTTCGTGGCGGGCCACTTCGCTGCGGGCCAGCACCTGTTCAATTTCCTGGGCAGCCCGCTCGTCGAGTTCGCCGTCGAGATACGCGACAAGGTTCTCGCGCTGCTCGGTCGATAATCGCGGGATCTTTTGCATGACTTTACTCGCCGTTGTCGGCAGGCTGCGTTCCGTAATGAATATAGGGTTCGAGCTTTTCGCGCAGGTTATCGCGTGCCCGCGACAACAGCGATTTGACCGCCGCGGGCGACATTTCCAGCGTGGTGCCGATATCGATGTAACTCATTTCCTCGAATTTGTGCAGCAGTACGGCCAGCCGCTGCCGTTCGTTCAGACCGTCGAGCGCTGCCCGCACGACCTCGCGCAGCTCGGTCTTGTCGAGTTGCCGGGCCGGCATGAGCGCCGACTTCTCGGCCAGAATCTGCTCCGCCGGCCGCGGCCCCAGTGGCCCTGAGTCATTCGTGCGCAGCGAAACCTCGCGTTTGCGCCCCTTGTCGCGGCGACGGTTGCTGGCCAGGTTGCTGGCAATACGAAACAGCCAGGTGGCGAATTTTGCGGTCGGTTCATAACCCTGGCGGGCGCGGTAAACTTTGAGAAACACCTCCTGCGCCAAATCTTCGGCAGATTCCTGATTGGATACAAGATGATACAGCAGCCCCACCAGGCGATCCTGGTAACTCGTCACCAACTCGGTGAACGCAGCTTCGTCGCCCTCCTTGACGCGCAGCATCAGCCTGACGTCGGGATCGCGAAGCACCGGGTTTTCGTCGGTATCGCTCAGAGTCACGTTAGTCCGTTCGGGCATTGCACAGGGGCCTGATGATCAAACCCCGATCGGGCTCGGGGGTTTCTCGCAATTTCCTCACGCGAGCCGATTTGCAGGTTCCCTGATTATAGGTTTATTTTTCCGCGTGCGTTAGCGTAGAATAAACCACGCCCCCGCTTCAAACCTTGATCCGCCCGCAGTGGCCGCCAGCCTGCTGCCTGCCACAGCGACTGCGGCGGCTCACAGCCTGGCCGCTGTGCCGTACCCAACGGAAAGACCTTGCAATGTCAATTTCCTGCCTGCCGTTGGGATATTGTACAAATGTTCACAGCGCGCAAACTGTCGCTGGCGTGCTCGCCAATCTGGATCGGTTTACGGTTCCCGTGGGCCAGAACCTGCGTCGGCCAATCGCTGCCGGGTTATGGCTGCCCCGGTCCGTTGCGAGTGAGCTTGTAACGGGGCAAGGTGTCGCCCGGTTTCGTGTCGAACTCGAGCACCGTGGCCTGACCTGCCACACGCTGAACGCATTTCCATATGGCGATTTTCATCGTTCCAGGGTGAAAGAAGACGTTTACTTTCCCGACTGGGCCGATCCTGCCCGGCTGAGTTACACCAGCGATTGTGCCGCCGTGCTTGCCGGGTTGCTGCCTGAGGGGGGCGAAGGCAGTATTTCAACCGTTCCTCTGGGGTTTAAGGGGTACCCGCACGGCGCCAAACATCGGGCACAATGTCTCGGGCAACTGCTCGACTTGGCCCGCCGTCTCGCCCGGCTGCGCGATGAGACGGGGCGCACCATTCGCCTTGCAATCGAACCCGAGCCGATGTGCCTTCTCGAAACAACGGCCGAACTTGCTGGCTTTTTCGGCAGTTTATGGCAACACGCCGCCGCCGAGGGAATTCTGGAATCGGCCCGCCGGCATCTGGGCGCATGTTTTGATGTGTGCCATCAGGCGGTGGAATTTGAAGACATTGCCACTTCCATCGGCACGTTGCGCGAAAGCGACATCCGGATCAACAAGGTGCACGTCACCTGTGCCCTTGAGCTCGAAGCGCCGGCTGGCAACCTCGAAGCCCGTCAGGCGCTGGCACAATACGCCGAAGAACGATACCTGCACCAGACGTTTGCCCATTCGGCCGACGGGCAGGTGTTTCGGCATCTCGACCTCACCGCCGAACTTGCCCTCGATCCACCGCCGGAAATGCGCGATGCCCGGTGCTGGCGCATTCATTTTCACGTGCCCGTCGATTGCGAACGGCTGGGCCCGCTGAAAACGACCCGCGCCGAACTTCACCAGGCCCTGGTCGCGATCGCGGCGCTCGATTATGCCCCGCACCTGGAAGTCGAAACCTACACTTGGCCTGTGCTGCCGGGTAGTCGCCAGCAGCTTGTCGACCAGATGCTGATCGATGGTTTGACGCGTGAAATGTCGGCAACGCACGCTCTGATTCGGGAAATTGGGGCGAATTCCGGCAAAACCATCAGCCCGGTGGCATTCGGCCCGGCCGAATCCGCTTGACGATATTTCGCCGATCGGTTATTCACACCGCCCACTTGACCGGTTCGCACGCGGAAATCCATGCAGTCGTTTGCGGCGTCCGCTTGCTTATGCCACTGTTTCAAACGGGCGATGTGGCTGGTGAGTTGCCACTTCTTTCATATCGCACTTGCCTTTGCGCCGAATTCAGGTTGCCGAATGGAGCCCTGCCACGACAGATTGACCCCGCCCGACCAGCAAGATTCTCTGGCGTCGAATGCGTGGGCAGGCAGCTTGGCGCTGCGCTTGTTGCCGGCGCTGCTTTTGGCCGGCCTCGGAATGGCGGCGCTGATGATTGACATGCCCCTGTCGCGGGCCCTCGTCAAAGGCGATGCGCTGCTGGCGTTCGACAAGGTGCTCGAAGCCGTCGAACCGTTCGGGCATGCCGTGGCGGTCAGCCTGCTGGTTGTGGGCATTTTTATTTGCGACGTCAGGCGGCGCGGCGCTGTCGCCCGGGTGCTCGCGGCAGCGCTCGGCGCGGGGCTGGCCGCCGATGGCATCAAACTGCTCGTGGCGCGGGTTCGCCCCTACGACTACAATCTCGAAGGCGGCGTGTTCCAGTCGTTTGGCGGCATATTGCCAGGCCTCTTGTCGCCGGGCGGGGGGCACAGTTTTCCTTCGGCACATGTCGCCACGTCGATGGGGCTGTGTGTGGCACTCACGGCAATGTTTCCCCGCGGGCGCTGGTGGTTCGCGTTCGTAACGGGGCTGGTGGCATTACAGCGTGTCGAAACCGGTGCGCACTTCCTCAGCGATGCGCTGTGGGGCGCCGCGGTCGGGTGGGCGTTTGCACTTGCGCTATTTCGCCCCAACCCGCTCGGTCGCTGGTTTGATCGGCTTGAAGCCCGCTGGCCTCGCCCTGCCGGTACCGGCCCCGGGCGGCCCGCTACGGGCGCTGAAATCGCCGTCGCACCGGGTATTGCTGGCGAAAGCGGCCCGTCACTGTGTTCTGTTGCGCAATTCGCGACCCGCCCGGAGTGTTCTCCCATGCGTTTCGACGTGAAATCCTTGTCGCTGGTCATTCCGGTGTTCAATGAACGCGACAACATTCCCCGGATTGACAAGGCGCTCAAGCCGGTGCTGGCGGCCCTTGGCCTTGAATGCGAAATTATTTTCGTCGATGACGGTTCGACTGATGGCTCGGCCGAGCAGTTGCAACGCCTTGCCTTTGCCGACCGCCGCGTGAAAGTCGTCACCTTCCGCCGCAACTTCGGCCAGACCGCCGCCATGAGCGCCGGGATCCGCCTCGCGGCGGGCGACGCGATCGTCCTGCTCGACGGCGACCTGCAAAACGACCCGGGCGACATTCCCATGATGCTCGCCCGGCTCAGCGAGGGGTACGACCTGATTCACGGCTGGCGGAAGGATCGGCACGACCGGTTTCTCGACCGCCGGCTGCCTTCCATGATCGCCAATTGGCTGATCTCGAAAGTGACTGGGTTTCCCGTGCATGACCTGGGCTGCACGCTGAAAGTCATCCGTCGTGAAATCGCACAGGAACTCAATCTGTACGGCGAGATGCACCGGTTTATTCCGGTTTTGGCTCATTGCCGCGGAGCCCGGTGCGCCGAGGTTGTCACGCGGCACCATGCGCGGCAATTCGGCGAATCGAAGTACGGCATTTCACGCACACTGCGGGTGATTTTCGACCTGATCACCGTGCAGTTCCTGACGCACTATTTCACCAGTCCGATGAAGCTGTTCGGCAAATTGGGCGCGGCCTGCGTGGGGTTGGGCGGGTGCTCGGCCCTGGCGACGCTGGCCATGAAAATCTTCCAGCAAATCGACATGACCGGCAACCCGCTGCTGCTGGCGAGCGTGTTCGCTGTCATGTTGGGTATGCAATTCTTCTGCTTGGGTGTGCTGGGCGAAGTTTCGGTGCGAACCTACTATGAATCTCAAAACCGGGCGTCGTACGCCATTCGCGGTCTGACCAATTTCGACACAACCGGCAGCGAGGCGGGCAACCAGTCGCGCGCCGCCTGAACAACGCTGGTTGCAGGATTCGGCTCACCCTGTTGTCAGCGACTTCTCGAAGATGACGAGGTTGTCGCCGCGATCGGGATCCCAGCGAATTCCGACGATGTCGTACATCCGGGCGATCGCCAGGTGCAGCATCGGGCGGTGCTGGTTATGGCATTCAAAGCGAATCGACTCATAACCTTGCTCGGCCGCCCAGCTATGCACGGCGTCCATGAGTTGCGAGGCAATGCCCTGCCGCCGCTTGGAATTCGCCACCCCGTAAAACCACGAGAAATACACGGTCGGTTTCAATTCAAAGCCAATGTAAAACCCGGCCGGCTCGCCGTACAGGCTTGCCACCAGCATCAGCACATTGCACCGACCTTGAAAACGTCGGCGAAAAAATGCGGCGTCGCGCGGGGGGCGAAAGACCTGGCTGTACAGGTCGGCAATCACGGGAATATCGGCCGGCCCCACGATGTCGATCTTCGCTTCCGCCATAGCGCACACCTGTCCTCAAAGATTGCGGGCAGTACAAATCGAAAACCTGCGGCTGACTGTAGCGGAACCCGCATCGAAACACAATTTCAGCAAGACTGAATTGGTGACCAGTGTTCGGCTTTCGGTGTTGCGTGTGATTTCGGCTATCCGAACGCGACAGTGGCAATCCGACAACCGACACTTCACCGCCGCAGCGGCAACGCAACCCGGCGGCCGGTTTTAGCGGCCTGGTAAATCGCCAGGATGATTTCGACGCTTTTGCGGCCTTCTTCGCCGCCGACAAGGGGCGCGCCGCCCGTGCGAACGGCGGTGACAAAATCCTTGAGCTGTTCGTAATGACCGCGATATGAAATCGCCCGCGGGTCGCTGGCCCCACCCCCCCCGCCGACCTTGCGGGCGAACCGCTGGCGGATTGCAGAGTCTGACCGGGCCGCCGGTTCGAACTGCCACAGCAGGATGTCATCCTGCTCGACGATGACCGACCCCTTTGTACCGTGAATTTCCGTCTTCTTGAGCAACCCTGGAAAAACGCTCGTGGCGGCTTCGATGACGCCCAGCGCTCCATTCCGAAACCGCAGCGCCGCCACGCCCGTGTCTTCGACTTCGATTCGTTCGTGGGCCAGTGTGCCGGTCAGTGCGGTCACGTCGGCGACGTCGCCCATGAACCATTGCAGCAGGTCGACGTTATGAATCGCCTGGTTCATGTACGCCCCACCGCCGTCGAGCTTCCATGTGCCGCGCCAGCCCCCGCTGTCGTAATACGCCTGGGTCCGCCACCACTTGACATAGGTGTCGCCCAGTGTCAATCGGCCAAACCGGCCCGCCTCAATCGCCTGCTTGAGGGCGATGTTTGCCGGGCTGAACCTCGACGGGAAAATCGTGCACAACTGCACGCTATGCTTGTGGCAGGCGGCGATCAGGCGGTCGCACCGCGCCAGCGTGACTTCGAGCGGCTTTTCGACGACCACATGCTTGCCCGCCGCCGCCGCCGCAACCGCCGGTTCGAGATGCGCCCCGCTGGGCGTGCAGATATTGACGATGTCGAGCCCCGCATGTTTCAGGAACTCGGCATAGTCGGTGTAGATCGCACACCCGCCGACCAGCTCGGCGACTTTACGCCCATTTTCAGGGCGGCTGGTAAACACAGCGCAAACCGAGGCGCCGCGAATGTCTTGAATGGCCCGCGCATGAAACTCGGCAATCATGCCGCAGCCAACAATGCCAAACCCGATTTTGCTCATGGAATTGCGCTGACGAGTGACAATCGGTGACCGAATACCTTGATGACAACGGGTGCGTGTTTTGGGTTACGGGGTGATGGGTTGAACGGGCGGCTGGGCGCTGAGTGCGGGCGACGCACCTTCGGCGGCGTGGCATGGATTCAGCATTGCAGCCAGGCCGATCGGGGCGCCCAGTTGTTCCAGTTCGGTTTGGACGTGTTCGGGGTCGATTCCAGGCGGAATCGCCAGGCCCAGCACCATGCGGAAGGAACTGGTCGGCTTCTCACTGACGGCGTAAAGTGATGTGATATCAATGCCGTCACGCGCCAGGCGGGCGGAGATCTGGCCGATCACACCGGGCGTGTCGCGACCGGTGAGCGTGAGGAGATACTGCTTGACGCCCGGTTCGGAATCCGTTTGCATTTGCTCTTGTACGGGGTCCATGAGGCACACGCGGGGCGAAAACGGACGGCACACGCCCTGAATGTGATTCACAATGACTTCCGGATCGCGATGTTCGGGAAAATCGGCGGCGAGAATAATCGTGCAGAACCGGGAAATGACGGTCTGGCTGGTTTCATGAATGTCGCCGCCCAACTCGGCCAGAGCCGTTCCGAGCGCTGCCAGCAGCCCGGTCCGGTTGGCCGCCGTCAGCCCGATCACATAACGCTTGTTCACTGGCGTGGTTCCTTGATGCAGGTGCGCCCGCGAGAATTGTAGCAAACCGGCGCGCATTCGCCATCACCTCGGGTCGCGGCACGCTGTCGCTGCCGATTCATGGCCCCGGCGGGTTTCCTGAAATCCGCTGTTTGATTCGCTTGAGCAGAACTTTGGCCCACACAAATTCCGTGGCAAGAATCGCCAGCCCGAGAGGAATGACGATGATGGCCGGCCCTGGCGACACGATCATGACAACTCCCACGAGCAGCACTGTCATGCCCGCCACGAACACGAACGCCCGATAGAGAACCTTCGGTGCTCCTTGCAGCGTCGTCTTTGAGGCCGGCGGGCGCTCGTGCCGATCGGGTTCAGGGTTTGAGTCGCTTGTGAGCGGCGATGGTGGATAATCAGCGTCCTTCATGAGATTCAGCCCTGAATGACCTGGCGGGGAGAAACAAAACGAGTATCAATGCGTTATGCACGGACGTTCAGTTCTTGCGGGGCCGCGGCGCGAGGTTCTCACCCGCTGCGCGAACCTGATTGCGACAAAACCCGTCTCTTTACGAGCAGCGATTCGGAACCGGCGGCCTCCAGACGGGGTCGATGCAACCCCGGCGCGAACGCTGCTGGATAATCATTCGCAAGGGATTGTCAACCGGCAAGTGCCGGATAGAATAACTTTAACTTGAACTTGCCCAACAGGTTGATGAATCAGCGGCACCGGCCTTCTCACATTGTGGCCGGTTTGTTAACATCCCGCCCCCATTTCCCTGATTCATTCGGGCTGCGGTTCACTAATCGAGGACAAGCGCGTTCTCCATGAAGACGTTGTTGCACCGTCGCCAGATACGCGGCGGTAAAGCCGGTACGGGGCACCCTCCAGGCCGGCCCGAGGGTTTTCCGGCGATCGAGCCCGATCGACCGGAGTTGGATACGAACGACGCATCACGCGGGCGTCTGCGCGACGACTTGCGCGCCAGCGTCGTCGATGGCGCGTCGTTCAGTGTCATGGTGGGCATTGGCGAAACCTACCTGCCGGCCTTCGTACTGGCATTGGGCATGGGCGAAATTGCCGCGGGGCTGATTGTCTCGCTGCCGTTGCTGCTCGGGGCGTTCCTGCAACTGATTTCGCCGCGGGCCGTGACGCGGTTAAAGTCGAATCGCCGCTGGGTGGTGATTTGTGTGCTGCTGCAAGCCGGCAGCTTCATTCCGATGATTATTGCTGCGGCGTGCGGCGGGGCGCCGCCCGTTGTCATTTACCTGGCTGCGGCATTGTATTGGGGCGCTGGCCTGGGCGCCGGCCCGGCGTGGAACACCTGGATGGAGTCGATCGTGCCGCGCTACGTTCGCGCGCCGTTTTTCGCATGGCGGTCGCGGCTCAGCCAGGCGGGGGTGCTGGTGGGGTTTGTCGTCGGCGGGTTCAGCCTGCAGTACGGCAAAAGCCTCGATCGTTCGTTGTCGGCGTTTGCCTGCATTTTCGCCGTCGCGGCGGCGTGCCGGTTCATTTCGGCCCGTTTCCTGTCGGAACAGAGCGAATCGCCGCTGGCGTTCGGCAATCAGCGCAGTGTGACCGTGGCCGAATTGTGGCGGCGGATCGTTGCGGGCGGCAGCGAACGCATGCTGCTCTACTTTCTCGCCGTGCAGGTCGCCGTGCAGATCTCGGGGCCGTACTTCACACCGTACATGCTCAAGCAACTCCAGATTTCGTACGTCGACTTCGTGGCGCTGCTGGCCACGTCATTTATCGCCAAGATCGTGGCCTTGCCGGCGTGCGGGCGGTTCGCGTTTCGATTCGGGGCGCGGCGGCTGGTGTGGGTCGGCGGGTTGGGGATCATTCCTGTTTCGGGGTTATGGCTGTACGCCGACAGTTTCATGCAACTGGTCGCGATTCAGTTTCTGGCAGGGGTGGTGTGGGCGGCCTACGAGCTGGCGATGTTTTTGCTGTTTTTTGAAACCGTGCGGCAGGACGAACGGACCAGCATCCTCACGACCTACAACTTGGGCAACGCGATCGCGCTCGTCATCGGGTCGCTCATTGGCGGCAGCGTGCTGAAATACCTGGGCCAATGCCCCGAGGCGTACCTGTTTCTGTTTTCGCTGTCCTCGACGGCGCGCGGCGTGACGCTGCTCTTTTTGCGATGGGCCACGCTGGAGTTCACGGCGCCTCTCGACGACGACGACGAACCGCAATTGGCAATTCATGCATCGCCGGCAAAATTCCCTGAACCCGCTACGGTGAGCGCGCCGGCCGAGTAGGCCGGCGGCCGGGCATCGTTCGCGTGGCGTGCAGGCGCCGGTTCAATCGGGCAGCGGTTCGCCTCGCGTTTCGGGCGCCAGCCAGATCAGGAATACCCCAAGCACGTAAATCGAAATGATGAGCGTGCAAGCATTCGGGTAGCTGTTGTCGAACAGGCGGATCAGGTTGCCGGTTTGCAACGCGCCCACCGCCGCCAGGATCCTGCCGAAGTTGAAACTGAACCCTTGCCCCGTGGCTCGCACGCAGGTGCGAAACAGTTCCGGCAGATACAGCGGGATCCAACCGTAGAACGAAGCCGTGGTTCCGCCAGTGATGGCGATCGTTGCCAGAAAGAACGGCCCGTACTCGGTGTTCATCCGAAAGAACACCAGCGCCGAGGCGAGCGACGCCAGGCACAGCAGCGTGTACGTGGCGCGGCGACCGATCGCATTGCCGAGCAGCGCCCCGGCAATTGTCCCGAAAATAGCCCCGATCGACGACAAGATTTGCGTGTAGGAGCGAGCCGCGCTGCGTGCGGCCGCCGCAGCTTCGGGCGACAGCCCTTGTTCGGCGCTCGATTTTTCGACGAGCTTGTCGGCCCACGACGGCGCGAACTGCACGGCGCCCCAGGTGCCCAGCAATGCCACGCCGGTCAGGCAGGCGCCCACGAGCATTCGCCGAAATGTGGCCGCGGGAGCATGTCGCGGGTCGCCACCCGACGGTTGGGCACGGCTGAGGTACCGCCTGACCGGGTACGTGTACCCGAACAGCGCCAGACCCACGCCCAGCACTGACCCCATAACCCTGGTTGGCAGGGAAAAACTCCAATTCGGAGCGCACAGAAAGATCATGCCCATGGGGCCCAGCGCGCCGACGGCCACACCCAGCAGGTCGACCGTCGCCCAGTGCGATGTCGCCCCACTCTGTTGTTCTTTCTTCCAGCGCTCTGACTCGGGCACGAACAGGCGGATCAAAAACGCCAGCAGTGCCGGCACGATTCCCGTTAACATCAGCAACCGCCAGGCGCCATGATCGACGAGGGTTGTCACCAGGCTTTGCGGAATGCCAGCCGCCAGCAGCCACGCCGCCAGCGAGCCGATCACTTGGCCCACCCCGAGGCTGATCACGGCGATCGTCAGAAAGCCCACGTTCGAAGCCGCCCCGATCAAGGCCGCGAGTTTGCCGCGCGATTCGTTCGGCCAGATTTCCATGACGAGCGCCACACCCAGCGACCACTCGCCGCCCATGCCCAGCGAGCAGATGAATCGGTAGGCAAACACCTCTTCGGCCGTGCGAGACAGGCCGCACATGCCCATAAACAGCGTATACGTGAGCACACTCAGGGTCATGGCTCGCACCCGCCCGATGCGATCGCCCAGCCAGCCGAAGAGCACGCCGCCGGTCGCGGCGCCCACGAGAAAAACCGCGGCCATCATTCCCAGCCAGGGTTCGACGGCCGCCGTTTGCCCCGGCCCCAGCAGGTCGCTCAGCGCGGGCCGCGCCACCAGCGGAAAGAGCCCCATTTCGAAACCGTCGAACATCCAGCCTAAAAACGCGGCAATCAGCGTCAGCCATTGGCCGCGCGTGATGCGCGCTGCCGCCGGCAATTCGGGCAATTGATTCGGTTGGCGGGCTTGCGGATCGGGCATTCCGGGCGACTCCGGGTAGAGGGCGTCAGTGGGCGTCAGTGGGCGGTTCGGGCGGTGCCGCATCGAACAGGCGGGAAACAAGAAGTGCGTCGGGGGGCGTGGTGCGCAGGCTGACGACGATACCTGCCGCCAGTGAAATGCCGAGCGCCCACACGAGCGGGTCGAGCCCCCCCGGAAAATACGGGTGGAAGCCAGTCAGGTTGCCGATCGACTGGCGGGTAAACCAGCCTAACAACCCGTTGGAAACGCCAACGACGTAACAGGTCAGCACCGTGCCACCGCCAGCGAACATGCTCGCCAGCACCCCCGGTACTGTGGCCCGCCGCCAATAGGCCAGCATCAGCGCCGGCACGCAAAACGTTGCCGCCGAACCGGTGCCGCTGAACACCACAATCGCCTGCAGGTAGGCGACCGGTTTCAGATTGGCCAATACGGCGATCAGGCCGACGACGACCATGACGGCATGCGACATCCATCGCAACTGGTCGGGCGAAGCGGCGGGGTTCAAAAACCGTTGATAAACGTCGCGTACGAGCCCTGAGGCAATCACGACGAGAAACGAGCTGACCGTCGCCATGACCGCACCGAACGGAGCGGCCAGAATCAGGCCGGCAAGAAATGAACCGCAGGGTAACGCGCGGGTGGTGGCGATTGCCAGCCGGGGAATGATTTCGTCGGTTTTTCCGGGCGGCAGATCAGGAATAATCGTCCGTCCGCATATGCAGACCACGATCAGCGGAATGTAGATAAAGGCGTTGTAGGAACTGAGCAGGTAAATCGACCGGCGAATCGTGCCGGTGCTTTTGCTGGCCATGATGCGCACGAGCCCCGCCGGCGAACCCAGGCCGCTGAAGACCCACACGAAAAAAAACGAAAACGCCAGCCCGACGGGCAGAAACTCGTGCCCCGCTCGCGATGGGTCGAACCCTGGGCCGAATGCAAAGCCGGGGCCGGTTTGGGTGGTCGCCAGGCGCGTCGCCTCTTCCACGCTGCCAACCTGTGCCAGCACAAGGCCGAGCAGTGCCAGCACGCCCACGAACATCATCACGCTTTGAAACAGGTCGGTCCAGACGGCGGCCAGAAACCCGCCGAGCGCCGTGTAGCCCACGACGGTTATTGTAAAGATCGCCAGCCCCATGAAGTACGCCCGGTCAAACTCGCCCGCGGCGACCTCTTCGGTAAAAGCCAGCGGCCCGGCGCCGGGCCACGAATGCTTCATGACCACCGCCCCGGCCTTAAACTGCGCCACCATCATGAACGACATATAAAACAGAATACATAGCGACGCAGCCAACCCCAGGGCTGGGCTGCCGAACCGCTCGCGAAACAGATCGGGCACGGTAATCGCCCCCGTCTTTCGTGAAAGTTGCGCCAATCGCTTGCCCAGCACGCCGAACCCGGTGATGGGTACGACCATGTAACTCGCGATCCACAGGGCGACCACCCAGCCGTGCGTGTACACCAGCGACGGAAAACCCATGAACGTGCCGCCGCTTTGTACCGTGGCCGTCAGCGCCAACGCCCACGCACCCAACCCGCGGTTGCCCAGAAAGAACCCTTTCATGAACGAGCCCGACTGCATCGCCCGGTTCGCCAGAACGCCGATCCACATCGACGCCAGGATGAACAGCACCAGTGCCGCGACGGTGCCAAAGTCGGCAACGCCACGCGCGCTGTTCGCGGCAGCGGCCAGCAGCAACCCGTGCACGCCCGTCATGCTCCTGCTCCACTCGGTTCATCGTTGGCGCCGTCGTCGCGGCCCAAGTCGTCGTCACCCATGAACCGCGCTCCAAAAAAAAATGAAAAGGCAATGCATGCCAGCCAGGGGGCGACGATGCCCCAGAACACCCAGTCGGGGATACCCCACACGAACGTCAGTCCGTCGATCGAACGTCCGTACCCGAACCACGCGCAATAACCCACCGACCAGGACATGGCGCACACCCACGTGACGCCCACAACGAGCGCTTCGCGCCGGGCGCTGCGCAACAACGGGTCTTCTGAGAGTGGCGCAGTGCCGGCAGACGGGGGCGACTCGTAATGCGACATCATGCAAGAATCCTGCTCATTGCGCAGAGGCTGGCAAACCGCGCCGAAACGACGAATCAAAAACCGCGATTCATCCTAACCGGTCGATGACGGAATGGATATGATGACGCCGGTTCGGAACACCCTTTGTCGGGCGGGGCCCCCAACGCGGAAATTACGCATGAATTCGCCATCAAACCTTGCGGAACTGTTTCAATCGTTGCAGCGCGGCGAACTCGATGCCGCCGCCGCCGCGCAGTTCGTCGAATGGCGCGGCGGCCTACCGGCTGCTGCAACCGCATCGGCTGATGTGGACCTCGACCGCGAGCGGCGCTGCGGGTTTCCTGAAGTCGTGTATTGTCCCGGCAAGACGATCGCTGCGATCGAAGAAATCCTGCGCATCCAGCTCGGCCATGGCCAGAATTGCCTGGCCACGCGAGTCACTGCCGAACAGGCACATTTGTTGCTCGAAATGTTTCCCGACGCCCGGTACAACCCCACGGCCCGCACGCTTTCCATTTTGCGCAACCCGGCTCGCGCGGCAGTAGGGCTGGTCGCGATTATCACGGCCGGCACGGGCGATTTGCCGGTCGCCGAAGAAGCCCTCGAAACCGCACGCTGGATGGGCTGTGGCGTTGAATTGATCGTCGATGTGGGCGTGGCCGGCCCCCAGCGGCTGCTCGCAAATCTGTCGCGTTTCACCGACGCTGACGCCATCGTGGTTGTCGCCGGCATGGAAGGCGCTTTGCCATCAGTCGTGGGCGGACATGTCGCCTGCCCGGTGATCGCCGTGCCCACCAGCATCGGCTACGGCGCGAGTTTTCAGGGACTGGCCGCCCTGCTGGGCATGTTGAACAGTTGCGCCGCAAACGTGACGGTCGTTAACATCGACGCCGGATTTAAAGGGGGCTACGTCGCCGGCCTGATCACCCGCCGACGCCATGCTTGATCCCGAGGCATATCGGCCAACGTAAAAAGCGATGGATGCAAAGAATGCGGTTGCTGCGGCGATCATCGCCTTCAATCGGGTGATCCAAATACGCCTCAAGGCAGCACGCCGGGCCAAAGTGCCACGGAGAAAACTGAGCTTCACGGGGGCATGGACCGCTGTGAAAGCCTTCCTTTCGGAGCCGAACCATTTGCACGAAGAGAACGCCTTCCGATTCGCCAGTCGCTGCAAAATCCTGAACCGACCAAACCGCCAATTCCCGCTCCAGGCCGACGCAAAACGCGCGACGTCAACGCAATCGCAACGGCGACCAAAAAAGCCACACCCAAAGTAAATGCCATTGCCTGTACGCTCAAAAAATGGGCGACATCTCCGGCTGCAATCAGAACATGCGGGGCCGCGTACTCTTGCACAGCGGTTGTTACGACTTGGCCGCCGACCCTGGGGACGGTTCCCATATCGATCACGGTGAAGGCAGGACGCGCGCCACGGGTCCATGAGTTTTCTCCCACCAGAAGATGAAGACCACGCCAAGCACGGCCCCGAAGGCTTCGAGCGTGAAGTGCGTGTCATTGATCGTCCAGAACGACCAGGGCCCGCCCGTCGACAGCACGTGATTTCTGAAAGCCAGCGCAACCAGCGCTGCGGCGAGAACGATCGCCGTCGTGCGGCGAACCCGTGGCGCGATCATCGTACCCGCGGCGACGAAGATGAACGAACGAGAAGGGTGGGCGAAGAGCATGACCGCCAGGTTTTTAACAACGGCGAGCGGAGCCGGCCGGACGACGAGCGACTGCGGGCCCATTGCCGAATAGACGAGTCCTCCCAATGCCGAGTAGACGAGTTCGCCCAATTCCGAGCAGACGAGTACCAGTACGGCAGCCCACCGCAGGCAGCGGATCGCCGTTTCTGCAGCGGTCGGCGCGGCGTTGGCCCGCGTTGGCGCGTGCCCGGCCTTAAGGTGGTCTTTCGACGGGTCCGTGAGATGACGGAGGTCGGGCGGTTCGCTGGCCACGGACGCGCGGGCCTTTTCCGACCAGAAGATATAGACCACGCCGAGCATGGCCCCCAAGGCTTCGAGTGCGAAGTGCGTGTAGTCGCCGCCGCCTTGAAACAAAACAAGTTCGACGAGGCTCACCCGTGAAAGCACGTGATTCCAGAACGAGAGCGGAACCCGCGCAGCAGCGAGAACGAACGCCGTCGTGAGGCGAGCCTGGGGCGCGATTGTCGCACCCGCGGCGACGAAGACGAAGGAAGGAGCCGACAAGAAAACGAGCAGGAACACCAGGTTTTGAACAACGGCGAGCGGAGCCGGCCTGAGGACCAGTGCCTGCGGGCCTAATGCGGAGTCGATGAGGTCGCCCAATGTGGCGCCGAGGATTGCCAGTACGGCCACCCACCGCAGCCCGTGGATTACCGTTTTCGCTGCCGTCAGGGCGGGTGATGAATTCATACAACTCCTTGCGGTGAATCGGGGCACATCATCAGAGCGCCCGTCATGAGCGTGGCCCTGCGGCGTTTCGGGGGCGTGGGGCGAACGTGAATGCGGCAACGGTAGCAGCCGCAACCTTTTCGAGAGACCTCAGAGTATGCATATCGTCGCCTCGTTGCGATCCGCAAGCGGGTCGCTGCCTATTTTGTCGCACCGTGCTCTGAGGAGAATCCTTTCGATATCGACCAGCCCGAGTTTCCGTGCCCAGGCCAGGGGAGTCGCCCACGGTTCGTCATCGGAAAAGTTGGTTGCGGCGCCGCGCTTGAGCAGGAACTCGACCATCTGTCGTCGGCGCTGCTCCAGTTCTGGCACATCACCCGCTGGAGCACTCGCTCGACCTGGCGATACCCGCGCTCTCTGGCGGTGAGAAGCAACGGATCCCAGGCGACTGGCTCCGCTGCCGTGCCGCATGGCAAACTTTGCGGTCGCTGCCGACTGGCGAACGGTGCGCGATCAGCCCGGCAGATGCCGCGCGAAACCCGCCTGACTTGAGCAAAATCACGGTGTTTTTCCAGCCTCGGGCGGGCCGTGGTGTATGCTTCGGGCAGTGAGATGTGTTCCGGCGGGCAACGCGTGTTGCCGCCGGGTTCGACCGGTGGGGAAAGCGGGTGCTGGCCCCCAGGGCGCATCGCGAAATGCGCTGCGGCGCTGGCCTCGGCCCCCAGTCGATCAGGACGATTCTGGCAACCGATTCCACGCGAGGCTTAGCACCAATGGCCAGTCATTACATGCACGTGATGCGTCCCGGCGTTTCTCCGGGCAGTTGCGGCGAACGGTTTGGCGATTACCCGGTGGCCCTGTTGACCCGGCGAACATTCAGCCTGCAAGCCGACGACATGTTGAACCAGCGGCTGTCTTCACCCGGTTCGATTCGCTATGAGCACCCGCGCCGACAGCCGGGGGCGTTTCACCTCGAACGTTGAGGGAGGGGGCAGCGCCCCGATTCAGCAATGCCTAGACACGTTGCCGGAGTGCCGCTTGCAGGCGGGCGACCTCGTCGCGCAAGTCGCGCTCGGTCGTGGCGGAAGTTGGCTCGGCCGGCGGCGCCTGAGGTGGCTCACCTTCAAAGTACGCGCCGTGGCTGAGCCATTCCAACTTGCCCTCGAGTCGCTCGATGGTTCGCGCGACTTCATGGGCCGTTTGCTCAAGACCGCTGGAAATCAGCGTGACCACGCCCAGAAACAACAATAACTGCCCGGCGGTTGTGACAAGCCACCCGTACGGCGCAAAAGCCGGCTGACCGCCGAATTGGCCCACGATGACGAGCACCGCCCCAATCGTGAGCGTTCCGACACCCAGGTAGGCGCAAATCTGGCCGGCCAGGGCCACCCAGCGAGCCGACCTGTCGGTCCCGCGTGGCGACGCCGAGCGTGGGGCCCAGGGTGCCGAATCGACTTCGGGACGATGGTGAAGCCGGTGCTCGGCCGGCGCGCGCGACGGTCGGGCGGTGTGAGGCGCCGCCGCGCCGGCAGGGTCAGGCTGGCGCGGGGGTTCGCCCAGGTTGCGCGGCGCCGCCGCGGTGTGTGGCCGGTCGAAGCGGGGGCTCGAAGCCGGGGGCAGGGTGGTTGGATCCGCGTCGGGGCGGCCCTCGGCCGATCGGGCGGTGCGTTCAGAACCAATGCCCAGCAGGGGGCCGAACGGGTCGTGGGCCTCTTCGCTCGCCCAGCGGGCCAGCAGTTCGCGCGGGTCGCGTACAGCCGCCCCCGCAACCGGCGTGATCGTCGTCGCCGGGGCAGGTACCGGCAATTCCGACCCGCACCGCGTACAGTACAGGCGTGCCGCATCCCGAGAGGTCTGTGCCGCCACGTCGATCTGGCAACGCTCACACCACATCCATGTGGCCCCTGCGAGAAGGGTAACGAATTTGCGAGGCGGCAAGAACCGCAGGCCGGCCGCTACGCCAAGGCCGGCGATTATCCAGGTTCCAACTTGCGGCAGAACGTATCGGCCAGTGCTTTGACAAGGCGCGACGCCGGCGCGCCCTGACTGACGGGCCGGAAAACTGCCGCGTGCGGATTATCGCCAGACCGCCATTTGACGCAATACCAGATTTTTCGGGGCGTTGCGGCTGCCACGAGGCGCCCCGGCGACGACCGTTCGGGCGGGGCGGGAGGTTGGGTTCAGGCCGAAGAACTGTCGGCGCCCGGGTGAAAGCCCGGTTTGTCGGGCGCTGTCGCGTCTGCCGGGGGCGTGAGCGCAATGGGCGTGGCGGCATGGGTGCCGGGCTTGATTTGCGGGGCGGTGGCGTGCTCGTCGATGATCCGTTGCAGTTGCGTCGAGTCCATCACTTCTTTTTCGAACAGCTCCTTTGCCAGGTGTTCGAGAACATCGCGGCGACCGGTCAGCACGTCGATGGCAGTTTTGGCGGCCTGATCGACGATGCGCTTGACTTCGAGGTCGATTTCGCGAAGCGTGTCTTCGCTGTGGGCATAATCCTTGTTGGGCACATAGCCTGAGGGCACAAACGGCGAGCGCCCGCTGTCGCGATAGTTGACGCGGCCGAGTTTGGCGCTCATGCCGAACTCCATGACCATGCGGCGGGCGATGTCGGTCACGCGTTCCAGGTCGTTCTGGGCGCCGGTCGAAATTTCCTGGTAAACGATCTGTTCGGCGGTAATGCCGCCCAGCAAAACGCAGATCCGGTGTTCGAGTTCGATTTGCGTGACAAGGTGCCGTTCATCGGCCGGTCGTTGCAGCGTGTAACCGAGTGCAGCCAGGCCGCGGGGAATGATGGAGATTTTGTGCACGGGGTCGGTGTGGGGCAGGCTGCACGCCACCAACGCGTGACCGCATTCATGATAGGCCACGCGCAGTTTTTCGTCGGGCGGAATGATGCGGGTCTGCTTTTCGAGGCCGGCCACGACACGTTCGATGCCTTCTTCGAACTCGATCATCGTCACGCGGTTTTTGTTGTTGCGGGCGGCGAGCAGGGCCGCTTCGTTCACGAGGTTTGCGAGGTCGGCACCGACGAACCCGGGGGTCAGCTTGGCCAGGTACTTCAGGTCAACTTCTTCGTCCATCTTGATTTTGCCGACGTGCACCTTGAGAATTGCCTCGCGGCCTTTGACGTCAGGACGGTCGACCAGAACATGGCGGTCAAACCGGCCGGGGCGCATCAGGGCGGGGTCGAGCGTTTCGGGGCGATTGGTGGCGCCCATGACGATCACGCTCTGGTCTGACGAAAAGCCGTCCATTTCGACGAGCAGCGCGTTCAGGGTTTGCTCGCGTTCGTCATGGCCGCCCGGCATGCCGCTGCCGCGCACTTTGCCCAGCGCGTCGAGTTCGTCGATGAAAATGATGGCGGGCGACCGGGCCACCGCCTGGCTGAACATATCCCGCACGCGGGCCGCCCCCACGCCCACGAACATTTCGACGAAGTCAGACCCCGACAGGCTGAAAAACGGCACGCCGGCCTCGCCTGCCACGGCCTTGGCCAGCAAGGTTTTGCCGGTTCCCGGCGGGCCGACAAGCAGCACGCCACGGGGAATTCTGCCGCCCAGGGCCTGGTATTTTCCCGGCGAGCGCAAAAACTCGACGATTTCGCGGAGTTCTTCGACCGCTTCGTCGATTCCCGCGACCTGCTCGAACTTGATGTCGAGATCTTCCTGGGCGTGCATGCGACCGCGGCTGCGGCCGAAGGAAATCGCGCTGCCGGCCCCGCCCATGCGGCGGACCATGACGATGATGAAGATCAGCAACACCAGCGGAAACATATACAGCAACAGGTAGTTCAGCCACTCTGAAGGCGCGCGCTCGCCGCTGAAGTCGATTTCCTTTTCCTCGAGCAGCGGGGTCAGCGTGGCGATTGCCCCATGCAGCCCCACGATCGGAATCGTATGCGATTTCGTGGCGGCCGGCTTGGCATCTTTGGGGTGGTCGACACCGTCGGGGGCGTCTTGAAACGTGATGGCGCCGGGGCCGATCGTCAGCTTGAAGACGTTGTCTTTCGTATAGACCCCGCTCTTCAGGCCATGATAGAAATCGCTGAACAGAATTTCATTCGTGCCCCCGGTCCGCGCGCTGAACTGGTTGACCAGCAGCACCAGAATGACGACCATCACGATATACCAGGGCAAATTGCTCGCGGGGCCTTTTTCGCCGCGCGGGCGAATTCTGTTTTGCGGGGGGCGACCTCCCGAATTTTGATCGGGAGGCGGGGGCGGAGTCTTGTCGGAACTGGACATGGCGCAGGAAGTTCTGCCAGGAAGGAACGGGGGGCGACGGTCAGCGGCGGGCCTGAAACAATTCGTGACGCAGCGAATGCAGGTTCTCCATCGAAACTGTATGATGATCGGCAGCGGGGGTCAACTCCGTTCGCGAATCGGCCCTATTCTGCAAGATGCGGCTTGCGGTCTATGGGGAAAGTTTCCTAAAATTCATGATCGTAACGGAAGTCGCGGCGGGCGCGCTTCACGCCGGTGGGCGGTTCGCCCGCACGGGGCCGCGGTGGCTGCGCTCGATTGACCGCTGCGGCGAGTACTGGCGTTCCTTGTTTCAACGTTCTCCACATGCAGCGGATCGCCGTACTGGGCTCGACGGGTTCCATCGGGACGAACTGTCTGGATGTGATCGCCGCCCTGCCCGACCAAATGGATTTGAGAAGCGTCACCGCGCACGCCCGGTGGGAGTCGCTGGGGACGCAAACGCGGCGGTTTGCCCCGCGGTGGGCGGTCGTCAGCGACCCGGCCCTGCGGCACGTGGTTTCGCGCGAGGCGTTTTCGCCGGCGACGGAACTGCTGTTCGGCCCCGAAGGCATTGAACAGGTTGCCGGCGACCCCGAGGTGCACACCGTCGTGTCAGGCATTGTGGGCGCGGCGGGGTTGCGCGGCGCGTGGGTGGCGCTGGAGGCCGGCAAAAAGGTATGCTTTGCCAACAAGGAAACGCTCGTCGTGGCCGGGCCGCTCATGACCCGCCTGGCCCGGCGCACCGGCGCACCGCTGATTCCCGTCGACAGCGAGCACAGCGCGATCTTTCAGGCGCTGCATTGCGGCCGGCGCTGCGAAGTTCGCCGGGTCGTTCTGACCTCAAGCGGCGGGCCGTTTCGCGGCTGGACCGACCAGCAGTTGCAAACCGTCACACCGGAAATGGCGCTGGCCCACCCGACCTGGAACATGGGCCGCAAGATCAGCATCGACTCGGCAACGATGATGAACAAGGCGCTCGAGGTTGTCGAGGCGAAATGGCTGTTCGACCTGGAAATCGACCAGATCGAGGTCGTGGTTCACCCGCAGTCGATCGTGCATTCGTTCGTTGAGTTCGTCGATGGTTCGGTCATTGCCCAACTTTCGCCGCCCGACATGAAGCTGCCCATTCAATACGCCCTGACCTACCCCGAGCGCGTGCCCGGCCCCAGCCCCCGGCTCGACTGGAGCCGCCGGTTTCAACTGGAGTTCGAGCCGCCCGATTTCGAGCGGTTTCCCGCGTTGCAACTGGGGTTTGAAACAGCCCGGCGGGGCGGAACGTGCGGGGCGGTGCTGAATGCCGCCAATGAGGCCGCCGTCGAGCGGTTTCTGGCGAATGACCTGAGTTTTTGCGACATTCCCCGCGCGTGCCGCGCGGTTCTCGATGCCCATACATTCGACCCGACGCCTACCTTGACGGACCTGATCCGGCAAGACGCCCGGGCTCGCGAGGAGATCAAACGGTGGAAATAACTGCTTGTCTGTCGCTGCTGGCGGCCGGTTCACTCAACGGAATGATGGTCGATCTGTCGCACATCATCGCCGTCGGGCTGGGGCTGGGGCTGGTGATTTTCATCCACGAACTGGGGCATTTCGCAGTTGCCAAGTGGTGCGGCGTGCGCGTCGAGCGGTTCAGCATCGGGTTTGGCCCCGTGCTGTGGCGGATCACGCGCGGCGAAACTGAATACGCGCTGTCGGCAATTCCGTTCGGCGGCTACGTCAAAATGCTGGGGCAGGACGACGCCGACCCCAGCCAGCTCGCCGATCAGAACATCGCCAAAGACCCCCGCTCGTATACTGCGAAAACCGTACCCCAGCGGATTGCCATCATTTCTGCCGGGGTGATCAACAACCTCGTTTCGGCAGTGCTGTTTTTTATTATCGCGTTCATGTTCGGCGTACGGTACGAGCCGGCGATCGTCGGCTCGTCGATTCCTGGCATGCCCGCCTGGATCAAGGGTTTGAGATTAGGCGACGAACTGACCCGCGTCGATGGCCGGTCTGACCGGCACCTGCGATTTCTGGATGTGCGGCAAGCCGTGGCGCTGTCGTCAGGCAAGGTCGAAATTGAAGGCCAGCGCGGCGGCAAGCCGTTTCGCGTTACGGTCGAACCGACAACCGACGGATTGTTGCCCACGATTGGCCTCGAACCAATTCCTGCGCCCCGGCTAGCCGACCTCGAACGCCCCGACGCCAGCCCGACCATTCCCGGTTCGGCGGCGGCCGAGGCCCAGCCCCCGTTCAGGTCGGGCGACGAAATCGTCGCCGTGGGCGATACGCCGGTGGCCGACTTTGCCCAATTGAGCAACATCCTGGCGCGGCGCCGCGACGAAACGGTCGAGGTTTCGGTCCGCCGCAAGGGCCAGCCGGCCGATGCGGCCCCGATGCGAATTACGGTTGCGCGGAACCCGTTTCGTACGCTTGGGCTGAAGATGGACATCGGCAAGATTTCGGCGATTCAGGATGATTCTCCGGCGGCCCGCAAAGGGTTGCAGGTTGGCGACAAGATTACCCACGTGATTGTCAAAGGGAAGGAATACCCGGTGGGCAATGAGCTTGACCCGCTGCGGTTGCCCGATTTCATTGCCGAGCACCACGGCCAGGAAATTACGTTGCGCGTCAAGCGCGAAAAGACGGGCGGCGAAACCGTCAAGGCCGAGGTGACGCTTGTACCCGATGACCGCCCCGGCTGGAGCGACAAGCCGTTTATGGACGATGCCCCGCTGACAATTCCGGCGATTGGCGTCGCCTGCCACGTGCTGCATCACGTGCTCAAGGTCGAACCGGGCAGCCCGGCCGACGGAAAAATTCACGAAAATGACAATCTCCTCAAACTCGAATTTCTGCCCGCCGACGAGGCGGCCGAAACCGCCGTGGCGCCGAAGAACGACGCCGCCCGCAAGGATGACGCGCTCCTCTTCGGAGAGACCAAACGGAATTGGCCAATGGCGGTCTGGTACATGCAAAGCACTGCACCGATGAAGGTGCGGCTGACCGTCAAGTCGCAAGGCTCTTCGACCGAGCGTACGGAAGTCATGGTTCCCCAGCCCGCGGCCGACTGGAATCTGCCGATGCGCGGGTTGATCGTGCAACAACTATTGCGGCTGCGAAAGGCCGAAAACATCGGCGAGGCGGTCGTGCTCGGGTTCCGGCACACCCGCGATTCGGTCATTGACATGTGGCTCACGATTCGCAGCCTGGCTTCGGGCCGCATTTCGCCCAAGGTGCTGGGCGGCCCCGTGGCGATCGCCCAGGCGGCGTACCTGTTTTCCAAACGCGGCATTCCGGAATTGATCCTCTTTCTGGGCATGCTCAGCGTGAACCTGGCCGTGCTGAATTTCCTGCCGATCCCTGTGCTTGATGGAGGCCATTTCGTGTTTCTGTGCTGGGAAGGTATTTCTGGAAAGCCGCCCAGCGAACGCGTCGTGCTCACGGCGAATTACGTGGGCTTGGCCCTCGTCGGGTTGCTCATGGTCAGCGTGCTTTCGCTCGACTTCTATCGCGTGTTCACCGGCGGCCATTGAGCGCCCCCGGCTTGGTATTTAAGATCGCAGGCCGCCGGGTGGCCAACTTATGCCGCGAGCGCCCGTAGGCCAGACCTGCGGGCCGCGTTGGCCTGACACGTTCAGCAAGGTCGATTCCAATGGCCGGCAATTGGCAGCGCAGGTCGGGCGACAAGGCGGTTGGCTGGCTGGCCACCTGCCTGGTGATTGTCGGCGGCGGGCTGGCCTGCACGTTCGTCATTTCGTCGAGCAGCCCTGACCCGCGCGAGTCGTTCTGGATTTGCGGTGGCAGCTTGGCAGGCGTTGTAGTGCTCATCTGGCTATTGCGGGAAAAGCCGGCTGAAAACGCGGCCGCGGTGCCGTTTTCGTGGCTGCGCCGCCGAACCCGCCGGGTTACGCAGTACCGCATTGGCAAGCGAAACCCGCACCCGCCGGCGGCGCCACCGCAACCGCCCGACGCCCGGCAGATTCGCGAATTGCAGCAGCACCGCAGCACCTGGGTGCCCTCGCCGGCAAACATGTGCGCCCCGAAACCCGACGCCGGCAGCGATAGCCCACAAACGTGAGCATGTTTTGTTATAATCTTGCCATGAAAACCGCGGTCGCGCAGGCCGCCGGGCACTGACAACACACAACCGGTTGGGCATCAAGGAGTTCGAGACCATGTCGTATTTCATTGACCCGCACGTGCACATGATTTCCCGTGTGACTGACGACTACGAGCGCATGGCCCGCATGGGTTGCGTGGCGGTCAGCGAGCCGGCGTTTTGGGCCGGGTTCGACCGCGGCTCCGTCGAAAGCTTTCGCGATTATTTCCGGCAGCTCACCGAGTTTGAACCGACGCGGGCGGCCTGGTCGGGCGTGCAGCATTACACCTGGCTGTGCATTAACGCCAAGGAGGCCGAAAACGTCGCCTTGTCGCGCGAGGTGATTTCGATCATTCCCGAGTTTCTCGACAAGCCCAACGTGCTGGGGATCGGCGAGATCGGGCTCAACAAAAACACCCGCAACGAGGCGACGATCTTTCGCGAACATTTGCAACTCGCCCTGAAAACCCGGGAATTGGTACTGATTCATACGCCGCACCTCAAAGATAAATATAAAGGCACGCGAATGATCGTCGACATGTTGCTTGAAGACGAGCGCGTCGAGCCCCAACGGGTGCTGATTGACCACGTCGAAGAACATACAGTGCGGCTGGCCCGCGACGCCGGCTTCTGGTGCGCCATGACGCTGTACCCGCTGACGAAATGCACCCCGGCCCGCGCGGCCGACATCATTGAACAGTACGGCGACGACCAGATCATGGTGAATTCCGCGGGCGATTGGGGGCCGTCGAACCCGGTGGCCGTTCCTGATTTCATCATGGAATTGCGCAAACGCGGCTACGCCGAATCGAGAATCCGGAAAATTGTTTACGAAAACCCCCTCGAGTTCTTCCGCCAGGCCAGGAATTTCAAATTTCAGCCCCCCGACACCATACCCGATGGAGAATTGTTGCCGAGCAGGTAAGATCTGCGGCCTGCCTGAACACCGCGCCGCAACTTGAGGAGGTTCGGTGCCGGCCTGCGAATTGGGGACCATGGGGGCGGCACGGCGGGTGAAAACCGGGCGAGCGGCAAGGTTGCCCCGACGAAAAACCGCGTGGACTCGATTTTTTTCACTTGCAACAGATGCCGCGCCTGATATATTGGTCGATTCGATCAATCGGAGATTGGCCCGCTAGCGTAGCTCAACGGTAGAGCTCCGGTTTTGTAAACCGGAGGTTGTGGGTTCGATTCCCACCGCTAGCTCCCGGGATGTGCATCGGGCGACGTCTTCGCCTTCCCCCCCCGCCAGCGTCAGTGGGATATGTGTACGAACGATATGGCGCATCTGACACGGGGGTGTTCCAGAGTGGTCAAATGGACCAGACTGTAAATCTGGTGGCCCTGCCTTCGTAGGTTCGAATCCTACCGCCCCCAATGGATTGACTGCCACGGGTATGCTCTGTGGCAGTTTTTCAAAATACGGCACTTTTTTTCAGTTTGGCGGCTCACGGGTGAGCAGCCGGTCGTCATCACAACATTATTGGAGATTTCGCTGAACGGATTGCGGCAACAAGCCGTTGTCGGCCTTGCAGTTGGCTGTTCGATGCGGGCGTAGCTCAATGGTAGAGTTCCAGCCTTCCAAGCTGGCCACGTGGGTTCGATTCCCATCGCCCGCTTTGCCGGAGTCGAGGATTCCGGAAAAAATGAACGACGATTGGTGAACACGCTGGCAACTTGGGCCGATGTTGGTTATCCTGCTGAGCTTCGGGATGCCTCAGCTTCAGCCGTTGGCGAGCGCCCTTGCAGGCGAGACGCTGCTGTAGCTCAGCTGGTAGAGCGCGTCCTTGGTAAGGACGAGGTCATGGGTTCGAGTCCCATCAGCAGCTTTTTTGACGCGGCTGGCACAACGTCGCACCGTGAAACGTCGCATTGTGAAACGTCGCATTGTGAAACGTCGCATTGTGAAACGTAGTACGGTGGTCGGGGTGTCGCACGGGTGTGGCTGCCGGGTTTTGCGTGGTTTGGGTGAGGATGATCTGCGTCTGATTCGTCAAGTTGGCCCGAAAAGCTGGTTCAGGGAACTGGTTCAGGATTGTCGCCCCGCTGCAGGGAATGCCCGGGTTCGTTGATTGCGATGCATGGTACCGCCGGGGGCGATTGCTTTCCGTTGCGGGTCAGAATTTTCACGACGGCGAGTCAAGCCGCTCGCATTTAACAGGTTTTGATTCATTTAGGGAGACAAGATGGCTAAGGATGTTTTCGTTCGTACCAAGCCCCACGTCAATGTTGGTACCATCGGTCACATCGATCACGGGAAGACCACGCTGACGGCGGCGCTCCTGGCGACGCAATCGGCCAAGGGCATGGCCAAGCTGAAGAGCTACGCCGACATTGCCAAGGGCGGTACCGTGCGCGACGAAACCAAAACGGTGACGATCGCGGTCAGTCACGTCGAATATGAATCGGAAAAGCGGCACTACGCCCACATCGACTGCCCCGGCCACGCCGACTATATCAAGAACATGATCACGGGCGCCGCCCAGATGGACGGCGCGATCCTTGTCGTTTCTGCCGCCGACGGCCCCATGCCCCAGACGCGCGAGCACATTCTGCTGGCCCGCCAGGTCGATGTGCCAGCCCTGGTCGTATTTCTGAATAAGTGCGATCTGGTCGACGACGAAGAGTTGCTCGAACTGGTTGAACTTGAAGTCCGCGATCTGCTGAACAAGTACGGCTTTCCGGGCGACGACATTCCCATTATTCGTGGCAACGCCAAGGCGGCCCTCGAAGGCATGGGCAAGGATCCCAAGGCGGCGCAGTGCATTTACAACCTGCTCGAAGCGCTGGATAAGCATATTCCCGACCCCGTGCGCATCGTCGACAAGCCCATGATCATGGCCGTCGAAGACGTGTTTTCGATCAAGGGTCGCGGTACGGTGGCGACCGGTCGTATCGAGCAGGGCATCGTGCACGTCGGCGACAAGCTCGAAGTTGTCGGCTTGAAGCCGACGCGCGACACGGTTTGCACCGGCGTCGAAATGTTCAATAAGACCCTCGAACAGGGCGAGGCCGGCGACAACGTCGGGCTGTTGCTCCGCGGGATCGAACGCGAAGACATCGAACGCGGCCAGGTCTTGTGCAAGCCCGGCGCCATCAAGCCGCACACCAAGTTCCTGGGTGAAGTGTACGTGCTCAGCAAGGAAGAAGGCGGGCGGCATACGCCGTTTTTCAGCGGCTATCGCCCGCAGTTTTATTTCCGAACGACAGACGTGACCGGTACGACGAAACTCATGGGCGGCGCCGACATGTGCATGCCCGGCGATAACGTCAGTCTGGAGGTCGAGTTGGGCCAGCCGATCGCCATGCACGACGGCAGCCGCTTCGCTATTCGCGAAGGTGGCAAGACCGTCGGGTCGGGCGTCGTGACGAAGGTGCTTGAGTAGCCGCTGTTTCGTGAGCCTGGCCGCGCGGTGCCGGTTTGCTATCGGGTTCGCGGTGCGGCATGGTTGACGGTTCAATTTTCATGGTGTTTCACCTCCCGCCCTCTGGTTCAAGGGGGTGGGAGTGTGCCTTTTTCAACTGAGGTGGTGCGATGGCCCGCGAATATGTCTGGCTGGAATGCACGGAATCGGGTCAGAGGAATTATCGTACGTCCAAGGAAACCCGCGGCACGGAACGGCTGGAACTGAAAAAATACTGCCCCAAGCTCCGCCGCCACACCTTGCACAAGGAATCGCGGAAGAAGTAAACCGCCGTGTGTGCGTGGCGGCCGAATGCCGTGCTGGCCGCGTGCACGCGGTCGTTTGTTCGTCGCTTCGCCGTCAGCACAGGCTGGCGGGGCGACGCTCAGGCGGCATGACAGTCGCCTGGGCAGGTGCAATGGTTTCGGTCAGGTTCAGGTGATCTCCGCGCCCGCGGGAAATTTGGCTTACGGGCGTAGCTCAATGGCAGAGCATCGGATTCCAAATCCGACGGTTGGGGGTTCGAGTCCCTCCGCCCGTGCTTGTTGTTCACGATGAGGCGGTGGTCTCGTCACAGGGACGGAGATGTATGGCGAAAACTGAAAATCTTTCGTTTTGGGGAGAGCTTTCGGCTCTCAGCGTCTACAAGCGCAGCCAGGGACGGATGACCCGGCAGATTACTGCCGTGGCAATTGGCGGGGTTATTTGCATCGGCGCGTACACGCTGTCGCAATCGCTGCTGATGAATTTTACCAGGCCCGTGCAGTTCGGCTTGCCGGTCTCGCTGGCGGTTGTCGGCGCCTGGTTTGCGTTCCGGCTGGTGAACTACCCCCGGTTCGCCGAATTTCTGATTGCTGTCGAAGCCGAGATGAACAAGGTTTCGTGGGCCAGCCGCGCCGAATTGATCCGGGCGACGCTGGTCGTGCTCTTCACGATGTTCTTCCTGGGTTTCGTATTGTATCTTTACGATTTTTTGTGGATGCGGCTGCTGTCGCTCATCGGCGTGTTGCAAATCGGCGAGTGACGCCAGTTATTTTGCTGCTGGCCCGAACGCCCGGCCCGTCGCCGGCATTGCCGTGGCCGTAATCGCTGCGGCCGGCCCGTTTTCACCAGTGCGGCGAATGTTGAATTGCGGTTCAAGCTTCCCGGAGACCGCAGGAATGATGTCCATGACCTCCGATACCGGACCACTCGGCGCTCCCTCGACCGGCGATGAGCCGATGTTGTGGTACGTCCTCAAGGTACAAAGCAACCGCGAGCGCACGATTCGCGACAATATTCTGCGGCGGGTCAAGCGCGACGGGCTGACCCGGTTTTTTGGCGACGTGATCATTCCCACCGAAAAAGTGGCCGAGACGAAAAACGGCAAGAAGCGCGTGACGGAACGCAAGCTGTACCCCGGCTACATCATGGTGCACATGGTGCTGAACGAAGACACCTGGTACCTGGTGCGCGATACAACGGGTGTGGGCGACTTTACCGGCGCCGCCGGCAAGCCGATTCCCATGCGCGACGACGAAATCAAGAAAATGCTCGGCCAGGAAGAAACCGCGAAGGCCGAGGCGGTGCAGCCGAAGATCAAGATCGACTTCGTTCCCGGCGACACGGTCAAAATCAAGGATGGCACGTTTGAAAGCTTTGAAGGCACGGTCGATTCGATTGACGAGGCCAACGGCCGCGTCACAGTGCTGATCGAGATTTTCGGCCGGTCGACACCGGTCGAACTGGAATATTGGCAAGTGGAAACAGTCTGACAAGGACTGGCGTTCGCTGCGGCACGGGTCGCGGCGGTTCCACCGCTTTTTTGCACGACAACAAGACAAGATCATGGCCAAACAGGTAGTTACGCAAGTCAAGATTCAGGTCACGGGCGGGCAGGCCACTCCGGCACCCCCCGTCGGCACCGCGCTCGGTCCGCATGGTGTGAACATCGGCCAGTTCGTGATGCAGTTCAATGACCGCACGAAAGACATGAAAGGCACGACGATTCCCGTCGTGATCACGATCTATAACGATCGTTCCTTTGAATTCATCACGAAGAGTCCGCCGGCCGCGGTGCTGCTTAAGCAAGCGGCGCAGCTCGCCAAAGGGTCAAGCAACCCCAAGGCGCAAAAGGTGGGCAAGGTGACTAAAGCCCAGGTTCTGGAAATCGCCAAAACGAAATTCAAGGATCTGAACTCGTCGTCTCTTGAACAGGCGTCGCGCGTGATCGCCGGAACGGCCCGGAGCATGGGCTTGGAAGTGATCGACTGACCCCGCAGTTTTTGACGAAACGGCAATGAACCTTGCCGGTACGGTTGAGAGTCGGCGGCGGACTGTGTAATCTATTGGCTTGGGGCGGCGTAACCTTATTGGAACAGGTTGGGCATGGCGCGACATTCAAAGCGATACAGACACTTGTCGGAACAATTAGCAAACGTCGGCGTCGTCGATATGCCGACGGCGGTCGCGAAGCTCAAATCACTTGAGCCTTCGTTGCCGAAGACGATCCGTAAATGCCGCTTCGACCAAAGTGTTGAAATGGCGATTCGGCTGGGCGTTGACACGAAGCAGGCCGACCAGATGGTGCGCGGCTCGATCGTGTTGCCCCACGGTATCGGCAAGTCGAAGAAGGTGCTTGTGTTTGCCCAGGGCGAAAACGCGATTGCCGCCCAGAATGCGGGGGCCGATTACGTCGGCGGCGCCGATCTGGCCGAGAAGATCAAAGCCGGCTGGACCGACTTCGAAGCCGCCATTGCCACGCCCGACATGATGGGCGTCGTGGGGCCGCTTGGCCGGGTGCTTGGTCCGCGTGGCCTGATGCCCTCGCCCCGAGCCGGAACAGTCACCCAGGATGTCGCCAACACGGTTCGCGAATACAAGGCGGGCAAGGTCGAATTTCGGGCCGACGCCGGCGGGATCGTGCACTGCGTGATTGGCAAGCTTTCGTTTAGCGACGGGCAACTGGCGGAAAACGCCGAGGCGCTGATGCGGTTTATCCGCTCCTTGAAACCCGCTTCGTCGAAGGGTGTGTTCATTCGCAGCCTGACGATTTCGGCCACGTTCAGCCCGGGAATTGGCATTGCCGTCTAGTTGCCGGCTGTGCCGCCCACCTGCGGCCAGGTGTTGGTGTTTTGCGAAAACGAGCAGCGTTTGGCTGAAGCAGGAAGTTGCGGCCCCGGCAAGTTGGTGAGCCGCGTCTACGAGTTGTGTTGATTAATCTGCCCGCAGTGCTTCGGCGCCACGGCTGCCTTTGTGTTCTGTTCTGAGTCAGATCAAATGAGTAAATTCGTCAAGGACATGATCATCGGTGAATTCCAGCGGCGCATTGGCGATTGCCGCGATTTCCTGATCGTCAATCCTTCGCGTCTCGACGCCGTGTCAAGCAATACGATGCGCGTCAAGCTGCGCGGGCAGAACATTTCGATGTTGATGATCAAGAACACGCTGATTCGCAAGGCGCTGCGCGATACGGGCCTGAATTCGGTCGATCGGCTGTTGTGCGGGCCGTCAGCCCTGGTCTGGGGCGGGCCTGACATTGTGGCCCTGTCGAAAGAAATCGCGAAGTGGGCCAAGCAGTTGAAGTTGCTCGAGATCAAGGGCGGTGTCGTCGACGGTGAGGCGGTTGGCCCCGCTGAAGTCGAGGCAATCAGCAACGGCCCCAGCCGCGAAGAACTGATCGGCCAGATTGTCACGCTCATGCTCAGCCCGGGGGCCCGGCTTGCCGGCGCCCTGCTTGCCCCGGGTGGCAGCCTTGCCAGCCAGATTCAGTCGATTGCCGAGAAAGAACCCGACGCCCCTGCCGGCGAGGCAGCGACCTAATTCGCTGCTGTCCGGTGTGCCCTGGGGGGTAAGGGCGCGGTATGAAATTCGCCGCCCGCCGCAGAACACCTTGGATTTCCGTCCATACCGTTGCGACCGCACAGTTTCGCCTATAGTTTTTTTGAAAGTGCCACCAGAAAGGGAGAAAGCCGACGATGTCTACCACCGCCGAATTCGATCAAATGACCAAAGACCTGGGAGACAAAATCGTTTCCCTGACCCTGCTGCAGGCGCGATCGGTCGCTGATTATCTGGAACAGGTGCATGGCATCAAGCCGGCCAGCGGCGGCGTGGTTGTCGCTGCGGCGGCCGGTGGCGCAGCGCCTGCTGCGGCCGCCGTTGAAAAGACCGAGTTCGACGTGATTCTGACGGGATTCGGCGAAAACAAGATTCCGGTGATCAAGGTCGTTCGGGCTGCAACCGGGTTGGGGCTGAAGGAAGCGAAAGACTTGGTCGAAGCGGCTCCCAAGCCGATCAAGACCGGAATCTCGAAGGACGACGCTGCCAAGCTCAAGGCCGAAATCGAAGCGGCGGGCGGCAAAGCAGACGTGAAGTAACGGTGTTGCCCCCGCACGCCTCGCCTGTCGTCAGGCAGTAGAGATCGTGCGGGCGCGGCCGGGGGGTGTTCGCTGCATGGCGGAGCACGCCCCTGCCGCTGGCCGGTTCAACCTGCAAGATTCCGCCGGCTGTCGTTTGCCGTGTGCGGTGTAAATCGTTGGGAAGTCCATCGGTGGTGGAGCCTCGAATGCGGCGATCGGCCTGTGCCGCAGTTTGTGGTTTCCGTGTTGAGGACGAATCAAGATTGCACGACGCTGCGTGGTTTTGGTGCACCGCAAGACGCCGCCGGTTCGGCTCTGTGCTCGTTGCCCGCTTCGAGGGCGGCGCTGGTGCACAGTCAGCCGGGGTTTCCGGGTGTTGCACGCGGCCGGTCGTTTTATCCTGGCCGTTGCGGCTACCCGCCGGACGGAACCGATCGGGTGCGAAGACCTTGACAACGCGAAGACCCCCGTTTAGCGCAGCGACCGGCTTCTGGCGGGCCGGTGTTGGCTGTGTGCCTGGCCTGGGGCGGGTGGGTCTGCTTCACAGACAAGCTTTCGCCGGCTGCGTTCCCGCCCCCCTTCCGGCCTCGTTTACCTGACAGAGAGCGAAGTATGGCTACCCCCGCGATGCATAGCCTCAAGTTCGAGCGAGTGCATAATTTTGGTCAGCTTTCGGGCGAGTTTCCGCTGTCGGACCTGACGCAGATTCAAACAGAATCTTACGCGAAGTTCCTGCAGGTCGAAGCCGACCCGCGGCACCGCAAGCCGCAGGGCCTCGAAGAAATCCTGCGCGAGATTTTTCCGATTGAAAGCTTCGACGGCCAGCATAAGCTGGAATATGTCAAATACGAGCTGGGCAAGCCCCGGTACACGCCCACCGAATGCCGGCAGCTCCGGCTGACATACGGCCGCCCGTTCCGCATCTGGCTGCGACTGACCAAGGAGCAGCCGATCGAAGAGGAAGTTTACCTGGGCGACATGCCCATCATGATCGGCGGGGGCGAGTTCATCATCAACGGCGCCGAGCGCGTCGTTGTCAGCCAGTTGCACCGCTCGCCCGGCGTCGATTTCGTGTCGGCTTCTGAGCCGGGTGAAAAGAAGACCTTTTCCTGCCGGATCATTCCCGAGCGCGGTAGCTGGATCGAACTGAACATCAGCAAGCGCGAAGCGCTCGGCGTGCGGATCGACCAGAGCGGGAAATTTTCAGCGCTGACGCTGCTGCGCGCGATGCACAAGGATTTTTCGACCGACGCCGCGCTGATTCGCCTGTTTTTCCCAACACGCGTCGTCAAAATCAATGAAGCCGACTTTGTCAAGAAGGTCACGGGCAAAGTGGCGGCTGACGACATGATTTACCCTGTCAAGCACGAGCGCAGCGGCGAAATCATCGCCGATGCGGGGCAGGCGATTTCGGCCGAACTGGCTGAGGAAATCGCGGCGTCGAGCCTCAAGCATGTTGAAATCATCGAGTCGGTTCCCGACCCCCTGATCTTGAACAGCCTGATCGAAGACACGACAAAGAGCCACGAAGAGGCGCTGCTCAGGATTTACCAGCGGCTGCGCCCGGGCAATCCTCCGCAACTGGAAAAAGCGATCGATTTGTTCCGCGAGAAGTTCTTTGACGTCAACCGGTACCGGTTGGGTCGCGTGGGGCGGTTCCGCATCAATCGGAAATTCGCCCAGGACGTCCCCGACGACGTCATGACGCTGCGCTCTGAAGACTTCATCAACGCGATTCGCTATGTGCTCCGGTTGCGGGCCAATGATACGTCGGTCAGCGTCGACGATATTGACAACCTGGGCAATCGCCGCCTGCGAACGATCGACGAACTCGCCTCTGACGAGATTCGCAAGGGGTTTCTCAAGCTCCGCCGCACCGTGCAGGAGCGAATGAACCTCAAGGATGCCGAGGAAATGTCGCCCCGCTCG
>JAJXXL010000033.1 GCA_021781115.1 Planctomycetota bacterium
CAGGGTCGATTTTTTTTTCGCAGCGGGCGGCTGGGGCGCGTGCGGGCGCGCGGGTGTTGCGGCGCCAGCGCGATGCGAATCGCGATCGCCCACGGCAGCCAGCCCCGCGGGTTGCCGGGCGGCCGGCGTTCGCGCCGGGCCGGCCTGGCGAGCGATCGGCACGTGTTGCGGTTCAGTGCGGCGGGCCAGCGGTGCCGAAGCCTGCCTGCGCTGCGTCGAGGCCGGCGCGGGCGTGGGTTCGGGCGGCGCTGCGGCGGGCGGAGCGCGGGCGGGCAACGGTTGGGGCAATGCACCTGGTTCGAACCAGACTTCCAGTTGTTCGGTATGCCCGTGGAGTTGCGGCGTCGAAAACGCCACTTTCTGAACCGCCTGCAACCGTTTGGGCTTGAGCGCGGCGGCGTTGCCCGTCAGCCCGCCTGCCGGTGCGGCCGGCGTTTTCGCCGTTGGGGGCGATGCTGTTTTTGGCGCATCAGGGGCAATCCAGATTTTGATCGTTTCGCCTTCAAGCACCATTTCGCCGGTCTGCCGCAACACCGCCTGACCAGTGAATTCGATGACGTCGAGCCCCGGCTGCTGGTCGGGATATTTGCGCAACTGCCGGAGCCAAGCGGCGGAAAACGCGAGCGGCCCGCGGAGCGCGGGGTTGGCGGGGTCGGGCGAAAAACTGTTCAAATGCCCGGCGCCGCGGCAATCGGCCTTGCCGATTTTTCCCGCCGCATCGTGTTCGACCGTGAGTTCGGGGCAAAAGATTTCGTTGTTGCGTTGCACGAGCCGGGCTTCGCGGGGATCGCGAAGTACGATGATTTTCGTCTGCGAATCGTAGGTCAGTTCGGCCATTTCGGCGTTGAGATCGCTGCGCTGCGAAATGAGCGACATGTTTTTGCCTTCGGCCCGCATCCGGCGAAACGCGACATTATCGCCCATCTTTCCGGCACCGGGCGCCGCCGGGGCGGGTGCGGCCTGTGTTGGCGCGCCGGGTGCGACCGGTTCAAAGACCATTGTCAGGACGTCGCATCGGCGGAGTGTGTCGGCCTGGTCGGGGCCGGTGGGGCGCGTGACCTGCACGTTATCGTGAAAGACGGCGACGTGCGATTCGACGGAATACTCGAACGCGCCTGCGCTCGTGATCTGTACCTTCTCGCCGGGCGGCTGGCCGGGCTTGTCGGGCGAGGCGAGGTCCATGACGACGTCTTTGCGCAACCGCACGATGCGGATGCCGTCGATGCCGGGTTTGTCGGCGGTGGGCGGGCCGGGCACGAGGTTCAGTTCCAGGCCGGTGCCAGTCCCCTTGTTACCGGCCTGGGTGAACGCGAGTGGTTCATCGCTCCAGATCAGCAGCGCGGCTTCGGAGAAGTTGAAATTCCGGCCGGTGATCGAAAGGTTGTCGTCGCCGGTGATTCGCACCGCCCCTTCGAGGGCGCCGCCAATAACGCGGCCCGGGCGGGGGTCGGTCATTTTGAACTTCGACGCGAACTTGATCAGGGCCGAATCGCTGATGACCACGATCGGCTCGCGGGCGCTGGCTTCGGCCGAGTCGGAAGGCCGTTTCCAGATCATCGCAAACGGTTTGAAGCGAATGTCGCCAGCGGCGTCGGGCTGCCAGTCTTCGGCGTACACGAACGCCTCGTCGGTGCGGATCTTGTACCGGGCGTCGGCGGCCCAGGGTTGGCTGGCCAGGTACCGCTCGGCCATCTGCCGGTTGATCGGGGGCGCCGCAGCCGAACCTCCTCCGTTGCCTGCCCGCGATTCGCCGGGCGATTCCGCCGCCTCGGGTGAAAACAGGGGCGTGACGAAATGCGCGTACAGGGCGTACACGCCATTCAGGCAGGCGGCGGTCGAAAGCGTCAGAATGGTGCGCCTGGAGATCATGGAGCCGTGAATCGAGCGCGAGTGGGCCAGAGGCGCCGCGTGCGCCGCATGCACGTCGGTCGGGCGGGGTTCATTCCTGCGAGCGGTCGGGCATGAGGCTGACAATGTCGGTGATGTCGATCAGGCCGACGGGGCGATGGTCGGCATCGACGACGGGCAATTCGCTGATGTGATACGTCGAAAGCCGCTCGATCGCGTCTTCCAGCGAATCGGTCGCAGTGATCGTCAGCGGGTCGCGGGTCATCACTTCCGAAATGGAGCGATCGATCTGAGTTTCGCGGCGGGTTTCGACGAGCCGGGCCAAATCGCTGTCGGTAAACAGGCCCGACAGCCGCCCGCGTTCGTCGACGAGCATGACGGCCCCGGTGCGCCGGCCCGGCTTGCGCATGCAGACGAGCACCTCGCGAACCGTGACGTCTTGAAAGGCAATACGCAACTGGTCGCCACGGCGCATCACGTCGGGCACCTGTTTCAGGCGTTGCCCCAGGCTGCCACCCGGGTGAAACAGCGCGAACTGCTGGCGCGTAAACCCCCTGACGCGGCTGACGACGAGGGCCAGAGCGTCGCCCAAGGCCAGCATCGCGGTGGTGCTCGTGGTGGGCGCCATGCCCAAAGCGCCGGCCTCGCGCAGGCGGCCAATTTCAATCGTGACTTCTGCATCGGCGCCCAGAGTGCTGGCGGCGTTTCCCGTAATGGCGATGACCAGCACACCCAGTTGGCGAAAAATGGGCAG
>JAJXXL010000510.1 GCA_021781115.1 Planctomycetota bacterium
CAAGGCGCGATGGTTGCGACGATCAGTTCGAGGCTCAGGGCGGTACTCTTGGATCGCTTCTCGACTTGTTTGCCGCAGCAGACCGAAAACCAATTGATCCTTTTGCCTCCGGCACGCCCGAGCCGACGACTCGGCAGAATTCCATCTCCAATACGCTCAGCCGCGGGAAACTCACGTTGATCGTTTACAGGCCGTTTCATAACACCGATCCGCCCAAGCTAATTGACCTTTGGAATGCCGCAGATCTTGGCCGCGGCGCCGCGATCGGGTTTTCGTGCGATGCCTTCGATTCGCTGGTTCTCGCCGAACCGTACTTCGACCGGCGCGGCCTGATTGTGGCCTGCGACGGCGACGACGTCATCGGCTACGTGCATGCCGGTTTCGGGGCGAATGACGCCGGTTCGGCTCTTGACTATACCGCCGGGGTCATCTGTATTGTGATGGTGCATCCACGATATCGCCGGCGCGGCATCGGACGCGAACTGATTGTCCGAGCCGAAAATTACCTGACCAGCCGCGGAGCGGTCGAACTGTTCGCCGGAGAGGCCCCACCGCGGTGCCCGTTTTATCTGGGACTTTATGGTGGCGCCGAATCGGCCGGTTTTTTAGAGTCGGATATCAACGCGGCGCCGTTCTTTTCGAAGCTGGGCTATGTTCCTGCATCGCGACGGCTGGTGTTTCGCCGCGATATCACGCAAAAGTCGGAAACGTTCGACCCACGGTTTCCTGCGCTCCGCCGCAAGGTTCAACTGGAAATTCGCGACCACCCGCCGAATGCGAGCTGGTGGTGGATGACGCGGCAGGGCCGGCTCGACTCGCTTTGTTTCGTGATAGTGCCGCTGGCTGGCGAAGAAACACTGGCGATCGTGACTTGCTGGGGCATGGATTTCCACAGCATGACCTGGGGCCAGCGCACGGTGGGGCTGACGGATGTGTTTGTGCCCGTGGCCCATCGCCGCCAGGCGTTCGCCAAGGTGCTGCTGCTGGAGGTTATCCGCCGCATGCGCGATGAACTCGTGACCCACGCCGAAATCGTCGCACCCGAAAGCCACCCCGCCGCTGGCGAAATGTGCCGCAAGCTCGGCTTTCAACAGGTCGATACCGGCGTCGTTTACCAGCGCAGCGTGAAAGCATAGCATGAATGCGACGATTGCCAGCCTGCTCGAGGGGCACCCTGTCGTGATTGCGTTACCGGTTCAATGGGGCGACCAGGACGCTTTCGGGCACGTGAACAACACGGTTTATTTCCGATGGTTTGAATCCTCGCGGATTGCCTACGGCGACCGGATGGGCTTAACACGACTTTACGACGACCGGAAAATCGGGCCAATTCTTGCCGCGATTTCGTGCAATTACCGGCGGCAACTCAAGCACCCCGACACCGTGCATATCGGCGCCCGCGTGGCGCGCATCGGGCGTTCGAGCCTGACGATGGAACACCGCATCGTCAGTGCTGCGCTGCAAACCGTCGTCGCCGATGGCTCCTCGACCATCGTGACGTTCGACTACGCCGCAAACCGGCCAGTGCCGGTGCCCGACGACTTGCGAAAAGTCGTCGAACACCTGGAAGCCGGCCAAGACAAATCACAACCCCCGGCCTGAAACCCGCGGCACGCCCGGTGCGAATCGGGCGCCACACTACCGCAATGACTTGCCGATCTGGTCGAGCAATTGCGAATTCGATACCGAGTTGCCAAAGTCGTCGAAGCGGTCGAATTTCCAGACGATTTCTTTGGTATGCGGGTCAATTTCGATGAGCAGCGGCTGGCCTTTGCCGGCGTGGCAATTGCCAATGACGTAATGCCCGTTCGGCAGCACCTCAAGCGTGGTGACCCAAGCCAGCACGACGCCCGCCAAATCGTGCTGCTGAAGCTGCCACACGATTTCCTTGCCGGGCGTGACTTCAATCACGCCATGCCCGTTACCAGTCGACAGCAGCGTATTGCCATTCGGCAGCCGCACCGCGGCGAACGCCTTGTTGCCGAACGCCTCGGGGCCGTGCCCGCCCTTGGGTTCCTTGCCAAACAGGGGCACCTCGAATTCCCAAACAATATCGCCCGCAGGCCCATATTCTCGAACGATGCCATCACCTTCGTGGCACACCAGATAGTTGCCGGTCTTGAGGCGTCGCACCAGTCGCGTGTCGGTGTGCGGGTGCGAGTGCTTGACCTTGAGCGGGATTTCCTTGAGGATTTCTCCGGCGCGGTTGATCTCGATGATACGGGCGGGGCCGCTTTCGGCAATCATGACGCGACCTCCGTCGAGTGGCTGAAATGAATGCACCTCAACCGCCTTGCCACGGTTGCCGTTGCTTTCGGCCGAACTGTACGACCACACCACCTGCCGGGTCTTGACGTCAATTTCGACGACTTTCGCGGGGCCATCCTGCAGCATGACCCGGTTGCCCGACAACAGGTGCAGGTCGTGAATTCCGCCCCATTTCATCTCCCATTCGATCTGGCCCGATTCTCCCACCTGGGCCAAACGGTCGTTCCCCTGCAATACGACGACATGGCCGGCGCACGCCGACTCAGAGCCGCCATTCAGGATGAAAAGCAGGGCCATTACGGTCATCGATGGAATTGTCGATCT
>JAJXXL010000038.1 GCA_021781115.1 Planctomycetota bacterium
CGTGTCGTCGAGATCGAGATCCCGCAAATTTTGCAGTGGTTTGAGGCGCGTCAGCCCCTCATCGGTGATTTTGCGGTTTCGCCCCAAGTCGAGGCGTTCGAGATCGACGAGCGGCGCCAGTTCGGCCAACCCCGCGTCAGTGATGCGCGTTTCGTACAAGTGCAGGGTTTTCAGGCCGGTCAGGCCCCGCAAATTCACGAGCCCCGCATCGCCAACGGCCGTATCCTGCAAGGTCAGCGATTGCAGTTTTTCAAGCGGCGCGACCCAGGCCAGGCCGGCATTGCCGAGGTGCGTGCCTTCGAGGCTCAGCCAGGTCAGTGATGTCAGGTCGCGCAGCGGTTGCAGGGCTTCATCGGTGACTTGCGTGAAGCTCAGGTTCAGGTACGACAACCGGGGCAGCCGCCGCAAATGCGCCAGGCCGGCGCCCGTAATCTGCGTGTGGTTCAGATCGAGCGTGGCCAGGTCTGGCAGTTCGCCCAGTGGCTCCAGCCCGGCGTCGGTCAGTTGCGCGTCGCGCAGGCTCAGCGTATGCAGCGACTTGAGCACGGCCAGCGACGGCATGCCGGCGTCGGTCACGAACGTGTCGTTCAGGTTCAGCCATTCAAGGGCGGTCAGCCGCGCGAGGTGGGGCAGCCCTTCGTCAGGCACCCGCGTCAGCCCGAGGTCAAGGAAGGTCAGCCCGGTCAGGCCCGCCAGGTGGGCCAGGCCGTCTTCGGTAATGCGGGTTTCGTGCAGGCTCAACCGTTCGAGCCGGCTGAGCCGGGCGATGGGTTTCAGGCCGGCGTCGGTGATTTCGGTATCGCTCAGGTTCAAAATGACCAGCCGCGCGATTTGCCCCACCTGCTTCATGCCCGCGTCGGTCAGGTCGAGGCCTTCGAGATTAAGCGTCTGCAAGTCGCCCAGTTCGGGCAAATTCTCCAGCCCGTCGTCGGTCACCTGGGTAAAGCTCAGATCGAGACGCTGCAATTTGGCCAGGCCCGCCAGCGACGCCAGGCCGGCGTCGGAAATCGGGCAATTGCTGAGGTTCACCCCCACCACGTCGCCCTCGGGGCGGCCGCCCGCGAATTCGACAGAACCGCCCAGTTCGCGGACAATCGCCACGGCCTGGTCCCTGGTCGGTGGCGGATCGGCCGCGGCCAGCGGGCCCCCCAAGATCACCACCGCCGCCAGCAGGCGACACACAACGCAGCCATTCATGTCTTCAGCTCCCTGAACCTCGGTTTTCGCCCCGGTCGTGGGGCGACGCCCGATCGCCGGCTGCCGGAGCCAGGCGACATGCTACATCAGGGCGACAGGCCGGGCAATGACGGCAGTTGTACGGCCATCGAAAGTATGGTAAGCATGGGGCGCAAAATTGAAACCGCCACGGAGGCGTTCCGGAGAGGTACGGCATGCAGGAAACAAAGTGTCAGAACCGTTTTGACTCTGGTTCTGGCGCGGGCGCCGCGGTTTTTCCATACAAAAGGTTCCTGATGCCTTTTTCTGTACTCGTGGTGCTGACCATGCTTCCTGCCCTGGCTGCCGACGCGCCCCCGGCAACGCCCCCGTTCGATGCGCGGCGGAGTTTCAACTACCTGACCCAGGTGTGCAACATCGGTTCGCGGACGAGCGGCACCCGGGGCATGGAGCAGCAACAGCGGATGATCGCCGAACACTTTGCGAGGTTTCAGGCGCAGGTGAAATTTCAGGCGTTCGATGCGCCGCACCCGCTGACCGGCCAACCCGTGCGCATGAACAACATCGTCGTGTCCTGGCAGCCCGCCGCGAAAGACCGGGTTCTGCTGGCCTGCCATTACGACACGCGTCCCCTGCCCGACCGCGATGAAAACCCCCGGCTGGCGGCGGCGGGCCTGTTCGTCGGGGCCAATGACGGGGCCAGCGGTGTGGCCCTGTTCATGGAAATGGCCCATCAGATGCGGCAGATCAAGCCGAAATATGGCGTCGATTTTGTGTTTTTTGACGGCGAAGAACTCGTTTACGACGACCGCCGCGACCCGTACTTCCTCGGTTCGACGCATTTCGCAACCGACTATCGCGATGTGCCGCCGGCGTACCGGTACCTGTACGGCGTGCTGGTCGACATGGTGGGCGACCGCAACCTGGCGCTGTACCAGGAGGCGAACAGCCTGCGGCTGGCCCCCGAGCCGACAGCCAGCGTGTGGAACACGGCGAAGCGCCTGAACGTGCGCGAGTTCATTGCCAAAAAACGGCACGAAGTGCGCGACGACCACCTGCCCTTGAATCAAATCGCCCGCATTCCCACGACCGACATCATTGATTTCGACTACCCGCATTGGCACACGACGCGCGACCTGCCCGCGGCCTGTTCGGGCGCCAGCCTCGCCAAGGTGGGCGTGGTGCTGTTGAAGTGGCTCGAAACCGTTCCCGCGCCGCCCGCCGGCGGCAACCCACAACCACCCGATTGACCAGCCGTGCAAGATTTCTGGATTTCCGGCACGTTCGGCGCGGCGCTTGTCATTCTGGGCGGCGTGCTCCTGGCGGCGCATCGCCGGGCTTGGGCAGCGCACCAGCAGGATGACGCCCTCGATGACAACGATCGGCATCATTTTCGCCGCCAGTTTTACCGCCGG
>JAJXXL010000364.1 GCA_021781115.1 Planctomycetota bacterium
GGCAATGACTGCCGCCGCCCGATGCACTTCGGGCTGAAACGCCGCCGCTGCCCGTGGCTCGTCGTGGTTTTCGAGAAACCGCACGGATTTGCGCTGGAAATCGGCGTTGGCGGTGAGGTGCCCGCGCACAGCCGCGGCGTTCCGTTCATGCAACCGGTCGTACAACCGCTTGTCGTAGGTGTAATCAAACCCCTGCTGCTGCAAGGTCCATTCGAGATCCCAGTAGGCTTCGGCCAGAAACACGAAGTCGGGCGACGTGCGATGCACGGCGGTGATGGCATCGGGCCAGAACGGGGCGTCGATCGGTGGCGAACCTTCGGCGGGTTTCGCTCTTTCACCCCAGGTGCGCTGCATGATTTCGGGCAACAGCAGCATGGCCATGTCGCAGCGCACGCCGTCGCACTGGCCGGCAATTGTCAGCAGAATGTCAATCATCGCCCGCCGCAGCTCGCGGGCACGGTAATTCAACTGGGCCGTGTCGGGCCAACCGGGGTAATTCGGGTCGCGGCCGTGGGCCATGACCTGGCGGCCGCGGCACGTATTGACGCGAAACCAGTTGTCTGGCTGGTCGGCCAGATCGGCGTCGGTACCCTGCACGTAGTATTCGGGGCGTTCGACAACCCAGCGATGGTCGAGCGCGGTGTGATTGGGGACGAAATCCAGCATCAACTTCAAGCCGCGATTTCGCAGCCGCGATCGAAACCGCGTCAGGGATTCTGGTCCGCCGAAATCGACATGAGCCGCGTAGCGCTGTACGGCCAAGGGCGAGCCGCTGATGTCGTCGTCGGTCAGATCGGGCAGAGCCTGTTTGAATTCTTGACGCCTGACCGCGTTGGAACGCGAAACCGCCCGCCCCGCCGGACCGGTCTGCCAGACGCCGAGCATCCAGATCCAGTCGAAACCCAACTCGGCCCAACGCGCGATCGCGGCATCGGAAATGTCGTCGAATGTTGCCCGCCGGCCCAGCGACCGCCCGAGTTCGAACAGGAACCCGCGGGTGTTGATCTGATACAGCAGGGGGCCGCGAGACGAATTGAGCATGGTCCAACCGGCAAGGAGCTTTGGCTTTCGTCGCTGACCACCAGTATAATTCAAACGGGCGGCGAGCGCCGGGCGACGCCGCAATTTCCGTCGAGCCGCAGTGTATCGGGGCCGCCATGCCGGGTTGGTTGCGCACGGCCACGCAGGCGTTTCACCGCCAGATTGCCGAAGAGCCGCAGGCATTCGAGCTGCGTTGCCGGTGCGGGCACAGCGTGTCGGGTTTGCGCACGCGCGCCCCGCAACGGCTGTCGTGCCCGGCGTGCCAGACGCCCGTGTTCATTCTGCCGGCCAGCGTGTACCCGACGCCGCGCGTGCCCCAACCCAAGCGCCTCCAGCCGACAACGACGGAGAGCCGCCCCACCGCGCCGGCGGCGGTCGCGGCAGCCCCCCGCGTCACCTGGATCGAGTCGCTCGAACAGTGGGGGGCCGGCGGCGCCCGCGATGCGCGGCGCTGGTTGCGCCGCAACCTGTTCAGACCGACGCGAATTGTCGGGGCTTGCATGGCCTGCGTGCTGGCCACGACCGGGTGGTGGTTTGCGCACACCCACGCGACCCGCCGCGCCGAAACCGTGCTCGACGCGGCGCTCGAGCGGGGCCGGCAAGCCCTGGAAGACGGCGATTTCGCAGCCGCTGCCGAACAATTCGACGCGGTGCATCGTGCGCTCGATACGCTTGGGCGCGACGACCCGGCCTCGCGCGGGCTGGTACAGCTTGCCCGCGAAACCCGGGCGGCGAGCCAGCTATCGAACCTGAGCCTGCACGACATTCTGGCACATGCGGCGAAAGTTGCGCCGACCGAGTGGCCCGCGGTGTTTCACGCCCGTTACAAAGGGGCGTGGGTTGTTTTTGACGCGGCCGTCGAGCGCTCGGCCGACCCGCGCGCCGCACCGCAATACCGCATTGAATTTCCCATCGTGGTTGGTCCCTCGCGCGGCGAATGCATTGCCGACCTGGACGCGTTTCATCAACTGGCCGATGCGCCTGCCCTGCGGCAGGTCGTATTTGCGGCACAGTTGGAAGACTGCCGTCCCGACCCCGTGACGCCCAACGTGTGGCGGATCGTGTTTCAACCCCACAGCGGTTTTTTATGGGCGAATTCCAAGACCTACGAGCGGTTGGGCTTTCTCCCTGAAGAACGGACGAACCGCGTGCTGAGTGAACAATCACAAATTCTGGGGGTGCGCTGGTGAACCGTTTGCTCGCGTGGTCATTGATTGCGGTGGCCGGGGTGGTTGCCGCGCCGGCTGCGGCCCACGCGGCGCCCCGGCTGTATTCGATCGCCGAATTCAACGCGGCGCAGGCGAACCTGCGGGGCGTGGAAATCCGGGTCGAAGGCCGCGTTTCGACCTACGGGAACAACATCATCCGCTTCCGTCATTGCGACAAGGTTCTGTTTCGCACGCCCGAAGGTCTGCTGGCGTCGCTTAAAGGAGTGAAGAACGTCGAAGTCACCGGAACGCTCACCCGCGAAGACGGCCGTACCGAGTTTCAGGTGACCAGCGTCAGGCAACTTCCGACCGACCTCGAAACGTTTCAAAAACGCCGCCGCGAAGTGCGGCTCGACTCGCCCGAGCAATGGTCTGAGCTCGGCGAATGGGCCCGGCGCCGCGCCGCGTTTTATGACAACGACCCCGACCTTTTGGCACGCGGTGAAGAGGCGCTTTTGCGGGCGATTGAGATCCGGCGGCGTACTGCGGCTCGCACCGCGCCCGAACAGTTCCTGCAACTGGCCGCCGATGTCAGGAAGTTGAACCTGCCTGAAACTCTGTATCGCAGTCTGGTGCATGAGGCCTATTGGCTGCGGTGGGAATTGACGCAAAAAAAGACGGGGGCGGTGCTGGAGGCGTTGGCCAGCGACATCGAGCACGACCTGCCGGGCAGTGCCGAGCCGCTGCGCGCCCCCGATGCCGCCTTGCGCAAGAAATACCTGGCAAACCCGCTTAAAATCTACGATGTGGCCGACGAACCCGAACGCCGCGCCTTGCACCGCATGCTGTACAGTGAAGTCGTGCTGCGACAAATATCATCCCGACTGGCCTCTGATGCAGGCAACGGGTTTGAAATGGCCGACCTGCTCGAACAGCGGCTGCCCGAACAGCGGGCCCTGGCCGAATCCTGGCGCGACCGCGCCCTGGCCGGGCGGGCCGCTGAAGTCGACACGCTGCCGCGAAAGGAAATGTTGGCCCTGGCCGAACAGTATCGCACGAGAAACCAGCCCAGGCAGGCTGACCAGATCATTGAATCCTGGCTGACGCTCCGCCGCCGCAAATTACAGGCCGACGATATCGAAGGCCTGCTGCAATTGACCGACGAATATCGCACCCTGCTCAAGCGAGACGACGTGGCCGACCGGATTTTGTTCGAGGTCTACGAGGCCAACCCCGGCGCTACCGAAACCGCCGAGCGCCTCGAACGCCGCGGCTACCGGTTGAAGGACGGCCGGTGGATTACCGCCGAAGAGTTCAACACCCGGCCTGAAGGCATGCTTGAACGCGCCTTGCGCGAAGGCCGGGTCGAAGTCGGTATGACCGGCGCCCAGGTACGCAAAAGCGTGGGCGAACCGCTGGTCATTGCCAAGGCCGCGACCGCCGGCTTGGTTACCGAAATCTGGATCTATGGGCAGGGAAACGCGGCGCGGCTGGTGATACGCCTGGCCAAGCGCGCGACCCAGCGCGATCTGGCCGTCGTCAGCCTCGACAACGTCCTTGCCCACTGAATGCCACCAGCCTGCTTCGAACCCTGGTACGCCGCATGACCTGACGATTGCCTTGCGCGCCGCCGACGTTTTTCGGGCAGTTGCAAGCGGCTCCTGATGCAGAGCGCGCTTACCAGCCCACGGTCAGGCCATGCATGACCGTCACAGTAATGGCCGACGTCAGTCCGACGAGGAAATTGTCGTTGAACCGCATCGGCAGCGACTCGGCCAGCGCGGCGACCAGAGTGGCCGTTCCACCGCAAACCAGCGCCGTGGAAAACGGAATCGGCGCAACGGCCGTACCCCAGTACGCCATCGACGCCAGCGGCGCCGCGAAAACCACGAAGGCCAACGTGCCCCACCAGGTTTTTCTCGCATTCCACGGCAGTCGAGCGCCTTTGACCAGCAGGCCCACCAGCGTCGCAGAACCGTCGCCGAACGCGATGATCGTCAACACCGTCATTCCCAGCTCGGGCTGATGGGGAAAGAGCAACAGCGTGCCAAGTACGACCCCGGCGTAGGCCGCAGCGCAAGACAGGCAACTTTTCTCGTGAGGTCGGCAAACGATGCGTTTCAGGTAGACGCCCGATGCCCCGAGGATCAGGGCGTGAATCAGGTAAACGGCCTTCCAGATCCAGGATTCGGGAGCCACATGGGGGATGAAACAAAAGATGAAGGGGTACAGCCCGGGGGCCATGTGCCACAGGCGCCGGCGAAGTTCCTGCAAGCCGAGCCGACGGACAAGAACCTCCGTTAATCGGTGCCACGTGACGCCGCTGTGCGTGAACGTCAACGGTGTCCGACGTACCAGGAGCCGTGAATTTGTGCCGCTTTTCATTCCCGGGGGCCTTTCCAACAACCGCCGTCGACCACACAAGCCCTGAGAAATCGACTCGCTTCGGCGGGTGCGAATTGATGCCGGCGGATCACGGCGTCAATGGGCATTTCGGCAAGCACGCGCCTGCGCTGGCAAAGTCGATACAAACCAGTTTTCAGGTGTTTTCGGCAGGATCGAATTCGTCGTAACTCGGTAATGGAATAACAAGTTACACAATCATCGGTCGCACAGCGCGTGCCAGTTTAACGGAATCTTCATGTACAATGCGCGCAACAAATTTCCCTGTAACGAAATACACCGATTTTCAGAATCTGGCGGCCTTGCTGACCGCGAACGGGGTGTAGTCGATTTCAACACAGAACTGACGCAAAACAGTGCTCGATTTTGAATCAGACTGGTGTAAGATCGGCCTGTGTCGCGGGGGTCGGCGGCGTGCCGGACTGACTTCGGTACGCGCCACGCTGGAAATTGCCGGGATTTCTGAGAGTATTGGCACTGCCGGTGAGGTGTTTTAGAGGTTGAACACCGTACAATAATGTCAAAAATCGTAGGTAGAAATACTCACAATACACTTGCCATCCCGACTCCCGCAGGCTATACTTCGGTAAGTAAGCAGCCGGATGTTGGATTCTTGTGGTCCCTGCCCCACCGCAAGTTTTCTCCCGGCTGTTTGCCTTTTACAGGCAGCGGCTTTTGCAGTTTCTCTTCATTTTTGCGAGCCTGCGGTTAATTCGCGCTGGCTCGCGGCCCCAAAATGCGACGCGGCACGGCCCATGGTTGTTTGCTGCGGCGAAAGCGATGCCCCTGGGGGGGGCCTGGACACTGGGCGGCAGATGCGCGACCTGGTGACCGGTAGGACCGTAGGACCCATGCCGTCCGCAAGCGCGACAAACAGCGACGGCAAATGGCCTAATTGCCCTGTGACCGATCTTGCCTTCGCCCACGGGGGCGGCTACGATTGCACACCTGCACCGCCGCCATAGCTCAGCCGGTAGAGCGACGCTTTCGTAAAGCGTAGGTCCTGGGTTCGAATCCCCGTGGCGGCTTTCTTTACCAGCATTCTCGACAGTTCACTCCAGAGGCAGGGGCGGATTTCTGCGCGTGCTGGGGTGACGAATCTTTGGGGTTTGAGCGAGAATGGTTTCGTTCGACGGCCGTTCAGAAAGCTCCCCGAGGCGGTCTCAACCGACGCCGAAAGTACCCCGCGATCCGCTCGCGATATTACCGGGCGCTTCTCCACTCTGGTCAGTTCGAGGGCCGCGCTCGCCCAATTCTTCGGTGTCAGCCGGGCTGGGGTGATCCAAGTGCTGGATCGCCTGAATTCTACCTGACCTCCTGACAAGGACGGCCACGCGTTGGCGTCTTTGCTGCAAATTCCCCTGGCTGTCACTGGTGGCTTGCTAACGGACCGGGGGGGCAGGTCAGCCGTATTTGCCCAGCCGGACATTTGCTTGTCTTTCATGAAAAATGTCCGGTTTTCGAATAGCCTTCCGCAAGTGGTGGGTGAAATCGGCCCAAGGTCGCGGCCTTCGCGATTCCGGGGCTGTCGTGCGGGTTCTGGTCGAATGACCACGATCGGCGGCACGTGCCCGCGAAAAAGAAAGGGGGGTGGGAAATCTGGACTAAGTTCACGGAGGCCGAGGACGAGATGCTCCCGGCTATCTGGGAAAGGGTCCGAGTGGCAAAATGCTGCGGCAGCTCAAACCGGCGGTGAAGAAGAATTGTTCGCCGACGGGGAGTTGAAGGTAAACGAATGACGACCCAGATGCAAACTCAACGTACCGTGGAGTTCTACGCGACTTCGCCCCGAGTTGCTCAGGCCCACCGAACGATCACCCATGGCTCGGATTTCGGCCTGAATCGGCGGAAGTTAGTGGAATCGACTTGCAGCAAACTCTTGAAAACAAGCGATTACGGACGATTGCGGATATTGGCGGAACGTGGGACGACCGCTTTCGTCAAGCGTAGGTCCTGGGTTCGAATTTCCGTGGGGGCGTTTTGAGTCGGGGCCATTGCCGGTTGGCAACCCGACGCCTCGATCGGCAGGGCCGTTACCCGCGCTCGCCGTTACCCGCGCTCGCAGTCGGTCAGGGCTGCGTCCAGGATTTTCAGGGCCGTATCGACCTCGTCGCGTGTGACGACCAGGGCCGGGCACAGGCGGATCGTGCTTTCTCCGCAGCCGAGCAGCAGCAACCCGCGCTGGAAGCAGCTTTGCAACACAGCGTCGCGCTCGACGACGGCGGGGGTTTTGAGCGACTGGTCCTTGACGAGATCGACGCCCACCATCAGCCCCAGGCCGCGAACATCGCCAATCAGCCGGTGCCGCGTGTGCAGCTCGCGCAGCCTGAGCATCAGGTAGCTTCCGACAACAGCGGCGTTGGCGATTAGCTCTTCTTCGAGGAGGGCAATGGTTTCCAGCGCCGCGACGCACGACACCGGGTTGCCGCCGAAGGTGCTGGCGTGTGAGCCTTTTTCCCAGTCCATGAACTCGGCGCGGGCAATCAGCGCGCCCAACGGCATTCCCGACGCCAACCCTTTCGCCAGGCAAATCAGGTCGGGCTCGACGCCCCAGTGTTCAATGGCAAACATTTTGCCGGTGCGGCCCATGCCGCTTTGCACTTCATCGACCACGTACAGAATTCCGTGGCGGTCGGCCAGGGCCTTGAGGTCGCGGTGGTATTCAGGCGGCGGAACAATGTACCCCCCTTCGCCCTGGATTGGCTCGACAATGATCGCCGCGACTTCCTCGGCGGGCAACATCGACTTGAACAACTTTTCAAGATACGTGACGCACTCGATGCCGCATGTTCCGTAGGACAGGTTGTACGGGCAACGGAAACAGTTGCCGTAGCCGACGTGCGTAACTTCGGGCAACATCGGCTCGAACCGGCGGCGCTGGGTGACCTTGCTTGCCGTGAGTGACAAGGCCCCCATCGTGCGGCCATGAAACGCCCCATGGAATGCGATGATGTGTTGCCGGCGCGTATGATATCGCGCCAGCTTGATTGCCGCCTCGATTGCCTCGGCGCCCGAGTTGGTAAACAGCACCCGTTTGGGCGAATCGCCGGGTGCGATCTGGGCCAACTTGCGGGCCAGGTCGCGCAGGGGTGGGTAATAGAAATCGGCGCCGCAAATATGCAGCAGGCGGGCAGCTTGCTGCTGAATCGCCGCCACAACTCGGGGGTGGCAATGCCCGGTGGCACACACGGCAATGCCCGCCGTGAAATCGAGATAAACGTTGCCGTCCATGTCTTCGAGCGCTGTGCCGAACCCGCTCTTGACCGCGAGCGGGTACGACCGCGTATACGAGGGCGAAACGAATTGCTCGTCGGTTTCAATCAGCTCTCGCGACGCGGGGCCCGGGGGCGGCGACTTTACGTCGGGTACTTGCGGGTAAATCGTGTGCATCGCCGCACCGTCCAAAAAAGGGGACGTGGAACACCATCCCGCGGGGTAACACGCTGCGTTCGAGGCATGGTGGCGCGATCCTAACCCCGGTTCTGACGGCTGTCAATGCGCCGATCACACCGCCCAGGCATCGCCGCGTCGCAACGAAAGTCGTTCGGGGCATTGCCTTCGGGCCGATTCGTCGATGCCATTTTGGCTGAGGGGGCGCGCGGCATCGGCCGGTGCGGTCTTGCGTTTACCCGCGGTTTCGGCACTTCGGGTGGCGACCGCGCATGGTGGGGCATACAATTCAAACTGCGGTGAAAAAGCTCCTCGATGATCGACGCGCGCGAGGTGACACATCATGCATGACGACGACATTGTTCAGGTTTACCAGGCGAATCAGCCAATTCTCGCGCAATTCCTGTGCAATCTCCTGGCCGACGAGGGAATCGAGGCCCGCGCCTTGGGCGGCCCGCTGAATTCTGTCGACCCGCCCGTCAACATCCAATCGGGCGAAGTGTGGGTCCGCCGCCGCGATGCATCGGCGGCGCAGCAGTTGCTGACGACGTGGGAAAAAGCCCGAGCCCACCCACCCACCGACGAACCGATTGTTCCGGAATGGATCTGCCCGGTGTGCGGCGAATCGGTCGAAGCCGATTTTGAAGTCTGCTGGAACTGCGAAACCCCGCGCGCCACTCCCTGACCGTCACTGCCGATTACTGAGATTTGGCCGATCATTGGGTGCCGTTTTATTGCGGTGGTGGTTTATGTCGGCTGGCCACTTGGAATCGCAGGGCATTCGCGGTACGCTGATATGAGAAGCTCCTGTCAGGAATGTCTCAGGTAAACTCTTGCAACTTTCGTAGCGACGTGTGGGGCCGGCGGCTTGGCGCCGCAGTTTCGTGCGTTCGATCTTTTTCGCGGGCGTGTTGTCGAGCGCGCCGCGATTTCATTCTTCAGTTGGAAACACCAGAACCGGCAGGAGGCAGCGATGACGTCGCCGACGCCCGTCGCCGCGGCAGATGTGCCGCAACCGCAACAGCCGAAACGAAGCGCCGAACTTGGTACGCTGCGCGAAGGATTCGCGGCGGTGCTGGTGACGATATTCGTAGCGGGCACGATCTGGGTCTTGTGGGATCTGCATGGCTTGGCGCACGACCTGGTGCGTTCGGCGTCGATTCACGGCGAGGCACTGCCGGCGCAAATCCGTGAGGCGGCCGCCGAGTTGCGGCAGACACTGGGGCTGACGTCGGTGATTTATGCGGTTGGGCTGGTGGGGCTCATTGCGCTGGTGCTGCGGTTGCGACAGACATCGGCGCGGCTACGGGCCACCGAACTCGAAACGCGGGCAATCCTCGACACCGCCGCCGACGGAATGATGACGCTGGACGCGGCGGGGCGGCTCGTGTCATTCAACGCGGCGGCGTGCCGAATGTTCGGGTACACGGCCGACGAGGCGATCGGGCAGCCGGTTTCGCTGCTGTTGGCGCCCGGTTCGCGGGCGCTCGTGCAAGGGCGGCTCGCGGCTGCCCAGGCGGGGCGGCGCGAAACGGCGGCGGGCGAGCTCAGGGGCCGGCGAAAGTCGGGCAGCGAATTTCCGCTGGAGCTGGCGCTGAGCGCCGTGGGGGGCCTGCAAACGCAGGCGTTCACCGGCATTCTGCGGGATCTGACTGACCAACGGCAGGCACAGGCGGCGCTCGAACAGGAGCGGTACCTGCTGCATAGCCTGATGGACTATTTTCCGCACAGCATCTATTTCAAGGATGCGTCGAGCCGGTTCCTGCGGGCGAGCAAGGGCGTGGCGCTTAAGTTTGGGCTGACATCCGCCGAGCAGGTCGAAGGCCGCACGGATTTCGATTTTTTCAGTGAAGCGCACGCCCGCAAGGCCCGCGACGACGAACAAGAGGTGATGCGTACTGGCGTGCCGATGCTCGACATGCAGGAACATGAAGTCTGGCCTGACGGCCGCGAAACCTGGGTCTCGACATCGAAGTTGCCGCTGCGCGACGCCGACGGCAATGTGATCGGTTCGTTCGGCGTATCGTGCGAAATCACGGAACAAAAGAAGGTCGAAGAAGCCCTGCGCGAGGCGAAAGACGCTGCCGAGGCAGCCAATCGGGCCAAGAGTGATTTTCTGGCGAACATGAGCCACGAGATCCGCACGCCGATGAACGCGATCATCGGCATGACGGAACTGGTCCTCGATACGAACCTGTCTGCCTCGCAGCGCGAGTACCTGTCGCTGGTTCGCGAATCGGGCGATTCGCTGCTTGCGGTGATCAATGATATTCTCGATTTCTCCAAGATCGAGGCGGGCAAACTTGAGCTGGACAGCGCCGCGTTTCGCCTGCGCGACAACTTGGGCGACACGCTCAAGTCGCTGGCGCTGCGGGCTCACCGCAAGGGGCTTGAACTGGCGTGCCACATCGCGCACGACGTGCCCGACCAGTTCTGCGGCGACCTGGGCCGGTTACGGCAAGTGGTCGTGAACCTGGTGGGTAATGCGATCAAGTTCACTGACGCTGGCGAGGTTGTGCTCGACGTGGCCCGCGCGGCGCCGACGGCCGCAGGCCCACCGCCCGCCGATGGCGAGGTCGAGTTGCA
>JAJXXL010000384.1 GCA_021781115.1 Planctomycetota bacterium
GCCGCTGCGGATTGACGAATACCTGAAGCTGCTCGACTGGACGGGGCGTTCCGTACGCAGCGACAAGCGGGGGGCCATTCCCAGCGAATTGGCTCCGATTCTTGAACGCTTGCAGGTCAACGGCGACAACTGGGTCGAAACGGTGCGCAACTTCGGCATCTGGTTCAAGCGGGCCGCCGGCCGGGCGGTTTCGCTGGCCGACGCGGCGGCGGGCAATGGTCGGCAGTGGTTTCAGGGCATCGCGCACGCGCAGTCGGCGTTTACCTGACGCGAGTGTACAGGTGGGGCGCTGGGCATTTCTGAGCCCAAACACGCGCGCTAGTGGCGTGCTACGGGCAGCGTCGGGGGTGATGCGCCCGTAGCCGTCGAAAACGGGCAGCGCGAGAGATGTTTCCTGCTTTTCACAAGGCCCGCGCGGCCAAAGCCTGCAGGTCGTGATCGTGTCAAAAAATATGGGTGTCATGTACTCTCGTCGTGTAATCTCGGTTAACGTGAACCGCAACCTGTTGTGGTTGCGAGCTGACATCATCGCTAGGTCTGGGGCCAGTCGAGTGAAGATCCAGTGACGAAACGCTGTCAGATTCATCGTGGCGGGCGGGCGGCGCGATTCGCCGCAGTTCGCCATTTCAGGATTTATCGAATGGCCGTACAATCGAAATGCGGGCTGCGATGCCGAGTTCGGCACCTTGCCCGGCCGATTGTCGAGAGTTTTTTTGCCTGGCGGTTGTGGGTGCGCGTTTTGACCGGGGTATTCGATGAGGTTTTGTTCCAAACTGCGGTCGAGCAACTTTTTGCGATGGGGAGCAATCGCTCGAACGGCCCCGCGTTTCGGGCCCTGGCTGGTTTTGGCGATCATGGGGGCCGGGTTGGCGCGCGTCGGCGGTGCCGACGACGCGGCGCCGAACGGCGCGAATGCGAAACCGGCCGCAAACGCGGCGAATTCGACGACTGATGACGAAGAGGCAACGAACCCCGCGCGGCCGGCCAGGCCGTTGCTGGGTCGCCATTACTGGGGTGACGTCGAGTACTTTCAAGGTTGGCGCGTGCAGCACGATGTCCAGTCGGACCAGTTTCGACTCATCGACCCCGAGGACGCCGAAAAGGTTTATGGCTCGCTGGATCAATGTCGCCAGGAACTGCAAAAGGTGCGGCACGAACTCAAGCTTCCCGAGATGCAGGGCGACGCGGTAATTCTTGTGCATGGCATTGCCCGGTCGGCCAGGTCGTTTCAAAAAATGCAACTGCATTTGCAACAGGCTGGCTTTACGGCGTTTGCGATCGACTACCCCAGTACGCGGGTCGATATTCCCACTGCGGCCGGTTTTTTGAATTCGGTGGTCGAGTCGATGCAGGGCGTCCGGCGAATTCACTTCGTGGCTCACAGCATGGGCGGGTTGGTCGTACGTGCCTATCTGGCAAAGCATCAGGACTCGCGGCTGGATCGGCTGGTGATGATCGCCACGCCCAACCAGCGGGCGCATCTGGCCGACATGTTCCGGTCGAACGTCGTCTACAAGATGGCGTTCGGGCCCGCGGGTCAGCAGCTTGTCGGCGACCCCGACGGTTTTCTGGCGCGTTTACCCGCCCCGTCGCTGCCGTATGCGGTCATCGCCGGGGGCCGCGGCACACCCGAGGGCTTCAACCCACTGATTCCGGGCGATGACGATGGAACGGTGTCGGTCTTGAGCACGCGACTGGCGGGCGCGGTCGACTTCACGATTTTGCCGTATAAGCACGCCTACCTGTGCGAAGCGCCCGAAACGTTTGATTACACGGTTCGATTTCTCAAAGAGGGGCGATTACGCAGAGATCAGGAGCCGCAGCCCATCTCCCGCGAGAATGTTGCCACAGCGGGTGGAAAACAGGCGTCAAAAATTCAACTCATCGGAAATTCCGAACTCGCGCGACCGGCTGCAAAAGGCAAGACCCGGCGGTAGCAGGTTGCCGGTTGCGCCGGCGGCCGGCATTGAGGAACCTTCATGCGCATCGGCGTTGTCAGCGACACGCACGGACATGTTCCATTCACGCTGGCCGCAATCGAGCGATTGCGGTGCGAGCAGGTTGCATGCGTGCTGCATTGCGGCGATATTGGCACGCCTGCAATCGTACCGCTGTTCGAACCCTGGCCGACCTATTTCGTGCTGGGCAATGTCGATGCCCCGTTTGAGTTGAGCCGTGCGATTCTCGACGCGGGGCAGCGATACCACGGGCGGTTTGGCGAACTGGAATTCCTGGGGGTGAAGATCGCGCTGCTGCATGGCGACGACGGCGAACTGTTGCGCAACACGATTGACAGCCGAGCGTGGAACGTCGTATGTCACGGGCATACGCACGTGGCCCGCCGCGACCAGGTGGGCCCAACACTCGTCTTGAACCCCGGCGCCGTGTATCGCGCATCGCCCCGGTCGCTGGCCACCCTCGATCTGGAAACACTGGCGGTTGTTCACCACCCCCTCGAATAGTTTGCAGGTCGGATCAAAAATGACGCGCCGGTGAGAGGAATTTACGGGGGTAGGGCGGAATGGTAAAATCCGGCGGCGGTTGCGTAATAATGAGACAGGTCGTCTGAAACGAGGCTGCGATGGAAC